>JAOZRT010000086.1:14120-15343 GCA_029940035.1 Desulfobacterales bacterium
TGGACACCATTTCCACCGGCAGTGTGATCGCTTTTGCCATGGAACTGTATCAGCGGGGCATTCTGCAGGATGACGATACCGGTGGCATTGCGCTTGCCTGGGGTGATGCCCAGGTCATGGAAGTGCTGATCCGGCAGATCGCAAATCGGGAAGGGTTGGGCGATACCCTGGCCCTGGGCGTTAAACAGGCAGCTGAGATCATCGGTCGGGGGGCTGAAAAATATGCCTACCATGTCAAGGGTGTCGAGCTTTACGGCGGTGACCCCCGGGGAATGATGGGGATTGCGCTCGCTTACGCGGTATCCATGCGGGGCGGGGATTTCACCAGTGTCTATCCGGTGCCGGAGTTCAGATACACCGCCGAACAGGCTGAGAAAGAGTTCGGCACAAAGGATGTGATCGACTATACCGCTACCCGCGGCAAGGGCGCCATGGTGAAAAAGTGCATGATGGTCAGTTCGGTTATTGACTCGCTGGGGCTTTGCAAGGTGCCGGCCCTTTCCATTATCGGCGACTTCAGCCTGGAAATGGAAGCCAGGTTGATCCAGGCCATAACAGGCCTTGATATTTCAAAAGAGGACTTGTTCGCCATCGGCGAGCGCATCGTGCACATGGAAAAGATCATCAATATACGCCAGGGCACCAGTCCCGCAGATGACAGTCTCCCTGAAATGTTTTTAAACACGCCCATTGAAAAAGGGCCGATTCAGGGCCGCAGGGTCGAACTGGCACCCATGATTGCCGAATTTTACGATAGCATGGGCTGGGATGCAGATGGCCGACCAACGGAGAGCACCCTGCAGGAATTTAGTTTGAAGATATAAAATTGAATTCAGTGTTGCTTGCAGAGCGAGATGAATTCAAATTATAGAGAAAGAGCGTATCATGACAGAAGAAAAAAAACACATCAAAATCGAAGCGGTTCGGCAGCTGCTTGAATCGGCGGCCGGAAAATTTGTGACAAAAGACGAAGCGGTCTATTTTTCAGAACTATACCTGGAGGCCTATTTCAAAAAATACCCCCGGATGAATCCGATCCAGGAGGCGTTGGACGATATTGAAGTCTGGGAAAAAACTGCCGACCGCGACTTCGCCGTCGACGTGGATAAAGCCGGTACACTGCTGGTTGATTGCAAGGGGTTGGCGCCAGCTCTCAAAGTCAAGTATATCCACGATGAATTGGAAAAAAAGGCTAAGCATTGCGGTATTGCAGCGGCGGGGTT
>JAOZRT010000382.1 GCA_029940035.1 Desulfobacterales bacterium
TTGGGATTATGGCGGTTCCCTCAGTGTTGATGCTGCCGGCAACGCATACGTCGTTATACCGGCGATTCGGAGAGCCTTGTGGTCAAGCTGAACCCCAGCGGGCAAATTATGTGGCACACCTTCATGGGGTCCCCGGCTTATGACGAAATCAACGGTATCAATATAGATGCTGATGGGAATATATTCGTGGCCGGGAGCAGTTGGGGAACCTGGGGATCACCCGTCGATTCCCATGCAGGTCTGGGCGACTTTTTCGCTGCCAAAATTACCCAGGACGCGGACCGGGTCTGGGCCCAGGTGAACACCGATGGTTTTGGGGATGTGAACAACACCGGTATTCAGGCCCTTGCGGTGTATAACAACCGGCTATATGCGAGCACCAGCAGTCCCGGGACGGGGTGCCAGGTCTGGGAATATGACGGATCAAACTGGGTACAGTTAATAGGTGACGGTTTCGGGGATGTGAACAACTGGTATGCGAGAGGAATGGCGGTACACAATAACCGTCTGTATGTGGGGACATATAATAACACAGATGGCGCCGAGGTTTGGGGATATGACGGAACAAACTGGAGTCAGTTCAATCTTGATGGTTTTGGGGATTCCAGTACCAAGAGAGTCAGTGTTATGGCGGAATACAATGGCAACCTTTATGCCGGCACTTACGCCCTTGGCGGTGGAGAGGTTTGGGAGTATTTCAACGCCACATGGAGCCAGGTCAATACAGACGGCTTCGGGGATACCACCAATACAGGTGTCCATACAATGGCCGTGTACAACGACAATCTTTATGTGGGGACTGACCAGGCCGAAGTATGGCGATATGACAATCCCGGGTGGACTCGTGTAAATACCGATGGCTTTGGGGATGCGTACAACTGGGATATTTATGGTCTCGCCGTGTTTAACGGCAACCTTTATGCAGGAACATACAATCCGACAAACTTTGGCGGCACCGGTGGTGAAGTGTGGGAATACGATGGCGCCGGCTGGAACCAGGTGAATACGGACGGCTTTGGGAATAGCAATAATGTGAATGCTTATCCCTCGGTAGTATTTAATAATCGCTTATATGCAGGAACCTCGAATGAAACCAATGGTGGCGAGTTATGGGAATATGATGGTGAGATTTGGATCCAAACAGCTGCCAATGGATTTGACGACGTAAACAATCAAAGTATCTGGAACATGGCGGAATATGGCGGTAATCTGTATACCGGTACGTTTAACGATGATACCGGCGCCGAAGTCTGGGGATATACGTATAAAATCCAGGGCGGACCGGATGACAACCCGCCCAACAAACCCTTACTACTGAGTCCGCCAAAAGAAACAGTTTTCGGAGAGGATGTAGATATTACTCTCAGATCAAGCACTTTCGACGACCTCGACGGGGATGAAACCCATCAGAGTACAAAATGGATGATTAAGCGTGCAGATACCGTCAGTGTGGCACCGCCGATAACGTCCTCCACCGACCTCACTGAACACACCATTAGCAGCAGCGGTTTGGTTTCAGGGTTGAAGTATGTCTGGAAGGTGCAATACGTGGATACCACCACTTTGCTGTCACTATGGTCTAATCAATTTTCCTTCAAGGTTGGCACGCCAGAGACAGACAGCCTACCGGCAATAAAGGCCGGAAAAATTCTAGGCGACTTTGGCATGATCTCCATTGTTCACTGGCCTAACAATCCCGATCCAGAGGCTGTTTTCAACATCAAATACAATCGTCGGAACTACCGTATCGGAGCCTGGGATCCGGATCAGGATAGATACATACAGGCAGACGAAGATCTTATCATAGAGCCGGGTAGGGCCTATTGGATCCTGTGTCGAGAGGATTTGATGGCAAGCTTGAATGGCATCCCGGTAAACAAGGAAATGGACATCGACGTCAAACTCAACTTCAACCCGGGCACACAAAACGGTTGGAACATGATCGCACCGCCAAATGACGCCATGTATTACTGGGAAGACGTACAGGTAGTTGTTTATGATTCTGGAGGCCAGGTTGTTTTTGGCCCGCAGTCCACACTTTTCATGGATATTGACAACCCCTTTATCGACCTTCGTCTCTGGTGCTGGGAAGATGGGGTCTACCATGATGATGCCAACCTCATGGAGCCTTACGAGGGGTATTGGGCAAAAGCGAAAGCTGAAAATGTTTATTTGCGGTTTGCCCATTTTTACCAGGTTTCAGGCCATGGCCGGAGCAATTCCATGTGGGCAGACATGTTGAAACGGACGAAACGATGGATTGGAATCCGAATGTTATCCGCAAAGGAAGCCATTGCCGGTGACAACGACTCTCCACCCATACCCATGGGTGTGTTCGAGGACAGTGTGGATCCGGTGTTCGAGGGGTGCTTTATTGAATCGGTAGGACGCTGAATGCAAAACCATCAACCACTAAGACACAAAGGACACAAAGAAATCTAAAATATAAAGGACCTGGTTCTGAGAAGAGATGTCAGACTACATGTAGGGGAGAACCTTCGTGTTCGCAGGCAGAACGGAGAGTAGGTGTCTGAGATAGCGGCGACTTGTCCGGCTAGCTGGGAGATCGAAGACGGAAGCCGCGTTGAATAAGTTCGCTTCCGGCGAAATTATTGCCGATCTATGGTAAAAAACGATAGATCGGCAATAATCGCTTGACTTCTTGTCTTTGCCGATCTATACAATTTTTATGTTTATCGGGCGTAAATATGAGTTAGGGATTATAAAACAGGCCATTATCTCGAACCGAGCAGAGCTTGGTATTGTTTACGGGCGAAGGCGAATCGGGAAAAGCACCCTGCTGCAGCAGGCTGCGCCTGACAAAAAAACTTTGTATCTCGAAGCCCTTCAAGGCGTGTCGCTGAAAAAGCAGATAGAACATTTTACCTTCCAACTTTCAAAGCAGACCAATACTCCGATAATTCTAGCCCGCAACTGGCATGAAGCCTTTGATGCTCTAACTTCACATATTGAAAAAGGGCGGTGGTATATTGTTTTTGATGAGTTTCCCTGGATGGCGGCAGGAAGAAGCGAACTTGTTGCCTTGTTTAAGTACTATTGGGACAACTATTGGAAAAAGAACGTAAAATTGACAGCGGTAATCTGTGGTTCGGTTGCCAACTTCATCCTGAATCATATTGTTCATTCAAAGGCCCTTCATAACAGAAAAACATTTGAAATAAAACTGGAACCATTGACCGCTGCTGAATCAAAATTGTTCTTTAAGAACATGCGCTCGGAATTCGAGATAGCCAAATTTCTTATGATTTTTGGGGGGATACCCAAATATTTAGAGCAAATTGACCCGCATACCTCCTTCGTAAACAATATCGATCGGTTGTGCTTTCAAAAAAACAGCTTTTTCATTGAGGAATTCGAAACCATATTCAAAGAACAGTTTAAGGTTATTAACACATATGAGAGGATTACACGGGTACTGGCCCACTCAGGGTATTCAAAAAAAGAATTGAGCGATAAATTGAAAATCGGATCTGGGGGAGGATTGACCGACTATTTGAAAACACTTGAACGGGCTGATTTTGTGAAGATATTTACACCTGTTACCCCCCTGAAGAAGCAGAAAGGAAAAACCAAAAAGAATGTTCTATGGGATGAGTGGCTACGCTTTTATTTCAGATATATGGAGCCCAATAAAAAGATTATCCATTTGAATACGAATCCGGGATTGTTTGAAAAAATTACAGGAAAGAGCTTGGATATTTTTTTTGGAATTTCCTTTGAGCAGTTATGTATGAAAAATTTACCCGCACTGCTCAACAGTATAGGGTGCGATGTCCATCAGATTGTTAATTTCGGGCCATTTTTCAGGCAAAGAAGTCGAAGTGAGCCCAGTCAACAGGGGCTACAAATTGATATTCTTCTCCATAGAAGAGGGCAGGTCCTGACATTGTTTGAATGCAAGTATTCAGCAAACCCCATAAGTGCTTCCGTTATATCAGAGATTGAGCGGAAAATAAAATTTCTCAAAGCCCCAAGAAACTATACTGTTGAAAAAGTATTGATCACTGCAAGCGGTGTTACAACCGGACTTCAAAACAGAGATTATTTTCACCATATTCTAGGGCTTGAAGATATTTTCAAGCCTTAAAAAACCTGTTAAAAAGCTTGCCGCACTGTAAAGTTGCACCGGGCTGAAAGCCGA
>JAOZRT010000578.1 GCA_029940035.1 Desulfobacterales bacterium
GATCAACGGCCGGTTTGGAGGAAATCGCGAACATTAATCCCGCTGCTTGGGAAGAAGCGGCTGTTGCCAGATCCAACCTTTCCAGCAGGATGACGTCACACGCCTTGCGTTTGGTGAGATGGTACGCCACACTGGTGCCCAGTAAACCACCACCAATGATGACGATGGCTGCTTTTTTCATCAGGTCCACCGCAATTCCGTTACAGACATCTCAATTCTTTCTAAAATGCAAAAAAGTAAAAATTCTATGATCTGGGATGTCCTCTTTGAAATTCGGGCAAAATTCAATTCCACACTTAGCCAAGTCCTACAAAAATCAGCCCTACAAAGATCATGATGACACCTAATATTTTCGGAGAATACCTTGATTCTTTAAGAAGAAGGATGCCGAAAATAGCGCCCAAGGGGATGCTGAGCTGACGAAATATAGCAACGTAACCAATATTTGAGACATAATTCATGGAAGCGAGGACAAGACCGTAAGTTAAATAAATTCCTATCCCTGTCAAAGCGGCTGCACTTTTGGATTTACGCAATACTATTTTAATATTCCCCCTTTCATATGGGCTTATTAGCACCAAGACCCCCTTCCAGATTGATGATGTTATTGCTTCCAATACCATATAAATGAGGGTTGCATTCACCGGGGTAAAAAAGCCACCAGATCGTTCACTAAGAAACCGAAGAGCCTCATAATCAAGGATGGTATAACCCGAGATGAATACTGCGGATGCCACCGCCAGCAGGCATGATGCATTAATGAACTTTTTAATATTGAAATCGCCTAAGGTTACGAGCGGTAACAAAACACAACCGGCTACAACAGATATCATGCCTATAAAGTATGGCCATTCTGGAACCGTATCTCTACCTATAATTATAGCGCCTGCAGTAACGAATATTATAGGCAGAGAACGGGCTATCGGATAGGCAATCGACAAATCTCCGTACCGATAAGCCCCCGCAAGCAATGCCATATAGACAGCCAGGCAAAACCCGGAAATGGTTACATAGATCCATACAGTCGAGGGAATCATTCCAATATAGGAACGGTAATAATAGAGTATCGGCAATACACACAGTGTACCAAAAATGTTGGCCACGAGATAAAAGGAGAGTGTTGGATACTCCCGCTTGCTGATAAAGTTCCAGCCGGCGTGAGTAAAGGCGGACA
>JAOZRT010000383.1:0-1681 GCA_029940035.1 Desulfobacterales bacterium
ATGAATGTGGGGTGGGCTTAAATATTGAAACTATCAGTTCTGACAACTTGGTGATTGGTGGTACTTTTGAGTTCAACGATGTCGGGATAGAAATAAACGGAGGGTCGGACAATATTTTTGTTGGTGGAACTATTCTTGGGGCAGGACATGACTATGGAATTCTCCTTCAGCCCGGAGCAGAATCTTTTACGGTCAGGAACAGTACCATCGACGGGCTGAATGTAGGCCTTGGATTTAAAACCGACGGGAGTCGAATTGCACTGGAGGGAACCGTAATCCAGGGATGTGCCATGGGTATCGAGTTTCTGGAAAATTTCATGACAACCGTGGACTTGGGAACAGGAAATGACCTGTCGACAATTACAGGTTGTACCAACGCAGGGATTCTTTTCAGGGCCGGCAGCTCCAACAATACAGTACTCAATGGAGATGTCTCTAATAATTTTGGGGAAGGTATCCGCTTTGAGGCCTGTGGTGAAGCCCCTGGCGACAACCTGATATCCGGAACCATCGTAAAGAATAATGCAGGTGCAGGCATAGCACTGATGGAGGGCAGCGACAATCGCATTGAAGGCAATATCGTGGAAAACAACGCGACCGGCATCTGGATGGCGGAAGGCAGCCACGGCAATGTGGTTCAGTACGGAACGGTTCTCTTTAATGGCACCAATTTTGTTCTGGAGGGGCAAAACAACCTAGTTGGCGGCTACGACACAAATGGTGACATTGATCCCCTCAAAGCACCGGATGTAAATGATGGCAGCGGCTTGGGATTTCTTTCAGGAAACGGGAACCAGCTGGTCGGAATTACCCTTAACGGAACGGGTATTGACAGAAAATACGGGCTGATGGTCCATGAAGGTGCCACCGGTCTTCTGCTGGACGGAATGATCATCAGCAACTTCGAGGTAGGGGTCGGTTTTATGGCCGACGGTGTTTGTGTGAATTTGAGCGGCGTTGAAATTTTTAACTGTTCCATCGGAATGGATATTGCGGAACGATATTTACTCGACATCGATCTGGGTGACACACAGATTTATGGTTGTGAGACCGGTCTGAGAGTCATTGCCGGCAGCTCCAACAACACGGTTCGAAACGGCTGGATTAAGTTGAACACATTGGACGGCATTCTGGTGGACGGTTGTAATGAAACACCTGATGACAACCGCTTCATAAACATGCTGATAGACGGCAATGGCAGACATGGCGTTGCCTTTATGTCTGGTTTTGGAAATTCTCTTGAGGGTAGTGTTGTCGTTAACAACAATTTTGATGTGCAGATAGGCGGTTATGCAGGGGTTGCCATTCTGAATGGCTCCGGTTTTATCCGCAACAGCAGGATTCACGACAATGGCTGCGCCGGTATCTACGTGGATGAGGCAACCGGCACCGAAATACAATCCAATCTGATTTTCGATAACCCAGAGGGTATTCGATTGTCATTCATCAGCGACGTGACCATTGCCAGCAATACCATAACGGCCAATGGCGCCGGTCTCGTCATAGAAGACGGGGCCTTGCCCATGGTGATGTACAATATCCTCTATGGAAACGATACGAGTTTGAATTGCCCTTATGACATTTGCCTTGAAGGTGATTTCGAGCCGCAGAATCTTATCGAAAATAATATTGGCAACGTTAACCAGATCGACCTGCCGCTGACCAACATTTCAGTGGATCA
>JAOZRT010000383.1:1691-4155 GCA_029940035.1 Desulfobacterales bacterium
TCGGTTTCTGTACTTCTGTGAATTTCGGAACTTGTTTTAACGATCCCGATAACGACGACTACACGCTCAAGTCAACATCGCTTTGTATCGATGCCACCACGGCCGAAGAGCCCGGCCTTGACATTGAGGGTTTGACCAGACCCAAGGGCTTCACCTGGGATTTGGGTGCTTATGAGACCGCAGGATTTAAAGATGTCGATGATGATGGCATGCCCGATGAATGGGAAGAAGCGATCGTGGGCGTGGGCAATTATGATCAATTCCTGCCAGATGATGATTACGATGGGGACGGCATCAGCAACCTTGAGGAGTTTTTACAGGGATCCGATCCGACCGTGCCCGTGTATGTCGCCATAACCAACCCGGATCATAGTCCCTATTTCGCAAACACCGTAACCCATCCTCTATCTGGAATATCGACCAATGTCTCCAAACTGGAATTTTCAGATGGCCGCCAGTTAATCAAAGGTCAAACCTACTCAGACGGAAGCTATCTGGATGCTGCCGGAAACTGGCTGTTGATAAACTTTAGCCTCAGTTCCGGAGGAAATGTCGTATTTGTGATTGCCGAGGGCACGGTGGACACAACGACCTATAAGGCTACTGATTCCCTCACGATCATCAGGGACAATGCAAATCCATCCCTTACGGTGATCAGTCCGACAAACCAGGAAACCTACACCACCACCCTGCAGGCCATTTCCTTTAGCGGCCTGGCCGGCGACGACACCCAGTTGGATCATGTTGCCTGGGAACGGGTTGCCGATTGTCCCAATCCGGCTGATCCGGATGGGCCCAAGTTAACTGAAACGATACAAGGGCTTGCATATGGAACCGATAGCTGGACAACCGGTCCCGTCGACTTGTGTGATGGCCTGAATGAAATTATTATCACAGCCTACGATATATTCGGCAACCCGAGCAGCGCCAGCATCGACGTCACCCAGAATGCCGAAGATACGGGTGTAACCAGTACCCAGGAAGACAATTCCAACCTGGGCGTTGAACAGGGAATCGTGGCCCAACTGGACGCCGACGGGGATGAGTTCACCAATGATGATGAAATTGCCTGCGGTTCCGACGCATATAGTGATTCCAGTACACCGCAGATATACAGTTTGGAGAACGTCTATCTTACGGGTGAAAAGGTCGGGTATTATCTACCGGATTGTCTAAATCCGGATATTGATAGGGACCTTTTGCCCAATTGGTGGGAAGAGCAATATTTTGCAGGATCGTCAACTGACGCAGACCCAGGTGCGGATGATGACGGGGATTTTATTTTTAATATCGATGAATTCCAGAACGGCACCCACCCCAATGTTCCGCAGACACTTGCCTTTACCCTTTCCATGATTGATCCGGGAACCGGATTGCCTGCAGACGCTGGTTGGCTGCCGCGCTATGGTGAAAGCGTCATCATAAAAGCGGATTGGAATCCGGAGCATGGCCCAGCACCAGCCTCGGCCATTTTCAGCTTGAAGCAGACGTCGAACCATCCCGGCAGGGCTGTAAACGATCCGAACCCCAAGGATCTGGTAAGTCATCAATACCCGTCATGGTATTATGATGAGGCCCGAGGCATTGACAACTTCAATGGGCCTGATTTTGGTATTTCCGGGAATCCTCTGAACGATCTAAGCGAATGTGAAACCCGCAATTGCTTCAGCCAGGGAACGGTCAACACCGTCGACCAGGGAAATGGAACCTATATCAGCTATCTGCACAGCTTCGACTTTGGTGGTTCGGCTAAGGTTCTGGTGACCGATCCGGTTTCCGGAAACTATCTAGGCCAACTCTGGGTGCCGAACGGGTCGAACAAAAACGGCATAGGCAGTAGCTGGGATATGGATGGTGATCCTATTACATTGAACAGCATCAACCCGGCTGACCTCGATCCAAATGCGGACACCGATGCCATCCTGTTCGACGATCCCGGTGCCTATACATCATCCCTGGGTGATGACTTCAGTCACTTCGAGGAGTATCGCGGTATTATTTACACCTTGAATATCGGGGGGGATCTGGAGCACGATCGATTGGATCCGGATCGAAAAGATCTTTTTATCAGAGCGGTGGGATTTCATGAGCCTGGCAGCTCTTCAGGGCCGGGCCCGGATTTTGCCTTCGGATATGGACATGCCTTTAGAAATGCAGGCATCACCGTCCACAATACAACCGGGTGGGGCCACGATGCCACCCCAGATGGCTCTATTTACCTGCATTACACACAGGGCAGCATTGATCAAATCAGCATGGACAGCGATGGCAATTACCGTGTGGTCAAGGGAACAGGAACCCCGTGGTCAGCTGCATGGCCAACCCATGAATGGGAATTCAGCCTCGTCAATTCCGGCGATGATAAATGGATTCCGGTGGGGTCGTGGCATGCTTCCGATCTTTTGATACTCGATTTTGATTCCTCGACATATGGGAGTAGTCTCAACTTGAGTTATAAGATCCG
>JAOZRT010000384.1:0-2500 GCA_029940035.1 Desulfobacterales bacterium
CCTCAATTCACCCGAAAGTGCAAACTACTTTTCAGGCAAAATGAAGGATGCCAAAAAACCCGGCTTTTTCCCGAACGGGCCGACTCCTGCAAGAAAAAGCCGGGTTTCTCTCCCACTCATTTTTTTGTCCACAGGTCAGAGATGAAGGCCGGGTATTCCGCCCAAAATCAGGAAAAATATCTTTTGGTGATTCAAGGGCCCAACTTTCTGTGTACAGGACAAAAAAGGATGCCGATTTTACGATATTATTTCTTAAATTCCGCATTAATTAAAAAACCCATGAGTTTTTCATATTCCCCGTTTTTCCTTAATGTTTTCATAATTGATGTAATAATATTATCAATTTTTTTGCCTTTTGGATTATTGGGTAATATCATTTTGACATTGATTTTTTTATATAATTGTCTTTCGATTGTTTTCAAATTTGTCGTTTTTAATGCACTATCAGTTTCAAACATAGAAAAAATAAATCCATCTAATCTTCCTGCATCTACCATTTTAAGACTATTTTCTAAACTGGTTTTTTCTTCAACTTTAAAAGGAAAATAATCTTTCTGACCTAGTTGAGTTCCAATCTTATACCGCTGTAAATTATTTATATCGACGCTTGCTCCTTTTTTTGTATAAAGAACAAAATTGACCTTATAAAATGTTTCCGTTGAATACATTAAAGATTTGTTTTTTAATCCATCAGGCTTTTCTAAAGAGGGCCAGTGCAAATCCGATTTCTTACCAACATAATTTACTGATCTTTTAAAAGGATATACACCCTCGATAGAAAAAGTTCCACCATTATACTCTGCGTCCAAGAGCCTAATAAAATTTGCCAAAATGCCTGTTTCATCTTTATTAATCACAGGTGGTAATAAAGCCAGGGAAACATTAATATCTTCTCCATAAGCCGATACAACCAATAGGTACAAAAAGAGTGTTATAATCAGACTTTTAAACATCCTTCTCTTCTTATTTAAATGCATACGTTTCCTTCTCCTTTTTTAAGCACATGTGGGGCTGTTGCTACTTACGGCTCAAGTCTTTCTAAGGCCACTTGCGAGACCCGGTTCGTCAGCGTCCGGTCATCAACTGAGGATACCTGACTCACTTTTCCGTCAAGACTTTTTTCCTCATGCCCCTCATTTTTTTTCAGTTTGTCTGGATGACACTCCATATGACATGTTAAACAGCTTCTGCATAATTCCGATTTTGAGGGGACATGGATGGGGAACTCGGTTCCGACATGGGGAGTTATCCAGCTTCTGTATAATTCCATTTCCTGGGAGACCCGGAATGTTTGGAGGATCAACGTGCCCAGCCCGTTTTGACGCGGTGCAAACTTTGAAACAAAAAAACCCGGATTCATTTCTGAATCCGGGTTTATATGAAGATTTTCCGGCAATGTCCTACTCTCCCACTTAGTTGCCCGAGCAGTACCATCGGCGCAAAGGAGCTTAACTGCCGTGTTCGGAATGGGAACGGGTGTGACCTCCTTGCCATTATCACCGGAAAAAAATTGCGAAGCAAATTTCTGATCCTGTTTTTTTTCAATTCCCAAGCTGGATGTAAGCACATAAAAACGTTCAGAATATTTATGTCAAATTTGTGGCCAAGCCTCACGACCTATTAGTACCGGTAAGCTGAATCCATCACTGGACTTACACATCCGGCCTATCAACCTTGTAGTCTTCAAGGGGTCTTTAGTCTGCATGTTTCCATGCAGAGGGGATATCTTATCTTGAGGTTGGCTTCCCGCTTAGATGCTTTCAGCGGTTATCCGTGCCGAACATAGCTACCCAGCCATGCCGCTGGCGCGACAACTGGAACACCATTGGTTCGTCCATTCCGGTCCTCTCGTCGTTTAATTCCTGTATTTCTAACAGGCACAGACTATATCTTCACCCTCTTCACTGAAACAGCAAAGTAGGGGCTGGCGTGTTATGATGGCACTCAATTAGGCTGTTTCACAGCCAGACACCACCATCTCGGCATAAAGCCTCAGTCGTTACGGGGACAAAAGTCCTTTTCTACGGAAAGTCGTTTCCACGGTTTTAGCAGTGTGCTTTCTCCGACTCGTGTAGTTAGCTTCAGACAAGCGATCAGCCAATTGACAAACCTCCAGAAAAACAATAGGCGTTTGTACGCTTTTCAACTTATCCAATGCTTCTAACATCAATGCAACTTGCTTACGCTTGAACCTAATGTAAAGTCCAAGCTGACCTAAAACTGTCGCTACTCGTTCATGTCCATCAAATCGACACTCACTGATTCCATCATTACGACGGGATATGTAACCAACACCAAGTTGATCACGCATCCACTCTAAATCTTCCTCGTGACTGGAATCCTGATAGAGGACAATAGCTGAACAGAGTCGGAAACCATACCGGCAATCTTTTCTTGGTTTAATTTGAAGCATGATACTTCCATCACCATCAAGAAAACCTGCGATATATGCCAGTATTGACTTATCCATATTAAATAACTCCGCCTTCCCACGGTATTA
>JAOZRT010000385.1 GCA_029940035.1 Desulfobacterales bacterium
TATGGCACCATTGCTGAAAATGCGCAAAATCTACATCGAAGGGATGAGCGACGAAAAGTGGAACCCCATAATCAAAGGCATCGACCTTACCCTTGAAAGGGGTGAAGTGCTGGGGTTAATCGGCGAATCCGGCGCAGGGAAATCCACCATGGGTATCGCCTCCATGGCTTACACGCGCGAGGGGTGCAGAATTTCATCGGGTTCGATAGTGTTTGACGGCAAGGAGCTGTTCGGGGCGCCCAAGGATGTGCTGCGCAAAATCCGCGGCAACCGTATCGCCTACGTGGCCCAGAGTGCCGCAGCCTCCTTCAACCCGGCCCACCGCCTCATCAAGCAGTATGCCGAAGCACCGGTGCAGCACGGCGTCATGAGTTTCGAGGATGCCGCCAAGGAAGCCAAGGACATTTATGAGCGGCTGCTGCTGCCCGACCCTGATCACATCGGCTACCGGTATCCCCACCAGGTTTCCGGCGGCCAGCTGCAGCGTGCCATGGTGGCCATGGCCATGGCTTGCAGGCCGGATCTCATCATTTTCGACGAACCCACCACCGCCCTGGATGTCACCACCCAGATCGAGGTGCTTGCCGCCATCAAGCGCATCGTGCGGCAGTTCAACACAGCCGCCATTTATATCACCCACGACCTGGCTGTCGTTGCCCAGATTTCCGACCGCATCATGGTGCTGCGCTACGGTAACCTGGTGGAAGAAAACAACGCCCGCGAAATGATTGCCGCTCCCAAGGAAGAGTATACCCGCAAGCTTTTATCGGTAAGGACCCTCAAGGAAGACAAGGACCTGGCCCAGAGTGAAAAAGATATCATCCTGGAAGTAAATAATGTCACTGCCAGCTATACCGGCACGGTCAATGTCCTCGAAAATATCGACCTGAAAATCAGGCGGGGCCGCACCGTGGCCCTGGTGGGCGAGTCAGGCAGCGGCAAAAGCACCCTGGCCCGGGTAATCACCGGGTTGCTGCCGCCCTCCGAGGGCAGCGTGGTATACAATGGCAGCGAACTGACGCGGGACCTCAAGTCAAGGCCCAAGGAGCAGCTGCGCGTGATGCAGATGATCTACCAGATGCCGGACACCGCCCTGAACCCCAAGCAGAGGGTCCACAAGATCATCGGACGACCCCTGCAATTCTACTTTGGCATGAATGAAAAAGATCGTGAAAAAAGGGTCTATGAACTGCTGGAAAAGATTGAACTGTCGGAGAAGTATTACGACCGTTATCCGCCGGAGCTCTCGGGCGGCGAAAAACAGCGTATCTGCATCGCCCGGGCGTTGGCTGCCGAGCCCGACCTGATCATTTGCGATGAAGTCACCTCAGCCCTGGACCAGCTGGTTGCCGAAGATATTTTGAAACTTCTGCAGGACCTCCAGAACGAGCTCAAGGTCTCCTATCTTTTCATCACCCACGACCTCGCAACGGTCAAGGCCATTTCCGACGAAATCGTGGTCATGCTGCAGGGCCGGATAGTGGAGCAGGGTATCAAGAAGGAGATCCTGACGCCGCCCCATCACGAATACACCGATCTTTTGCTTTCGTCGGTGCCGGAGATGGATCCGGATTGGCTGGACAACCTGCTTGCGGACCGCAAGGCCAAGGGGAAGCCATCTTCTCTCATGGACGCCTAAGAAATAAAACACCCCCGCATTTTATAAAAATACGGGGGTGTTTTATTTCGTTTTTCTATTCGGTCAAGTCCTGACTAAAAGTTGTCACCTTTTTTTAGACTTTTATCAACCTGTCTTCCATATTTGTTTTTCCAAAAATGAACATCGAACATCCAACGTCCAACATCCAACTTCGAATGTGGTTTGTCAGCATATTGTATTCAGTTTTTCGGGGCATTCAGCCAAAAGCAAAGGGCCAAAAGGTTCGATGTTCAGTGTTCGATGTTGGACGTTAATTCGGTCTGATCGCTGACCACTGACTACCGACCACTATCGTACCCGTTCTCCGACCTCTGGCTCCGTCACCCATTCCGCATTCCGAATTCCGCACTCCGGATTCCGCTCATCCTCCAAAAATTGGCCGGTAAAGGCACACAAAATCCCCGGGCTGCAATATTCTGGTATCTTTTGCGAGACTGCCGTCCACGGAGATGATGCCCACTTTCTTTCTCGGTATTTTCAGGTGTTCAATCAATTCCCGGACACTCGACCCCTCCGGGATGTCAAGCGACAGTCCCTTCACGGGATCGTGGCCGGACAGGTCCCTGCCCAGCATACCGTACAGTCTGACCTGTATCTCCATTGTCCAATCCACGTATCTTAAATATAATATTTTCAGCCACAAAGACGCGAAGAGACCAAAAGCGTTTTGCCCTTAGTGCCTTTGTGGTCTCGGTTTGTCCTGCCGGCACCTTAAAAATCCCAGGTGCTGTCCATGTCTTCATCGGTGACGACCACCACCTTGTTGTGGGGCGACAGGGGTTCTTCGTAGAACATTTTGGGCAGACGGTCGTCTTTGTTGGTGAAACCCGCATTGCGGTTGAATTCCCGCTCCGCTTTCAAGATGCGCACCCCCAGGGCAGCCCAGTCGTCTTCACCAAAGGACTTGCCCAGTTTGGCTGCCACCATCTTGCACACGTTGTCCAGGCCCGCACCAAAACCGCTCTGGGCAAAATCACAGATACCTACCGTGTCCACAACTGCCATGTGAAGCTGCGAATTCCTCGAATTCTCCACCTGGCCTTCGGCGGAAAATCGATCCAGGGTCCCGCCGAAATCCTCGAGGTTGTCGGCCACCACCCAGCCGGCGGTGTGGTCACCGCCCATGGGCGTTGTGGCATAGGTTACGGCCATGCCCTGAATGGCCCTGGGATCGTAGGCGGCTATGCTCTGGTTTTTGACCACCGGCACCCGGTCATGGTTGAAATGTTTGCCCACGGCTCCCGGCCCGTGACCGATCAGTTTGCCCATTTCAGTGCCCTCGGCCACAGCTTCCACCATCTCGATGGCGGCCTGGCCATCGCCAAAGGGTTTGTAACCGGCGTCCATGGCCACGGCCACGGCCACACCCGTGTTGATGGTGTCGAGCCCGATGTCGTCACACAGGAAATCGAGCCTGGCGATGGAATCCAGGTCATCGTTACCCAGCATGCCCCCCATGGACCAGATAGTTTCGTACTCCAGGGATGAGGTGACATACGCACCCTTTTCATCCACGTATTCATTGGAGCAGCGGATCACGCACTGGGCACAACCCATGTGGGCATTTTTACCGCCGCGTTTTTTAATGACTTCGGCCATAGCCTCACCGGTTATTTTTTCAACGCCTTCGAACTGGCCTTCACGGGCATTGCGCGTGGGGAAAGCGCCCACGGCATTGATGGGCGCCACCAGAACGGCAGAGCCCAGCTCGGCCAGTGCGGGGGTGAAATCATCGTCCCGGACGGCTTTGGCATAGAGCTTTGCACAATCCTTGAACACGTCGGCATCTGCCAGCGGGTCGGTGGCCTTGCCGCCGCGGTCCACGATAACGGCCTTCAGGCCCTTGGAGGCCATAACCGCGCCCAGGCCACCGCGGCCAGCAGCCCTGCAGGGGCGTCCATCCGCATCGGTGGTCTGAATGGAGGAGGAGGTCAGCAGAAACTCTCCGGCCGGACCGATACAGGTAATACTGTTTTTCTCTCCATGGGCCTCTTTGAGCTGCCGCACCAGTTCATAGGTCCGCACACCCTTGTAGGCGGAACCGTCCAGAAGCGCTGCATTGCCTTCGGCATCGATTTTGAGCAGGTACAGGGCCTTGGCATCGGATGGCTTACCCTCCACGATAATTGCCGTAATCCCCAGATGGGCGATGTCCGCAGCCACCGTGCCACCCACGTTGCTCTCCTTGATGCCCCCCGTCAAAGGGCTCTTGGCGCCAATGGAGAGACGACTGGTATTTACCAGAGCCGTTCCGGTCAGATAACCCGGTGCAATGATCAGCTTGTTTTCCGGTCCCAGCGGGTCACAGGTAGCGGGAACCTCATTGTTGATCATGATGGATGTCAGCCCGCGGCCGCCGAGTCCGGCGTATTCCTCAGGCACTTCCGTTGTGGATATGCTTTGTGATGACATGTCGATTTTTAGAAATTTCATTGCACCCTCCTTTTGCGCCTTGATGATTAAATTGTGAAAACGAT
>JAOZRT010000087.1 GCA_029940035.1 Desulfobacterales bacterium
CATGGAAGGAAATGAGTTTAAACATTTTCCAGCATTGAAAGAAATGTTTCCACATGCGGACTTTGTTCAACCGGATCGAGTCATTTTTAATATCAAAGGTAATCATTTTCGGCTAATAACCGCTGTTGATTTTCATCGCCAAGCCGTCTTTGTCAAATGGTTTGGCTGGCATAAAGAATACGACAAAATAAACCCTTCGGAGGTGCAATATGAATATCCGCCCTGTTAATACAGAGTTGGCATACGATGAGGCTATTGAGCGCATTGAATTGCTCTGGGGTGCCGAGTCAGATACTCTCGAAGGGGATGAACTCGATGTCCTACTCACTTTGGTTAGCGTGTACGAAAAAGAGAATCACCCCGTTCCACCTCCATCCCCTATCGAAGCAATTAGCTTTGTTATGGAACAAAGGGATATGAAGCAGACCGATCTGGTGCCTTATATAGGCAGTCCTTCAAAAGTCTCTGAGATTTTGAGTGGCAAGAGAAATCTTTCGCTATCGATGATACGCTCATTACATGCCCACTTAAATATACCTGCAGAGATATTAATTTCGGATGATATGAAATTCCCTATTGATGGGGAAGCTGTCAATTGGGATAGCTTCCCCATCGCGGAAATAGGTGATCGTGGTTGGGTAACAGGATTTGATCCTTTGACCCAAGCAGAAGAGATAATGCGTGATCTCGCCTCTCAAGCATGCGCTGATTCTTATTTCACGGACAAAATGCATGCATGTTTGCGCCAAGGTGCCAGGCGTAACAAAAAAGACGATTCTTATGCAATCAATGCATGGATTTTAGGTGTTTTAGCTCAGGCAGAAAAAATAAAATGTGAGGAAAAATTCGATCCAGATATATTGGACCGGGACTTCATTAGAGAGGTGGTTAATTTAAGTGTATTAACTGATGGGCCACTTAAAGCAAAAGAGTTTCTCTATAAAAAAGGCATAAAATTAATTATCATCCCTCATTTTAAGCGAACATATTTAGATGGTGCTGTGCTGATAAACACAAAGGGTGAGCCGATAATAGCAATTAGTCTTAGGTATGATAGGCTCGACAACTTTTGGTTCACACTCTCTCATGAATTGTCTCATTTAATATTGGGTCATGTGTACAGCGTAGATGGCCAATGCATTATAGACGACCTTGATTTAAAAGAAACTCAAGATAAAATAGAAAATGAAGCTGATGTGTTAGCTATGGAATCCCTGATACCAAGCAAATTATGGAATATCCATCCAGCGCGTAACACAGCAAAGATAGGGGATGTATTAGACCTATCGCTAAAGGCAGGCATTAGTATGTCTATTGTTGCAGGTCGAATCCGTTATGAAAGGAGTGACTATCGCATTCTTTGGCCTTACATTGGTAAGGGTATGGTTAGAGAATTATTTTTCCCTAATTCTAACTAATAACACAATTTGGAGGGATAGCCTGATCAGGTTGGCTGGTATAGTAAAAATGGGTGTCCGATTTTACTTGACCAGTACACTAACCCCAGCCCTCTCAATTGCCTCTCTTTTTGCAAACAACACAGCTTCCCTATAATCCTGTTGTTTTGATGTTTTAACACCGTCATCAAGACCTTTTATTTGGACATCAATAGTTTCAGAAGAAGCAACACATGGTAAAATCAAAACACTGAACGTCCACACAGATAAATGCGATACGCAGAATATAGATTATTGGGAGAAATAAAAAAGCAGGGCCATATAATTGACCCTGCTCATGCTCTTTGAAAAGCATAGTTTCTATGACGCTATTTGGAAAGGAGTTGACCCTGAAAATATATATTTATCTTCTCTTCTTTCGGAATACTTTCTTCGGTTGTGGGTGCTTCTTCTTTCAGGACCAGTCATGGTTCCACCAATGAAAAAAGGTTAGCTGAATTAAGCTAACCCTTTGTTATTATTTGGTGGAGCTGAGGGGGATCGAACCCCTGACCTCATGACTGCCAGTCATGCGCTCTCCCGGCTGAGCTACAGCCCCATTGATAAGGGGGGAACTAACAAAAAGAGTATTGTCTGTCAATCTTTATTTCACCAGCGAAACAGCATCTTCCTTGTACCTGCGGCAACCTCAACAATCGCCCAATCCAGGTTATACATTAGAAACAATATGATAAGTATTGCCAAATATGTTAAATTGGACAAAATGTGAAATACTTATTCGGGAGATGTGAACCACAATTGTTTCTAATGAAATGTTGACAAAAACCAAACTAAAAAATAAATTCAAAGACTTTATTGTATGGCTTACTAAATAACATGAGGTGAAATCTAATGCTGAGTTTGATGCGAAAACATGCAACGAGCTGGTTGATCAAGATTCTATTGGGCGCCATCGTCATTGTATTTGTGTTCTGGGGCGTGGGAAGCTTCCGCAGCCGAAAGGGCAGTCTTGTGGCAAGCGTGAACGGCGATATCATCATCGCTGAGGAATATAACCAGGCCTATAACGCGCTGCTAGAGCAGATGCGGCAGCGCTTTGGCAACAACCTTAATGAAGAGATAATCAAAATGCTGCGCCTTGACCAGCAGGCCATGGATCAGCTGATAGATAAAACCCTTATACTCCAGGAAGCCGCCAAACTGAAACTTAGGGTCACCGATGAGGAGGTTGTGGATTCCATTACGGGCATTGCTTCCTTTCAGACCAATGGCCAATTCGACCGGCGTCTGTATCAACGGATTCTGGAGTTCAACCGCCTGACGCCCGAAGGGTTTGAAAAAATGCAGAGAGACACGCTGATCACCGGCAAACTGCGGTCATATGTGGGGAGCAATGTCCAGGTCTCCGAAGGTGAGGCCAATGCATACTACCAATACCAAAATACCTCTGTGGATATTGAGTATGTGGTGTTCGAGCCGGATACTTACAAGGATATCACCCTGTCGGACGAGGAGGTTCAGGCCTATTTTGAAGAGAACAAGACAGCTTATAAGACCGACCCCATGGTCAATGTTCAATACATTCGGTTCAGTTCGGAAGCGTACAAAGACAAGACTGTCGTGACCGAAAGCGAAATCCAGGAATACTACGATACCAATTCCCGGGAATTCGACAAGCCCAAGACCGTGGAGGCGCGTCACATCCTTATAAAAGTCGCCCAGGACGCAGCAGAGGAGGAAGTGGCACTGGCCCGGGTCAGAACCGTCGAAATCCTGGACAAATATAAGGCAGGCGCATTGTTTGCCGAACTGGCCGAACAGTACTCGGAGGGCCCTTCCAAGAACAACGGGGGGTATCTGGGAGCCTTTAAAAAGGAAGATATGGTGGCGCCCTTTGCGGACAAAGCATTTTCCATGTCGCCGGGGGAAGTCAGCGAACCCGTCAAAACACGGTTTGGCTGGCACCTGATCCTGGTGGAAAAGGTCAATGAAGCCACCACCAAGTCTTTGGAAGAGGCCACAAATGAAATCAAGAACAAACTGGCCAATGAAAAAGCCGATAATCTGGCCTATGAAGCTGCAGATACCTTTTACGATCAGACTCTTGAAGGGGATGATCTGGCCGAGATCACCAAGGATACAGGCCTGACGGTGATAAAAACAGGTCAATTCGACCGGCAGGGAAAATCGTTGCAGGGGGTCGCGGAACGCACTAAATTCATTGCTGCCGCATTTGATCTGGAACTGAACCAAATCAGTGAAATACAGGACTTATCAGACGGTTATTATCTGATACAGGTTATCGAAACCCTACCGGGAAAAATTCCCGAACTCGAAACAATGAAAATAGCGGTCATCGCCGACCGGAAAAAAGAAAAACAGCAGGAGAAGGCGGAAGAGGATGCCGGAGCGCTGCTGGAGGCCTTGAAGAATGATCCCCAAGGGGAAAAGGCAACCAAAGCGGTGTTTACCGCAACCGGGTATTTTAAACGTAATGCGTCGATTCCCGAATTAGGGTATGAAAATGAAATATCGAGCGCCGCGTTCATGCTTTCTGATGAGAAACCGCTGCCGGAAAAGACGTTCAAGGGCACCAAGGGCACCTATGTGATCCGCCTGAAAAATAGAAAGTTGCCTGATGCCGAAGAATTTGATAAAGAAAGGAAGCAGATTGAAGAAACCCTCCTGGCAAGCAAGCAGTCGAAAACGTTCAGTACGTGGCTGCAACAGATAAAAGACAACAGTGAGATTACCATCAAGGAAGGGGTTGTTGAATGATCAACACCCATACAACTTTGAACCAGGTCCCATGACGCATCAGATTAGGCAGGCACATGAAAACACAAGATGATATTATCATCAAAAAGGTACCCCAAGTAAGTAAGAAGTGCCCTAACTGTTATGTGCATATCCCCCTGAATGTGGAAATTTGTCCGTGGTGCAAAAAAAGGGTCGGGATGGTCGACAAGCACGGAATGGCCACACGCAGGGTGGACTGGATGAGCTACATCATCTGTTTTCTGGCGTGGCTGGCATTGGGGTTGTATATTAAGTTTGCCTTCTTCAGCTGAATTGAGCGTTTCTAATTTTAAGAATGTTTGTTCAGGAAAGGCCCATGTCGGAACTGAGGACTTCAGATCAGGCATTTCTACTAAGCCTGGCTCGCCACGAAATTGCCGCCATGCTGAAAAGCAGGGAAGACCTCCAACGGCCTGATTCGCTTTCTTCGGCATTATTTGAAAATCAGGGCTGTTTTGTAACCCTGCATCAAAATCAGGAACTCAGGGGGTGCATCGGCACCATCGAACCCGAACAGGCCCTCATCGACAATGTCTCGGAAAATGCAACCAACGCCGCCTTTCGGGATCCCAGATTCTCACCCCTCACCCTCAAAGAGCTCGATACCATCGAAATTGAAATCAGCGTGTTAACATTGCCAGAGGAATTAATTTTCAAAAACGGGGAAGACCTCAAGAGACAGCTTGAACCCGGCGTTCACGGCGTCATCCTTTCAAGGGACTGGCACCGGTCCACCTTTCTCCCCCAGGTCTGGGAACAGCTTCCCGAAAAGGAGATGTTTCTGAAACACCTCTGCCTGAAAGGGGGCATGGGTGGGGACTGCTGGAAAAGCACGGATACCAAAGTGGAGGTCTATTCGGCCAGCTACTTCTCCGAGTAATTTATTTCCTTTCAGTTGGATTGACGACTTGAATCGTCAATCCAACTGAAAGGAAATAAATTACGTGACGGCCTTCGGCCTACCTCAATAATTTCGTTTTTCTTTTTTTTCATCCATTGGATCGTCAACACAAGTGTAGCATTCAAATGAATGCAATGGAGAAAAACGCCTACGAAGCCATACCCCTACATTCGGATAATAGCGGCGAAGCCGCGTTATCTAATAAATTTAGGCAGATAGTGTGCACCATGTGCACACTATCTGCCTAAATTTATTAGTAGGTGTATTGGATATCTATTGCCCCCTCAGGTAATTGTTCTAGAAATCTTGACGGCCGGTTCAGCATCAGCCCCGTGGCACGATCGTACGCCTGGCCGGGACAGAGAAAATAAAGGTTTTCCTCTGCCCGGGTGGCTGCCACGTAGGTCAACCGCAGTTCCTCTTCGGTTTCATCTTCCTTGTGCAGGGACCGCATGGCCGGAAACCTGCCGTCAAGTGCCCAGATGATGAATACCGTATGCCATTCAAGCCCTTTGGCCGAGTGGATAGTGGAGAGGGTCAACCGGCTTTCATCAGACGGTTCACTGGCAGAGAATGTACCTTCGATGCTGTTGCTGGGGGGCTCGATGGCCATGTCGGTGAGAAACGCCTCCAGGTCGCTGTAGCGTTCCATGATCGTCAGGAGTTGTTCCAGATCCCTCTCCCGCTTGGGATAATCGTCGAACCGGTTTCTTAGAATGGGCAGGTAGTACTCGACAATATGTTCGCCCAGGCCGGCGATGGGCATGGATTCCGGGTCGAGAGCTGCAAAAAGAGACGTCAGCCGTTCAACGGATTTGGCCAGGGTCGGCTTCAGCTTCAGATGCTCCAGCCCCCTGTGCCCGGCGCCCGTTTCCTTCAGATCTCTGAAGATCCGGCCAGCCCCCTTGGGCCCTATTTTTTCCAGAAGCAGCAGGATGCGGTTCCAACTGACGCTGTCATCAGGGTTGTGGATAACCTTTAAGTGGGCCAGCACATCCTTGATGTGAGCGGAATCCATGAACTTGAACCCGCCTACTTTGACAAAGGGAATGCCTTCCCGACCCAGCTCGATTTCGAGATCAAATGAGTGAAAACCCGCTCTGAACAGCACTGCCATCCGGTTGAGGCGGACGCCCTGAAGGGAGAGGTCCCGGATATGGTCGATGATGAAACGGGACTGGCTGTTTTCATCGGGCGTCATTACCAGGCGAGGACAGGAGCCGCCCATTTTTCTGGAAAAGAGGGTCTTGGTGTATTTGTAGGCGGCCTGGTCGATGATCTGGTTGGTCAGGTGCAGGATCGGCTGCACGCTCCTGTAGTTTTCCTCCAGCCGGATGACGGTGGTCCCGGGAAAGTGGTCTGGAAAGGAAAGAATATTTTTAATCTCAGCCCCCCGGAAGGCATAAATACTTTGGGAGTCGTCGCCGACCACCATGACGTTGCTGTTCTCGCCGGCGAGCATGTAAATAATGTCCGCCTGAATCTGATTGGTGTCCTGGTATTCATCCACCATGATGTATTTAAACATGGATGAAATATGCTGCCGGATGTCGGGAAACTCCTTCAACAGACGGTGAAAAATAATCAGAAGATCATCATAGTCCATGAGGTTGTGGCGGTTTTTGTGCAGGGCGTAGGTGGCATACAACTGGCCAAGTGCATCCATGTGAGTCGAAAAATGAGGATAATCATCGTAGATGACGTCTTCCAGAGATATGACTTTGTTGACGCTCCGGCTGAACAAGCTGGCCATGGTGCCTTTTTTGGGAAACGAGCGGTCTTTTTCCCCCAGGCCCATCTCCTTTTTGAGCATGACAATCAGGTTTTCCATGTCCGCGCGATCGATAATCGTGAAATTACGGTCATACCCCAGATCGGTCGCGTAGCGCCGCAGCATGGTATTGGCGAATGCATGGAAGGTGCCGCCGGAAACATTTTCACACCGATCGTCCAAAAGCAGGGACGCCCTTCGCAGCATTTCCTGGGAGGCTTTGCGGGTAAAGGTCAACAGCAGAATCGCACTCGGCGGTATGCCCGCTTCCACAAGCCTGGCTACCCGGTAGGTGAGGGTCCGGGTCTTTCCGCTTCCGGCCCCTGCGATGACCAAAAGCGGCCCCTGGTCGAAATTGACGGCTTCGTACTGCGACTCATTCAGGTCTTTTTTATATTCAATCATGGATTGTGTCGGGTGTTGTGATGTTTCGTGTTTTGTGTTGAATGCCTGCAAAGTTCAAACCCGGATTGATCATGGTTCGCGGGTTTTATAGCCGCGGGGTTTGTTGAAAGTCAATCAATAAGGTTTGAAAAATGTGTGAAGTACGGGTAAATAGGATGAACTGGTCATTAAATTTGAATTCGCTTGTGGCTTGCAGTGCGGGATGCATTCAAATTATAGGGGAAGATCCATTTTATTTGAAAAACATTGGGAGTAATATCGAAATGGCAACAAGGTTACGTTTTCAAAACATAAAAGGACGAATTAGCATCCTAAGGAGCCTGGTGCTGATAGGTACCGCGCTGGCCCTTTTTTCATGCAGCGCTCTCCAGGACCATGATAGCGGAAATGTAAGGGAAGAGACCCCTGCAGCATCGGAGGGGGCCATATCGGCACTGTCGGCCTGGCCCCATGGAAGAAGCGATCTCGAACCGGATCCCGACCTCTATTTCGGGGAGTTGGCAAACGGTTTCAGATACATTTTGATGCATAACAGCAACCCTGAAAACAGGGTGAGCATGCACTTGAATGTCCAGGCAGGATCCATGCACGAGGATGACGGTCAGGAGGGCCTGGCCCACTATCTGGAGCACATGCTTTTCAATGGCTCCGAACATTTTGCCCCCGGGGAACTGGTCAAGTATTTTCAAAACATCGGGATGCAGTTCGGCGCGGATGCAAACGCCCACACGGGTTTTTTCGAAACCGTTTACGACATTTTCCTGCCGGCAGGGGACCGGGAAAACCTGGAAAAAGGCCTTCTGG
Organism: Desulfobacterales bacterium; assembly: GCA_029940035.1. GTDB lineage: Bacteria > Desulfobacterota > Desulfobacteria > Desulfobacterales > B30-G6 > JAJDNW01. Next base: position 8,078 of record JAOZRT010000087.1, read on the forward strand.
TAATGCGTGACTATGCCGGAGGGGCGCTCCTGCTGCCAACGGAAATCGATCAGGAGCGGAAAATCATATTGGCTGAAAAAAGAAGCCGGGACTCTGCATCGTATCGGACCTTTGTGGCAACCCTCGACTTCGAGCTGCCCGATGCCCGAATAACGCGTCGCCTGCCCATCGGTACGGATGAGGTGCTGAACAGTGCCGGGCAGGAGGCGTTGAAAGATTACTATGACGCCTGGTACCGGCCGGACAACATGATTCTCGTGGCTGTGGGGGATTTCGATGTTTCCCTGGCATCGGAGCTGGTGGAAGGGGCTTTTAACAGGCTTCAGGCCAGGGCGCCGGCAAAACCACCCGTGGCATTCGGCACTATCCGCCATGCCGGCATCAAAACCTTCCATCATTTTGAAAAAGAGGCCGGGAGTACCACCGTCACCATCGAGGTCATAGACAAGGTCGATCCCGTGCATGACAGCCGATCGTTTCAGCAGGATACGTTGATAGAAGATGTGGCCGACCGCATTGTCCAGAACCGCTTGGATGCGGATGTCGGGCGCCCGGGCGTTCCAGGGACGGATGCCGCCATTGGGTCCGGCCTTTTTCTGAACCAGATCGGCTACGCCATGCTCTCCATGGAAGGCAAACCAGAGGAGTGGGAAGAGATACTGGCCTTCCTGGAGCAGACGCTCAGGGCGGCCCTTGAATACGGGTTCACTGAAAATGAGCTGGAAAGGGTTAAGAAGGAACTTAGCGCGGAACTGGATGTGGCGGTCAGCAAGAAGGAGACCCGTGAGAGCAAGGCATTGGCCCGGCAACTGATCCGGACTCTGAACGCCGACCGTGTATTCCGATCACCGGAACAGGAACGGGAGATGTTTGGCGCCTTCATCCAGGGTCTGGCACCGGAGGAGGTGCACGCCGCTTTCAAGCGCTTGTGGGCGCCCGGACACAGGCTTGTCACGGTAACCGGCAACGCCGATCTGTCAGAGGCACCGGAGGGGGCCCGGGCGGCTATAGCGGATGTTTTCAACCACAGCCAGCACACAGCCGTCAATCCGCCGCAGGAGAAAACGATTACGGCATTTCCCTATCTCTTTCCACCCTCAACAGCCGGTCGGATAAAAAAGCACACCGTGGTAGAGGATCTGGGCATCGTCCAGGTGGTCTTTGAGAACGGTTTTTGCCTGAATTTGAAAAAGACCGATTTTAAAGATGACGAGGTGGTTGCCAGCCTGTCCTTCGGCGCGGGACGATCGGATGAGCCCGGGAACCTTTCGGGTCTGGCGGAGCTGAGCACCGCGGTGGTCAACGAAAGTGCGCTGGGGCGCCTCGACAGGGACGATCTCGAGGCTGCCATGGCCGGTAGGAATACAGAGGTGGTTTTCAACATCGACGCCTCGCGCTTCATGTTTCAGTGCCAAACCATTTCAGGTGAACTGGAGCTGCTTTTCGAGCTGCTGTATGCCCACCTGATGGACCCGGGGTTCAAACAAGATGCTTTCCTGCTTTCGCAGAAACGGTTCGAGCAGCAGTACAAGGAGTTGTCCCACACGGTGGACGGCGCCCTGACCCTGTCTGGGTGGCGGTTTTTGGCCGGTGGGGACAGCCGTTTCGGCCTCCCCTCTTACGAAGCATTTTCAAGGCTGACCCTCGACCAGGTGCGGTCCTGGGTTATTGGGGCGTTGAAGGGAGATCATTTGGAACTGTCCGTGGTGGGGGATTTCGATGTGGATTCAGCTATCGAGATGGCCGGCCGCTACTTTGGCTTGCTGCCTGCGCGTGACCCACGGGAAGGAAGCCGCCGGACAGACGGTCTCCTGTTTCCCAGTGGGGAAAAAAAGGCCATCGAGGTGGAGACGGCAATACCCAGTGCGCTGGTTATCGTGGCGTTTCCCACGGATGACATGTGGGATATTTCACAGACAAGGCGCCTGGCCGTACTGGCGGACCTTTTTTCGGAACGGCTGCGGGTTCAGGTTCGTGAGAAGCTGGGGGAGTCGTACTCGCCCTTTGCCTTCAACCGGGGCAGCCGGGTGTACAAGGGGTATGGTTACCTGGCAGCTATGATCGAAACCGATCCTTCTAAAGTTGAGCTGGTCATACAGGAGGTGAAAAAAATAGCCGCAGATCTTGCTGAAAGCGGGGTGACGGACGACGAAGTCCACCGGGTGCTTGAACCGACGCTCAACCGCATAAAAGATATGCGCAGAAGGAACGGCTACTGGCTGCGGACTGTTTTGGCCGGATCGACGGAACATCCCCGCCAGATAGCCTGGAGCCGGACCATCGAAGAAGATTATGCCGCCATAGATGCACGGGACGCGGCTGGCCTGGCAAAGCGTTATCTGGACAATGAAAAAGCCGCTGTTGTGGTGGTGGCACCGGACCTGAAAAACTGATTTTCACTTGACAAAAATCAGATCTACAGGTAACAGTCGCAGGTAATTTTCGCCGGTTATACCACACATTAGAAACAGTCAGCCGCAACAACCGACAGGATGAAAGCCAGGAAACAGAAGGCCGGCCGCCATCTCCCGTGGTGGTTGTTCCTAATGTAAACGAACCATAGCTTGACGGAGTATTCATGAGCACACAAGACGATCAGACACATGCGGTTTCCGAACAGGAGACCGAGGGTCCCGCCGCACCAATCATCCTCTTTTTTATTATCGGTTTCGCAGCAAGCCTCGTCCTGGGATGGGGCATTTTTCCCAAACTTTTATATTCCCAGAAACATCAGCCCATAAATTTCAATCATGCCTTGCATGTCGAGGAGGTTGATGACGGGTGTGAGAGCTGCCACTATTTCCGGGAAGATGGAAGCTTTTCGGGCATACCGAATCTGGAAAGCTGCATGGAGTGTCATGAAGATGTTATTGGTGTCAGCGAAGAAGAGGAAAAATTCGTGGCCGAGTTTGTGGTGCCTGAGCGGGAAGTCTCCTGGCTGGTTTATTCACGCCAACCGGATTGTGTTTATTTCTCGCATGCACCCCATGTGATTGCCGGTAAAATGGCGTGTGTCGAGTGCCATGGACACATTGGTGAATCCGATCATGCGCGGGTTTATGAAGAGAACCGCTTTACCGGTTACAGCCGTGATATCTGGGGGAAAAACATTGCCGGTCTGGCCAAGCATCCCTGGGAGCGGATGAAGATGGACGATTGCTCGAAATGCCATGTCAGGGAGAACGTCAACCAGGGAAGTGTCCAAACCCAGAAGGGTGGTTGTTTCGTGTGCCACAAATAAGCTAACAAACTCCTTTTTCAGGTTAGGGGAAAATTTATGAAGATAGACAGACGAAGTTTCTTGGCGCTTGCAGTAGGCGGTGCAGCCGGTACGGCGCTAACACCGCTGCCTTGGAAATTAACCGATGACAGTTCCATCTGGTCTCAGAACTGGCCATGGACACCGGTCCCTGAGAAGGGTGAAAACAGTTATGCTTTCACTTCATGCACGCTGTGCCCCGGCGGATGCGGGTTGATGGTGCGCATGGTGGGGGAAAGGGCTGTGAAAATCGAAGGACTGGAGGGGCATCCCGTCAACGATGGCGGGGTTTGCGTGCTTGGATTGTCAGGCCTGCAACTGCTTTATGGTTCCACAAGGGTAAAGACGCCATTGAAACGGGTCGGCAAACGGGGTCAGGGACACTGGAAAAAGATATCCTGGGAAGCAGCGCTGGCCGAGGTTGCTGAAAAGCTGGGTCAGTTGAGGGATGACAACCAGTCCCACACGGTTGCCTGTATTACGGGGAGCAAGCATGGAACCATCCCTGCGCTGTTCAAGCGCTTCATGACCGTTTACGGGTCCCCTAATGTGATGACCACCCCATCGGTGGGAGACACCCTCGAGATGGCGCTGCAGGTGATGCACGGTGTTGAGGCGCAGGCTGGTTACGATGTAGAAAATGCCGATTATATCCTCAGCTTCGGCAGCGGTCTCATCGAAGGGTGGGGGGCTCCGGTTCGCATGTTCAGGGCTAACAGCGCCTGGCGGGAAAACGGGACCAAAGTTGTCCAGGTCGAACCACGCCTGTCCAATACAGCGGCAAAATCCGACCAGTGGATCCCCATCAACCCCGGGACGGAAGCTGCTCTGGCCATGGGCATCGCGCATGTCATGATGAAGGAATCCCTTGTCAACAATGATTTTGTAGAGAGCTACACCGAGGGATATACCGGCTGGAAGAAAATGGTGCTCGACGAATACGCACCTGAAAAGGTGGCTTCCATTACGGGCATCGATAAGATGGTGATCGTAAAAGTGGCCCGGGAATTTGCCGGGGCCGGCAAACCGCTGGCGCTCTGCGGTCGTGGTAATGGAGAAACCCCGGGCAGCCTGGCAGAAGCTATGGCAGTCCACACCGTCAACGCCCTGGTGGGCAATATCAACCAGGAAGGCGGTGTTGTTGCCGTGCCAATACCGGAGTATGCCGCGTGGCCGGAAACCGGGCTCGACAATACCGCTCAAATCGGTATGGCCAAAGACAGGGTTGACGGAGCCGGCAGTGATGCCTTTCCACTGGCCGCATCCCTGCTCAACCGGTTTGCCGCCGGCGCGATGAGTGCCAAGGATTATCCGGTGAATGCGCTGCTGGTATCGGGCACCAATCCGGTTTATTCGACACCGGGAGCCAATGACTTTAAAAAGGCCGTGGAAAAGATTCCCTTTGTGGTCAGCTTTTCCTCTTATATGGATGAAACTGCCATGCAAGCCGATCTCATTCTTCCCAACCATGTTTACTTGGAACGCTACGAGGACATTCCTGTCATGGCCGGCCTGCAAAAACCCATGGTCGAGTTGACGCAACCGGTTGTCTTCCCTATGCACGACACCAAAAATGCGGGCGATGCGATTATCGAGCTATCCAACGCAATGGGCGGCAGCATCGGCGACGCGTTCCCGTGGGAAAGCTACGAGGCGTGCCTGGAGGAGACCCTCGGCGACAAGTGGGATGTGCTCAGCGAAGATGGGTTGTGGGAGGACGAAGCGTTTCAACCGGCCGGGTGGGGTGAAGCCTTTGCGACGGCGTCAGGGAAGTTTGAGTTCATGAACCCGGACATGGACCTGATGCCCAGTTATGTTCCCTTGAATCTGGAGGGGAATGCCTCGACATTTCCTTTATTGCTGATGCCTTTTGACAGCATGCGGCTGGCAAGCGGCTTTATCAGTGACCCTCCTTTTGTTATCAAGGCCGTGGAAGACACGATTCTGAAGGGCAAGGATGCGTGCGTGGAGGTCAACCCTGCAACGGCAAAATCGCTGGGGCTGGCAGACGGCAAGCCGGCCACATTGAGCACACCCAAGGGTGAGGCCCGGGTGCGCATCTATCACTACCACGGCATCATGCCGGGGGTGGTGGCCATTCCCAGAGGTCTGGGCCACTCGGCAGATGATAAATACATGGCCGGCAAGGGTGTAAACTTCAACGAACTCATCGGTCCGGTGGAGGATCGTGCATCCGGTCTGGATATGGCCTGGGGGGTAAGGGCAAAGCTGGCAAAAGCCTAAATATTTAAACGAGGTTCGAATGAAAGAAGCACAGGGGCACAACAAAAATAAGAAATTCGGTATGGTGATAGACCTGGACAAGTGTACCGGCTGCGGAGCCTGCATGGTGGCCTGTATGGCGGAAAACAACGTTCCCTTTCGGGAAGATGAATCCGACAAGCAACTGGGCACGGCGTGGATGCGTGTGTACAAGATGACCAACGGCAAACCGTTTCCCGAAACTGAAGTCTGCTATATCCCAAGGCCCTGCATGCACTGTGAAGGCCATGGCGGGCATTCCCCCTGCGTGTCGGTCTGTCCGGCTACGGCCACTGATTACGACAACCACACCGGCATTGTGAGCCAGATTTACACGCGCTGCTTCGGGTGTCGGTACTGCATGGCTGCCTGCCCTTATCACGCCCGTGTTTTCAACTGGTGGGACCCGGTCTGGCCGGCGGATATGGAAAAAATGCTCAATCCGGATGTATCCGTGCGTATGCGGGGTGTGGTGGAAAAATGCAGCTTCTGTTACCACCGTTACCAGCGGGCCATGGAGAAAGCCTATTACGAAGAGCGGCAGGAAATCGAGGAAGATGAATATCAGACGTCGTGCACCCAGGCGTGCCCGGCCGGCGCCATTGCCTTTGGGGATCTGAACAACCCGGACCATGCTGTTCACCAGTTGGTCAAACCGGACAACAGGCACGGTGGACGGCCCAAAAACCCGCATGCCTTCAGGTTGCTGGAGCGTTTGGGGACCAATCCGAAAGTCTATTACCTCTCGAGTCGTGAATGGGTTATCAGAGCCGGCGACAATTACGTAAAGAATGAAAAAACGGGAGCCGGAGGACACTAAACCCGGAACAGGCCATGGGGATTGTGAAATTTGCTAAGGGGCATGGAATACCGCTTCATTGCAAACCGGTCATCCGGATAAAAATATACATGTTCGGATTACATTATTGAGGAGCATTAACGTATGGATTCTGCATTAATACCCAAAGGAGTTAAACGCTGTCCATTGCCGCAGTTCGGGGTTGCGCTCATGATCGTAGGTGCAGTGCTGCTGTGGGGCGTATTTGCCATGCTGCTGGTCTGGTTCAAGGGGCTCAATCAGACCAACATGAACAATGCCTATGGTTTTGCGTTGTGGATCTGGGCTGACCTGGGGGTTATCGCCCTGGGTGGGGGGGCGTTTTTCACCGGTTTTCTGAAATATATCGTGGGCAAGGATGAACTCAAGAACATCATTAATTTTGCGGTCCTGATCGGTTTTATCTGCTACAGTTCCGCCCTGCTCATTCTGGCCATCGACATCGGACAACCGCTGCGGGGCTGGTTCATTTTCTGGCATGCCAATGTGCACTCCATGCTGACCGAAGTGGCTTTCTGCCTCACCTGCTACTTCGGCGTGCTCTGCATTGAGTATATCCCGCTGATTCTGGAAAACCGGCAGGTCGACAAAGTCCCGTTTTTTCACAACCTAAGCCACAACATGCACGAAGTCATGGCCATATTTGCCGCAACCGGCGCATTTCTGTCCTTTTTTCATCAGGGCTCGCTTGGAGGCGTGGCCGGCGTCATGTTCGGCCGGGCGTTCGGGTTCAGGGAGCACATTCTAATCTGGCCCGATTCATTTTTACTCTTAACC
>JAOZRT010000579.1 GCA_029940035.1 Desulfobacterales bacterium
CGATCGCCGAAACCGGGCTGCCCACCATTGCCCATCATCATGATTTTTTCTGGGAGCGGTCAAGGTACACCGTCAATGCCGTGGGCGACTACCTTCAGACCGCGTTCCCGCCGCAACTCCCGCATCTGCACCATGTGGTGATCAATTCGGAGGCGCAGAAACAGCTTGCCCTGCGAACCGGTATTGCCGCGACGGTGATTCCCAATGTTCTGGATTTCGCCCATCCCCCTGAATTGAACCCGGCGGGCGGGAAGGTGTTCCGCCAGGCGCTGGGCCTGTCATCAGAAGACAAAATCATCCTTCAGCCTACGCGTGTTATCCAGCGCAAGGGCATCGAGCATGCCATCGAACTGGTTCGGGCACTTGCGGACCCTTGCTTTAAACTGGTGATCACCCACGAGGCCGGGGATGAGGGGTATGCTTATGCGGAGTGGCTGGAATCACATGCCCGTGACAACGGCGTAGACCTGCGCCTTGTGCCGATCGCCCTCGAAGACCCCTGGGCGGATGCAGGATCCGACCCGGCGGCCGCTAGAAATGGCTACACGCTCTGGGATATTTATGACCAAGCGGACCTGGTGACCTACCCCAGCCTTTATGAGGGCTTTGGCAATGCCTTTCTGGAGGCTGTCTACCTCAGGAAGCCAATTCTGATCAATCGGTATGAAACATTTATCAGGGACATCGAGCCCCTGGGATTCAAACTGGCAACCATGGACGGTTTTCTTGCCAAATCCACGGTGCAGCACATAAAAACCATCCTGGCCTCACCGGAGCTGTGCGCGGACATGACCACGCACAATTATAAGGTGGCGGCCGACAATTTTTCCTACCGTGTCCTGGAAGAACGACTGGGGTTTATTATGCGGAACGCCACAGGCGATGCTGCTTTTGGGAAGCCCGGGCCTGAACCTCACCGGCATAACATTGTCTATCTGGACAGAGATGCCGGTTTTCAAACCCATCCATATGACGGCCGGCGGCACCGCAGGAGTCTCTCCACCATCTAAAACCAGAAGTCGGAGGACAGAGCCTCAGAAGTCAGAAGTTAAAGGGCTGGAAGCGGTGGTAAGGTAAAAACCGACATCTGACATCTTGGGTTCCACAATATAGCCGTAGCCCAGGGCTTTAGCCCTGCAAAGTCGCCAACCAGCTTCTGACCTC
>JAOZRT010000386.1 GCA_029940035.1 Desulfobacterales bacterium
ACCTGCATTAATTATTACACAAAACATATTTTATTTTTTCCCCGGCTTGTTTTTTTTTTTAATAATTATTTTTATTATTTTCAAAAAAAAAAAATCTACTCCAACGAAGGAGACAAAGTTTAGAAATTAATTTGGATATACCGCCATGGCACTTATTCCCGGTGGGTGTTCGACTAACACGGGAGCATTAATTATGAAAAAATCAATTTCAGTTTTTACGAAGACTTTTTTGGCAGTTTGTCTGTTATGGGTCAGTGCTTCTCAACTACCCGCTCATGCCGCAGACATAGAGTTGAGTTACCAAGCCAAATTTCCTGAGAGACACATTGTAGTAAAAAAAGCCATTAAACCCTGGTTCAAAAATATGGAGGAGAAGAGCGGAGACACACTCAAGTTCACCTATTTTCCTCCGGGCGCCTTGGTCAAGCAACCGAAAACATTTGATGCAGTCAAAACAGGGGCTATTGATATTGGGGGGGCCAATACAGCTCGTAATCCAGGTAAATTCCCTCTGAATGAATTAGTTTCACTACCTCTTCTATTCCCAAGTTCCAAGATCGGCAGTGAAGTAGTTTGGAGACTCGGCCAGGAGTTTCCTGAGTGGGGTAAAGAGTTCGCAGGTACAACACTTTTATGGCAATTTACGAGCGCACCAACTCAAATAATTACGGTTAAAAAACCGGTCCAAACGCTTGAAGATCTGAAAGGCATGAAAATAATAGTTTGGACACCAGGTATGTTGAAGATTTTACAAGCACTTGGGGCAAACCCAATCAAAATGCCTTCACGAGATTCCGCCCTGGCACTTGAAAAAGGCCTTGCAGATGGAATCGCTGTTCCTATCCCAATAATGAGACCCTACAAATTAAATAAATCAACAAAATATATTACATTGGTAGATCTTGCAGTAACAAGTTTCTATGCAGTCATGAACTCGTCGAAAATGAAAAGCCTTCCGTCTGATATACACAAAAATTTGACGGATTCGACCGGTATTCTGATGGCAAGATCCTGCGGCGAAGCTATGGACAAAGGAACGGTCAAAGGTATTGACTGGCTTAAGTCCCTGGGATTTCAGTTCTATACCCTGTCATCGGAAGAAAAGCAGAAATGGATGAAGGCCGTTATGCCGCTCCGTGACTTATGGCTAAAAAAAATGGAAGAAAAAGGTTACCGGAATATTCACAAAATCCTTGATAGGGCCGAAAACCTCTCAGCCGAGCTTCAAGGTAAATAGAAGATCCTGGATTTGTGTAATTATCTTAACAATTTTTCCGCAGATTGAACTTTACCTGCCAAATTTGCTGTTTGGACGATAATGAAGATTTGAGAATTACACATGAGCGAACAACAAGAGGGATCATAGCATGAGGGAATTTGACGAATTGAATTTTGCTCCAACAGTCCTGTACTCAACAGAACATACCTGGGCTAGACAGGATGCTGATTTGATAACAATAGGTATCAGTGATTATGCCCAGAATCAATTAGGAGAGATTATTTTTGTTGAGCTACCCCGAATTGGGGATAATCTGAGCTCGAATGATGTTTTTGGTTTCGCTGAGTCGGTAAAGGCAGTTTCCGATTTATATATGCCTATCGGAGGGAAAGTTGTTGAAGTAAACAACATGGTGGAAAATTCACCGGAAAGTATTAATAACAGCCCGTTTGAAGATGGCTGGATGATTAAAATTATTTCCTCTGATACAAATGAATTACAGCAATTGATGAGTGCTGAAACATATTTGGATAGCTTGAAAGGTTAACAGGAGCAAATATGGAACATTTTGATGTGGTTGTTATCGGAGGCGGGCCTGGAGGATACGTGGCAGCTGTTCGCGCCCGGCAACTTGGATTTAAAACGGCGTTGATCGAAAAAGAGCATATGGGTGGTACCTGCTTGAATTGGGGGTGTATTCCCACCAAATCACTGTTGCGCAATGCTGAAATTATTCACCTGCTGTCTAAAGGACGAGCTTACGGATTTACATTCGACAACCTTGAAATTGATTACTCGGCTGCTCACAAACGCAGTCGCAGTGTGGTATCACGCCAGACAAAGCGAGTGGAATTCCTGATGAAAAATAGTGGGGTTGCTGTTTATAGCGGCACAGGCAGTTTCGTTAATGTTGATCAGGTAAAAATCGAACCATCAGGTCAGATCCTACAGGGAACCAACATTATCCTGGCAACAGGGTCAAGTCCCCGTCCACTGCCGGGGGTGTCCTGTGACGGTGAAAAAATCATCACTTACAAAGAAGCACTTAATCTGACCCGGGTTCCAGAATCTGCTGTTATTGTGGGAGCCGGACCTATCGGCATGGAATTCGCCACTATTTGGAACCGCTACGGATCAAAAGTTACGGTAGTGGAAATGTTGCCTCATGTTTTACCCTTTGAAGATGAAGACATCTCTCTGGAGGCAGCAAAACAATTCAAACGAAACCGTATTCAATTACTGTGCGAAACTGCAGTAGAAAGTATCTCTGTCACAGCAGACAGTGTCGATACCACAATTGAAAACATTAACGGCACCAAGGTCTTAAACGCCGAGGTGGTTATGCTTTCCATTGGTGTTACAGCCAACAGTGAAGGACTGGGGCTGGACCAAGTCGGCGTGGAAACTGCCAATGGCAATGTGATAGTCGACAAACAGATGCGAACCTCTCAACCCAATATTTTTGCCATTGGTGATTTGACTGGAAAAATGCCGTTAGCCCATGTCGCGTCAGCCCAGGGAATTATTGCAATTGAAACTATTGCAGGGAAACCTGCCAGGGAATTACACTACCCGGATATTCCCCGTTGTACCTATGCCCAACCCGAAGTAGCTTCGGTTGGGTTGACGGAAAAGCAGGCCAGAGAAAAGGGTTATAAGGTCGTGACCTCTCAATGTCCTTTTGTCGCCAATGGAAAAGCCCTGGCAGTTGATGATAATTCCGGTTTTGTTAAAATCGTTGCCAATGAAGAAGATAAAAAAATTCTGGGTGTGCATCTTATCGGCGGACATGTCACTGAACTGGTTGCAGGTCCTGCCGGAATGATCAGTCTGGATTCAAAAGTTGAAGACCTGGGAAACTCTGTACATCCGCACCCAACACTAAGTGAAACTTTGATGGAAGCCGCTCATGCACTTTGCGGACATGCAATTCATATTTAAGAGGAAACCATGGAAAACACAATCTATAGTGCTACAGGCTGTGCACGGTGCAAGATTACCAAAAACTATTTCAAAGAAAACAATATCACTTTCAAAGAGTTTGATTTCAAAGCTGAAGGAAAAGAAGCTTTTGCCCAGTTCTATCGCTCCAACCGGAGTCAAGTTTTTCGGGACAACGACGGGGTTGAATTTCCAGTTTTCACAGACGGCAAGAATATCCGACAGGGAGCAAGTGTCATCATCGGTTACCTGATAGCCGGAGACGGCCTCTCAGGCTATATTGGTCGAAGTTTGTTACATGGGGAATGGATTGATGGTTTTGATATTTCTACTGGTGATCCTGATCAGTTGGAGAATCTGGTTGCCGTTCTGAAACACCTGAAGAAAAACGGATTGAAGATCCAGGCGATATGCCATGGTCCGAATGCCGATATACTGGAAAAAATCTTAGACCTTGGACTGGTGGATCGTCTTATAATGGAAGTCAAAGGGCCACCCGAGCTTTATGGTCAGCTTACCGGCAGGGAGTTGGATGCTGATGAACTTTTAAAAAGTATTGAACTGGCAGCCAAATTTCAAAAAGTTCAGTTTTTTACAACAATTGCTCCTCTGAAACGGATGGATGGGACTCTTGAGTTCCTCACTCCGGAAGAAATAAGTTCTACCGCCCAGGTAATTGAAACGGCCAGTGGAAGTAAAAAAAACTTTTATACACTGAAACTCTTTGACCTATCAACAGCACTTGATGAGCAGTTGAAAAATCTTGAACCTTTGCCTTCATCCATGATGTTTAAATACCGAACACAGGCGAGACGTTATCAAGTGATGACTGAAATAGAAAAATGACTTGATGAGGCAACAAGACAATGGTTTTTTTCCTTAAACCATCCACATAATAAAAATAGCTATAGAAGTGATAATTATGACTTATCCAAGTATCTATCCGACCGGAGCAACTATCTAT
>JAOZRT010000387.1 GCA_029940035.1 Desulfobacterales bacterium
GCCCCTTCGAGGGGCCTTCCTCATACCTCCGGCTCTGCCGGAGGTCGCTGATTTTGGAATATTGACCGTTTAAGTACAATCAACCTATTGGATTAAAAGATGGATTACCTGTTTGACATAATGCTGATTTCCATCAGCGCAGCCCTGATCAACAATTTCGTGCTTTACTATTTTGTGGGCATCTGTCCGTTTATCGGCGTGTCCCGTCAGGTGGGCATGGCCGTGGGCATGGGCAGTGCGGTTACCTTTGTGATGACCGTGGCGGTCTTTTTAAGCTGGACCATAACCACCCTCATTCTGGTGCCGGGGGCGCCCCTTTCCAGTTGGGTGGCAGGATTTTTCATGTCCGCGCAAAAGGCTGCTGCCATAGACCTTACGATTCTCACGTATATTGTTTATATATTTTCCATTGCCTCATCCGTGCAGTTTGTGGAAATGTACGTGCGCAAATTTTATCCGTCGCTGTACAAAACCTTTGGCGTTTTTCTGCCGCTGATTACCACCAACTGCGCCATATTGTTCGCCTGTCTGACGGTGATGACCAATATCGTCGGTGTGGAAAGCCCGGAGCAGGCATGGGACCTGGGGCGGGCCCTTGCTCTGGGGATATTCGGAGGGGTCGGGTTTACCATTGCGATCGTGATTATGGCGGGTATCCGTGAAGAACTGGACCTGTGCGACGTTCCCAGGGCTTTCAGGGGAACGGCCATCACCCTTATCGTGGGGGGGATTCTGGCCATGGCATTTATGGGGTTTACCGGAGTGGACAGCGGTATCCGGGCGGCTGTGACGGGCGCTCCGTGACGGAAGTCGGAGGACAGATAGAGCCAGAGACCGGAGCCGGTAGTCAGGGGGCAACCCGAAACCTGACATCCGAAACCATGTTTAGGTGACACCTATCATCATAAATTAATCGAATACGAGCCAAATGAATAACAGACCATATATAAGAAACCGAACCCTCCGGATCCGGGAGGCGCTATGACCTGGGTGACCATTGGCTTGTCAGCCGGGACCCTGCTGGGCATGGCTATAGTGCTGAGCTCCGTGTTAGGATGGGCCAGCAAAAAATATCACGTGGATGTGGATGAACGGGTCCTGGCTGTTATCGACGAACTTCCCGGCGCCAACTGCGGCGGATGCGGGTACGTGGGGTGCGGGGAATATGCAGAAGCGGTAGTTCTCGAAAAAGAGGAAGTAAACTTGTGCACAGTCGGGGGGCCTGGCTGCGCTCAGACAGTGGCCGGCATCATGGGGGTGGAAGTGGGCGCCATGCTGCCCTATCGCCCCATTGTTCACTGCGGGGCCCACTTTGACGACCGGTTGGGGCGGAGCGAATACCGCGGGGAGATGCGCTGTGCCGCTGCTAACCTGGTGACCGATGTTCAGGGGTGTACTTACGGGTGCCTGGGATTTGGAGAATGCGCCCGGGCATGCCAGTTCGATGCCCTGCATGTCATTGACGGACTGGCCACGGTTGACTATGAAAAATGTGTGGGCTGCGGTGCCTGTGCCAAGGTTTGCCCGCGCAATATCATCACCATAACGCCGTTCAAATCCGACCAGGTGTTGGCTGTTGCGTGCTCCAACAAGGACAAAGGCAAAGACGTGACCGCTGTCTGCAATGTTGGTTGCATCGGGTGCGGTCAATGTGCCCGGACGTCGAACCTTTTCAAGATCGAGAACAACCTGTCCACCATTGACTATGATGCTTACACGGCAGATTGTCTGCCGGAGTTGCTGGCTGCCTGTAAGAAGTGTAAGCGCCAGCGTTTGGTGTTTGTGGGCAAACCCACACCCGAGGACCTGGAGAAGACCAAGGATCAGGAACTGCCGGATGTTGTGGCGCCGGACTTCAAGACGACTGTGGATGATATGGAGTGGCGCGGCTGATCCTGAATTTTACATGAAATTTGATGCAACAAACATTGCCCATACAAGGCGAAACGGTATTTTAAGGGAGCCTCATGCAAAGGAAGGTCAAATATAAAATACTTGTGGCGGTGGATGGTTCCGACCAGGCGCTTGAAGCGGTTCGTTATGCCGGGGCAGTGATGCCGGCCGAGCAGGCTGAATTGGTGCTGTTTTATGTGGGCACGGGATTCCCGGAGGTGTTCTGGGACATGGACGAAAATCCTCTATACCGCTCCAAGAAAAAGCGGGTTATGGGGTGGCTGGCCAACCATCAACTGACCATCGGTGAATTCAAGGAAAAGGCTTTTAAGATACTGGAGGATGCCGGTTTTAGCCAGGATGATGTCAGGGTTCACACGCGGGTCAAGCGGACAGGCGTCTTCAAGGACATCATCCAGGAAACCTATCAGAATTACCGGGCCATTGTTATCGGCAGAACCGGCGTCAGCCGTTTCAAGGATCTGGTGATCGGCAGCATGGCCAGCAAACTTGCCTATAAGGTAAAGCACATTCCCACGATCATTGTGGGTGGCGAGCCTGACCCGGGCAAGATCCTCATCGCCCTGGATGAATCCATCGAATCCATGCGGGGGGTCAGCAGTGTTGCTGCCCTGGCCGGCTCGGCCAATCCTGAAGTGACGCTATGCCACTGCCTTATTCCAAAATCTTTCTTCCGGTCCTATAACACGTCACAAGATATCGATACGGATGAAGAGGGCTGGAAAAGGTATCGTGAGAACAGATTCAAGCCTTACATGGAGGAGGCCGCCCAGCGCCTGATGGCTGCCGGTGTCAGCGCGGAAAGGATCAACCGGGAGTTTGTCATGGCTAAAGGCGGTGTCATCCAACAGGTGGTTGACATGGCCAGAGAAGGTAATTTTGGAACCATTGTCGCAGGCCGCAGGGATGATGCCACTTTTTTCGAAGCACACATCCGGGGTCGCTTCAGCGGCAAACTCATGGAACTCATGAATAACTGTGCTGTATGGGTGGTGAGCTAAATGATCGAAATTCGTTTATACGGTAAACTGCGCCGGCAATCGACCATAGGTGAAATGCAGGAGACCGGCATATTACATCTACCCCCTGACGCGGGTGAAACACTGAGGTCACTGCTGGGGCGCATCGGTGTCACCGCTGAAGATGCCCACAGCATATTTTTAAATGCCAAACTGTTGGCTGCCCGCAGCAATATGGCCCGCTGGTTAGGATACCAGGGGGCTACCGACAACCCTCTGGATTGGAACCTGGACATACCCCTCAATTCCGGGGACCGCGTAGGCGTCTTCGGCAGGGATATGGCCGCGCTTGTCGTTTAGAACCTTCCTTTTTCACCGAAGGCCCGCCCTCGTGCAATTATTTCGTTGACGTGTTCGGGGGCAATCTCTGCAAGGATGAGAGCCCAGGCCCATCCAATAGCGGTATGCCCGGATGGGTAGGAACCGCTCTCCTTCAAGCTTTCAACTTTATCCGGCGTGCATATTGGCTCTCCGTTAACCAGGAATGGGCGAGGACGCTCGTACATTTGCTTGGCACTGTAGGTAGAAAGGCCTGCATCCATCTCAGGCTGTATATTAATTTCCACTTGAACTGCTTTGCCAAGAGAGAAAACCATATGGTTAAGGGTTAAAGAAGATGATACATCTTGGAATTGATGTTAATATTTACATTGAGTTGGCAGATATTTTTGCAACTGATTTATTTGTGCTTTGCTTCTATCCGGAAGAGCATAGGCCGCACATCTTTTTTGGATTTCTTTAGAAATATTTACATCTACCGGTATTTCCGAAGAATAATTATTTGGGTCTATTCCTTGTTTATCAAAAATATTACTTACTCTCTGTTCTTTTCTGTAGATGGCTGGGGAGCCGATCGTCAGAAAGCTTTTTGTCTCCAAAGATTCTGCCAGTTTGTCATTGAGCATGGGATCAAAAGAAAGGTTCAGTCCCTGAAGTGTCCGATTGCAGTTGATCATTAATTCTTCATCCAGAATCATTTTTTTAAAACTTCCCCCTGCAAATGCAGCCATAATGCCAGGATAACACCAGATTTCCTCTACACGGGTCATATAAAAGGGTGCTATTGAGGTGAAACAGGATTCAAATCCGCCTTGATAATCATTTCGGGTGCCGTCAGACAAGCACCCGCAAAGAACACAGTTCATTTCAAAATGCAGGCAAACTTCATAAAACATGATCTG
>JAOZRT010000388.1:0-2990 GCA_029940035.1 Desulfobacterales bacterium
TCGATGAACCTTGGCATGTTTGGGGCATTTGGACACATCATCGTTCATGATCTGATTCCAACCTTTCTTGCAGATTCCAAGATGCAACATGGTACCGGTAAAGAGGGCGTGGAAATGAATGATACTTTGGGAATAGATGATTCAGAGCGTGGTGATTTGTTTGGGAATGACAAAACAAAAATGGCTGAGCCTGCCTCCACACCTATCTATAAAAATGAACGATTTATCTGGGCCTTAAAATTCTCACATATTCATTTGTTCGGTATGAGTATGATTTTTATTTTTATGGGAGCAGTAGCATTATTGTTAGACTTGAGAACAAATGTTCGTGCGATGTTGATCGGCCTGCCATTTGTTGGGATTTGGATTGATATTGCCGCGATGTGGTTAAAGGCTTTTGTTTCACCAGTGTTTTTCTGGTTGCATGCGCTAGCAGGGTCAATCTTTGGGATAATTTTTATCTTTGTTTCATTAAGAGCGCTTTATGAAATGTGGTTATCAAATAAATTATAATATCGGTTAGTGAGCTGTTATCAGCAAGACCTATAAGGCAAAGTCAGAGGGCGTTGTTAAGCTATTAATGAAAAAACAGAACAACAGACGCATGAATTACTGCAACCACAATAGTTGTGATTGCCAATTTTCTATGCAAGGGGAAAAACTTTTTCCGGTTTTTTGGCATTGAAAAACCAAGTATAAGCGTTGAGGTTAGCAATATCAAAGTCAAAATGCCCAGTGGAACAATCACACTTTGCATTGTAAAACCATTATGTGCTTGTTGCCCGTGACCGGTTTCATCTGCAAAGGCAATGCCTGAAATAATAATTAGTATAAAAATACAGCCACCTAATATCGCTTTCATTAAGCCCTCCCAAAATAAATTTATCATCATTGCAACTGGCCTATAAGATATCAGAGTCATTAATTACGTGGAGTGTCACAGGGTTTTTTACTCCTTTAAGTTTTTTTGTAAAAGAGTTGGTGATATTTAAGGTTTTTCCAACCAATTTTGATATACCATCTGAGATTACAATTTCCCCGCCTTTTGCCTGGTCCTGAATCCGCTGCGTTAGATTAACCTCAGAGCCCACGATACCATACTTGGCTCTTGTTTCCGTACCTATGTTACCGACAACAACGGTTCCCGCATTGACGCCTATGCCTATCTCAAATTCAGGCAATCCAGATTGTTTGGTTTCCAGATTAAATAAAGCCATCTCATTTTGCATTTCATAAGCGCACTTTATTGAACGCTGAACGCAATCTGATAGAGTTTCATTCAAAGGCTCAAAAAATAATAAAATCCCATCTCCAACAAAATCAACGATTATTCCACGGTTTTTTTGAATCACACCTATCATATGCGAAAAATAGTGGTTTAAAATGTAAATTACTGATTCAGGTTTCAAGGTTTCTGAAAGAGCCGTAAAGTTTCTTATATCCGTCATCATGACAGCCACTTCTTTATTTTTCCCACCTAACATGCCCTTTTCCGGACTGGTCATAAGCTCTTTTGCAAAATCAGGATCAACGTACCTGCCAAAGGTATCTCGGATAAAATCCCTTTCTCGCAAACCTTCGACCATTTTGTTGTAGCTTTTAACCAGTTGTCCTATTTCATCTTTAGATTTCACTTCTATTGGCTTTTCATAATTTCCTTTTGCAACGTTTATTGAATTTTCAGATAATTTTTTAATAATCGAAACCATTTTTCCAACATGAAACCGGATTAAAAATACAATAACGACAATAATGATAAAACTACCAAATATGAAGGCATTTCTAGCTCTTATGATGGGCTCAAAAACCTTTTCACCTGGTGCAAACAATACAATTGTCCACGGGGCTCTTGCTAAGCTATAGAATCCAGCTACTTGCTTTGGAGGGTGGTAATTATCCTTTATTGTTCCATAGGAATTAGTTTTCAGCATTTTTATAAGATCGCGTTCAATAGGATCGTTTGTTTCACCAAGCTTCTTCCTGCCTTTCATTTTGTCATTTGTATGCAGAATGTAGTCACCGGTCCGATCAACCAGGCATGCCATGTCACTTTGCCACCATCCAAATTCCTTAATGTTGCCCATTAAATACTCAAAGCTTAAAACAACATTTAGGCTGCCAACTGTCTCCTCCGATGTATTAAGCAAGGATGAAACAAGCTTGATGGTGTCCTTACCGATATTTGTATCAAAGGAAGGCGATGTGATTTTTGAGAAAATCGCATGATGAGAGTGCATCATTTCAGACATTTCTTTCATCATGTGTTGGTTTGACATAGGCATGGACGCCTTTTCCGTTTTCTCTAAAATGATCTCAACTTTTTCAACCCCCTCTAAAGATTCAAGACGATCTAAAATTATTTTTTGAGACAGGCCAGAATCCATTGAATTCGACATGCTATAGAGAATTTCCAAGAGCTCAAGAGGTTTTGAAAGACGCATGTCTACATTATGGGCAACTCGCTGCAATTTTAATATCGAAGCTTCGTTCCATTGTTCGAGCATCTTGTTTCGTGAATACAAAAAGCCGAATGTGCCTGCGCTGATAAGAATCAAGCTGACCGGCAATAGAAGGAACAGGACAAATTTTGCCTGTAATGATTTTGTCATAGGAAACTCAGAATATACTCGTTTATGTTCCGGGTTATCTATAAGGCGGTGGAAAGCCTAATTCCTTGCGATTCCTTCAATCACCTGGGATGTAATTGGAAACCCCATTGAAGAAGATTGGTAACAAGATACATCAAAAGAGTTAAAACCCTCATTATTAATCAAGCTTAATGTATTACGCGTAAGATTGCACCCACACCCAATTTGTGACCATAGGGGATTTAGAAAGTGTTGCCATTTAGAAACTTTGGCATTGGTTGCCAAAACATGTTCAAACAACAAGAGCTTTCCATCAGGTTTTAAAACTCTTTTAATTTGTTTAATGGACTCAATGATATCAAAGACTGTGCAAAGCACTAAAAAGCAAATTACGGTATCAAA
>JAOZRT010000388.1:3000-4103 GCA_029940035.1 Desulfobacterales bacterium
ACATTTCCTTTTTGGCTTGTAAAGGAAATATTTATTAATGTGATAAGAATATCCTTTCAATTTCGTATATGCGCCATCAACATTGCTTTGATAGAAAAGTGATTGTTTAAGTTCCTTATCCAACCCCCTGACCGGAAATAACTTATTTGACCCCCTCCAGGCACTTACAACAATGAACTCGGTAAATTTGAAAGGATAAATTTTCAGCGTTTCCCTGAATAAGGTTAATCGCTTTATGCTTGTGAAGCTTCTTGCTATGTTTTAACGCCTTCGAGATAAATGTTGGAGATGGGTCAAGGGCGGTATAAGAGGTTATATTAGAATTTAGAAACTGGAAATTTTGGCCAGCACCAGTTCCGATTTCAAGAACATTTCCAAAAGCAGATGACAACAATCGTTTACGTTTGGATTTCAGTCCACTTGTGGCAATTGCCTCTAAATGTGGAAATATATGCTGAGAATAAAGTTTCATCTGAATTTATCTTTCTTAAAACTTGGTATAACAGATTTATAGATTTTAATTTTCTATATTTTTATCAAAATAAACCGCATCCGGGCTCACCTGGTAAATTTCAAGCATTTCATCATACCCTTTTACTCTTGTCGGGGGAAGCTTTACAGTTTTAATAAATTGCCCTACGCTTTGATTTGTGGTCGCGCTTATCAAAATGTCGCTATTAAATTTTTTATTTAGCTCCTGCAGTCTGGATGCAATATTAACGGCTTCTCCAATCATTGCATACGAGAGCCGATCAGGACTCCCTATGTTTGCGGCAAGGACTTTGCCGGTATGTATTCCAATTCCATGCTTTAACGGTTCAAAACCCTGATTGATTAATTTAATATTCACAGCAGACAGGCGGCGTTGCATTTCCAATGCGGCATTAACAGCCAGCTTTTGATGTCCCTCAAGTGACACCGGGGCTCCAAAAACCGCCTCTATTTCATCTCCGATGAATTGCAGAACCAGCCCCTGATGCATTTTGATTGCTTCTGACATTTCCTTAAAATAATGATTTAAGATCCTGACGACTTCCTTTGGTGGTGTGCTGTTGACAAGAGGGGCAAAACCTCTAAGGTCAGCAAAAAGCACGGTCACCTCT
>JAOZRT010000389.1 GCA_029940035.1 Desulfobacterales bacterium
GTGAAGAAAAGGGTAAACATTTTTTCCCGTGTTTCCCGGTCCATCCCCATGCCGTTGTCCTCAATAATGAAACAGATGCGGTTGTTTCCCGGGTCGAATACCTTGAAGCTCACCTTATGATCTTGCTTGCTCTGATCGTAGGTACAGGCATCCACGGCGTTTTCCATGAAATTGACCAGGGCCGCCTGCATCCAGTTTGAATCCACTTCCACAAAACCAAGATCGCTCGCGATATCAGCCTCCAGCACAACCCCGTTCTTGTCGGCAATGGCTTTGGCGTCACCGAACACCTTTTCGGCCATCTTTGTAATATCCACCGGTTTGTAGCTGAGCTCCCGGGATTTTGCATAATACAATATCTCCAGGACCATTTTGCGGATCCGGCCTGTCATCTGCTGCACCTGCTCAAAGGCTTTGGTGATTCGTTTTTCATCCTGGCGGGCCAGGCCGGTCTCCAGCTGGTAGATGCCCCCGTCCAGGGCCGTCAGCATCCCTTTGACCCCGTGGGACATGGAACCGATCATGAGACCCAGGGATGTCAGATGATCCTGGAGCTGCCGCAGCCGGGTGATGTTGGTGGACATCTCCATCACCTGGGTAACCTCCCCATCGACATTCCGGATCGGCGCCGTCCAAGTCAGCACATTGTACTGTTTGCCGGATTTCGAGGTAACAATCTCTTCCGTAGGGTGGGGCAGGCCGTCTTCAAAGGTCGCCGCCACCGGGCAGTTATTGCAGGGGGACCCCCTGTGTTTGTATACTTCGTAGCAGTAGGATCCGATCTCATCGCCGAAATCACGTTTGAACAGCCGGTTGGTTGCTGTAAGGCGAAATTCACGGTCCTGAACGGAAATATAACAGGGAACCTCATCAAAAAGCTGCTGGTATAAAACCTGGGCATTGCGCATTTCTTTGAACTTTTTTTCATACCGATCCATCTTATTGTTCATGCTGATCCAGGTGCGCGCCTGTTTCAGGGCAAGGTCGAGGGCGGCACTTTTCACCGGCTTCATCAGGTAGTGAACCACATCCTGCCTGAGCAAATCCATGGCCTGGTCGAGGCTGTCGTCGGCACACATGAGGATGAGCTGAATGCCCGGGTGCGAACTCTTTATCTGCTTCAACAGATGGACGGTATCCGTGTCCGGCAATCCCGGGTCGGCCAAAACGATTTCCGCACTCAGGTTGTCGAAATATGTCATTGCTGCATCGCAACTGTCAACCTTGTACACCTCGAACTGCTGGCGTTCGAGGTAGACAGCCAATGCATTGGCATGACTCTTGTCCTTGTCTATGAGCAATATTTCAGTTGCCATACGTTGTTAACCTGTTTGGCATTCATTAGACATATTCTTTGACGATAGCCAGCAATTCACCCCGGTCAAAGGGTTTGGTCAGGCTGGCCACGGCTTTGCCGATAGCATGCTCGCTGCCTGAGAACCCGGTGATAACCACCACCGGAATATTCTTCAGGTTTTTTTCTTCGCTCATCTTGCGGTAAAAGCGGGGTCCCCATTCGCCGGGCATTTCCAGATCCAGTGTAATCAGGTCCGGAACTTCCTGCTTGGCCATTTCAAAGCCATCCTGGGCGTTCCCCGCTGAGCAGGTCGCATATCCGTTGTCTTCAAACAGGGTGACCAGGTAGTCAACGATGTTGGGATCATCATCGACAATCAATATTTTTTTCATCATGGGTTCCTCTCTTTCGGTTCTCCCGGTCCGGTTATCCCTGACGGTGATGCAGCCAGAGGGTGTGTTGTCGATATTCCAGTATTACTTGTTTACACTTATTACAGGGCATCCTGCCCGGACAATCACCTGCTCGATATTGCTTCCCAGCCGGTTGTCTGCTTCGGATGTCTTGCTGGTATGATGGGCCATGACGATCAGGTCTGCATGTTTTTCCCGGGCATATTTCACGACTTCAACATACGGTATCCCCTCCCAGACATCAAAGGAGTAGTCCTGCATTTCATCTTTAATCTTGGCTACATATCTGCCGCGTATGCGCCGCAGTGACTCCCTGATCCTGGATTCTATTTCATCCTGGTTTAACATACGCCCCATGTGCATGGTGCTGATGTCCAGGGCATGAAATATGTGCATTTCACAATCGAGTGTCTTGGCCAGCTTGCAGGCAAAATCAAAAGCCGCATCCGACGATTTTGAAAAATCTGTTCCGAAAACAATGTTGGACATCCCGCCCCAGAAGGAGGCCGCGGGCCGGTTCACCACCAGGATCGGACAGGGCGCCGCTTTGGCCACCCGCTGCAGCGTCGAACCGACCATGCCTTTCTTGTAAACGGATTCCTCCGGGTCCCCGGTGCTGCCGCCCAGCACGATCAGATCGGGCCGACTCTGCCGGGCCTCCCGCAGGATTTCACGGTGGGGAAACCCGACGGCAACCTTGATGTCGTAGTCGTCCGCCGTTTCGAGCTGGTTGGTATAGTGGGTTTTGACTTCCTCTTCGACCCAGGCGACATAATCGTCGTCCAGCACCACTTCCTCCTTGGTCTTCACATCCCGCACCACCTGGCTGAACCCACGTGTGGGAACTCCCAGCACGTGAAAAATGGAAAGGTGCGCCTGGTAATTCCGGGCCATGTTAAAGGCTACCCGGGCCGCGTGATCGCTCGCTTCTGTGGCGGATGTGGCGAACAATATTTTCTTAAACATAGGTCACCTCATTTACGGGTGCGGCGTGCCGATCCACACCCTATTCTTTGAGTTGCAAATGCTCAGGTATTTCGACCATGCTGATCAGGAGCGGTTTTAAAAAAGACCACTCGATACCGATTTTATACTCTTCCTCAAGATCCCGTATGGCATCCCAGCAGTTGTGGCAGGGGGCGATCACCAGGTCCGCTCCGGTGCTGAGGATCTGGTCCCGTTTGGTGATCAGGGCCTGGTTGCGCTGGGGCCTGTAAAGGCCAATGCCGTTAAACCCGCCGCCGCCGCCGCAGCAATAGTTGTGCTCACGATTGGGTGCCATGTCTTGGAAGTATCCCGGTTCGACGATATAGCTCATTATTTCCCTGGTGATCTCTTTCAAACCGTGGTTCCGGATATAGTTGCAGGAATCCTGCAGTGTAACCGGCCGCTTGATGCGCCTGGACGGGTCTATCTTGAGTTTGCCTTCCCGCAGCGCCTCGGCCAGCCATTCGACATAGTGGATTGATTCCGCCGGCGGCTGTCCGGTGCTTCTGCCCGCCCAGTAAGGTCCCTCGATAACCGTGGCGCGGTGGGCGTGCCCGCACTCCGTTCCCACCATCCGTTTGGGTTGCAGGCGTTCCATGGCGGCGTACACACTTTCCACCTGCATTTTACAGGCCGCCCAGTCACCGGCAAACATGGCCAGACTGGTCTGCTCCCAGCCCTTAGAGGGCACGGTCCAACTCTCACCGGCCAGGTGGAAGAGGATAGCCGCCTCGGCCAGGTCCTCGGGGTAGTGCTTAACCTCCCTGGCATTGACCGTGTACATGATATCGGCGCCCTCCACGTCCACGGGCACCTCCAGCCCCGGATAGTCCTCCTCGTACTCTTCGACCATCCACTCGAAAGTCTCCACAAAATCTTCGTCGGTGACATCCATCTGGGCCCGGTAAACACGGTGCATGCCCGCACCGATCTTCAGTTCCCAGGGAACGAAGCCCTGCTGGTAAAGCAGTCCGCGAAGGTAACCGAACATGATCCCCATGTCGATGCCGTGCGGGCAGTACATTCCGCACCGGTTACAGCAGGTGCACTTGGCCCAGGCGGTTTCCATGGTCATATGCATGAAGTCGTTGTCCACCTTCCCCTGCCGTTTGACAATTTCCCCCAGGGTGGCTTGGATTTTATACGCCGGCACCTGCTTGGGATCACGATTGTTGATCAGGTAAAAAAAACAGCTGTCGGCACACATCCCGCAGTGCGCACAAATCTCCAACCAGGTCTTCATCCTGGATTTCAGGGTGTTCTGGATGGTGGTCCACAGGAGATCGGTGTCGACATCCATCGACTTCATCTCTTGGTAGTAGGTTTTCCCGCCGGTATCGCCCAGAAGCGTTTTAAGGGCTTCTTCGGTATCGATGGGCTGCTTGTTGCAGAGTGTTCCTTC
>JAOZRT010000390.1 GCA_029940035.1 Desulfobacterales bacterium
CGGCGTTAACGTATTTATTCGCCGGAGCAATAAGCATGTTCCGATACAAATTTGATTTCACATAAGAAATGCTTTTTCGAAGCATTCAAATAATCTGAATACATGACAACCGCTATTCAACAGATTTTCCACGGCAAATTTAATTTCGGAACGTTATTTTGCAAAACGCTATAAATAGATTTGGATTGCAAAATTATTATTTGATTATTGGTAAGATCCTAAGCCTTGAGTGATGAAGTATAAAAAAGGAGAGGATGGTATGTCAACAATTGGCTTGACTAAAATAGTTATTTAGTAATTTTGAAAATGTAAAAAACTTGGTCTTGAAACCCTCCAGCTTTTGTAACCTGAAGGTGAATAAACCTCCTTAATCAATAAAATGTTCTTGAAAGCATTGGTATACTCTGCTATTTTCCTGTAAAAACAAGCTAATAAATAATATTGGGAATCCCATGAACTTCCCTTCGATGAACAATTCGTCTTCTTCACAACCCCCAGCAATTCAGGTGTCCGTTGAACACGGCAAATCAGATCGCACCAGCTATTCTTTTAGCAAGGATTTCAGCATAGGCCGGGATAAGGATTGCGATATTCAAATTAAAGACCTCACCGTAAGCCGTGTTCATGCGGTAGTCTATTTTGATAACGGGAATTGGTGGATTGAGGACAAGCAAAGCGGCAACGGCACGATCGTCGACGGCCATCGTATCGATCGCGTACCTATGGTGGGCACGAAACAGGTAAAACTAGGTGAATCCGGTCCGGTGCTCTTGATGTCCCTGCCCGAACAACCCCCCAAAGACGAAACATCGGTTGATGCACGGACCCTGACCCATTACAAAAAGCATTATTTTAGCGAAACAAAGGGCGAAACCGTCGGCGAACATACCATGATGGTGCGTCAGGCCTTTGCTGAAATTCATACAAAACAGAAACGCAAATATACCTGGATTATCGCCTTTGTGGTGTGCCTGCTCCTAATTACGGGCGCGTATGCGGCGTTCAAACACATGCAGGTGAACAAGCAGCGCAAGCTGGCGGCCGATATCTTTTACAACATGCGGTCGCTCGACATCGAACTTGCCAAGGTGTTGAAATCCTCCGCCATGAATAAGAGCAGCAAATCAAGGGAGCAGGTGGAAAAATTCAGGGCTAAACAACTGCAGATGGAAGACAGCTACAACCAGTTCCTGGACACATTGAAGGTCTACGGCAAGGGGATCAGCGAAGAAGAACAGCTCATCCTGCGCATGGCACGAACATTTGGCGAGTGTGAAATCAACATGCCCAAGGGGTTTGTCGATGAGGTCATGAATTACATCGAAAAATGGAAAACGACATCCCGTCTGGAGAACAGCATCAATCGGGCCAGACAGAATCATTACATCCCAAAAATCATTCACGCCACGCAAGAGTATGGACTGCCCTCCCAGTTTTTTTACCTCGCCCTTCAGGAGAGTGGATTCAATATCAATGCCTGCGGTCCCAAAACCCGCTTTGGCATTGCCAAGGGTATGTGGCAGTTTATCCCTTCCACAGGCGCCAACTACGGCTTGAGGCCTGGCCCCCTGGTGGACGAACGCAAACCCGACCCCAGGGATGAACGCCATCATTTTGGCCGGTCCACACTGGCGGCCGTGCGCTATATCAACGACATTTATACAACCGAGGCTCAGGCTTCTGGGTTACTGGTCATGGCTTCCTACAATTGGGGGGAGCGTCGGGTCATCAAATTGATCAATACCATGCCCGAAAATCCCAAAGAAAGAAACTTTTGGCAAATATTAACAAAGTATAAGGACAGGTTGCCTAAAGAGACCTATGATTATGTGTTCTATATTTTTTCAGCTGCTGTGATCGGGGAAAATCCGGGGCTTTTCGGCTTTGAGTTCGACAATCCTCTGGCGCCTGTATCGGGCTGATCCAGGGAGACTATGATTGAGAATGATCTGAAAGGCAACAGATTTTCTACGGGAAATCTTATAACTGAATCCAATATAGCTGTATTTATAAAAATAATAGGCAGTTGATTCCATATTTTTTAATCATAGCAAAAGGCTGAAGCCTAAAAGCAATTAGAATAGCGTTTGGAGTAGAATCACTTGATAGAGATCAAATGCAAAAAATGGTGCAAGGCCAATTCAGTTTCGGAACGTTACTTTACCAAACGCTATAGTCAGGTGATATGATGCGACGTATGATTACATGGTTCACGCTGGTTTTTGTGACGTTTGTTTATAGTGTACCGCTGTTGGCACAGGAGAGAACTGAAATTACAACCCCCAGCCGGCCCAAATACATGACCAGGGATCATCATGCCTTGGTGGTGGGGGTCAGCAACTATATCAGCTGGCCGGTTTTACCCAATGCGGTGGAGGATGCGGAAGAAGTTGCCATGCTGCTGAAACGCGGCGGGTTTCAGGTGACCCTGCTCACCGACCCGTCAGCCCTGGAGCTCAAAGGAGCGTTAAACGACCTCGCCTTTATAACCGGCCGGGAGCCGGACCGCAGCGTGCTGTTCTATTATTCGGGCCAAGGTGAAACCCAGATCCTGTCCGATGGAAAAATGCTCGGCTGGATCATCCCCAAGGACTGCCCACTGCTAAGGATGGATCCACAGGGATTCGAGAAAAAGGCCATCAGCACAAGGGCTTTGGAGTCCTATGCCAAACAGATACGTTCCAGGCATGTCCTCATGTTGTTCGACTCCTCATTTTCAGGGGACGAGTTCAAGCAGGAATCACCTTCTCTGAAGCTCATGAGCCGGAAAAGAACGCAGCCCATACGGCAGGTCATTGTTGCCGGCCGGGCCGACGAGCCCATACCCGACCGCAGTTTGTTCAAGTATTTCTTAATTGAAGGCCTGCAGGGTGACGCCGATGCCATCCAGGACGGGTTTATCACAGGATCGGAATTGGGGGTCTATCTATCGCAATGGGTGACCCGCAGCACCAAAGGCAGCCAGCATCCCCAGTATGCCAAGCTGGGAGATACTGCCACCCGCGGTGATTTCATACTGGAGAAGGTAAAACGGATTCCCAAACCTAAAAAAGGGAAACTGTTCATCCACTCCGAGCCTAAGGATGCACGCATCAGGATCCTCAACATCCAGCCAAAATTCAAGCAGGGCATCCAGCTAAAGCCAGGAAAATACCATGTGGAGGTGTCGGCCCAAGGTTACAAGACCACCAAGCAGTGGGTGCCCCTGAAAGCGGGCGAGGAAAAGAAGTTTACCTGCCGCCTTAAAAAGGATGAGGGGTCTTATACGAATTTCCTGGGCATGCGCTTTGTGGCTATAAAACCAGGATCCTTCACCATGGGGAGCCCCAAAGAGATGACGGTCAAAGGTAACGACGAAACCCCACACCAGGTTCGTCACACCAGACCCTTTTTCATGCAGACCACGGAGATCACCGTGGGGCAGTTTAAAAAATTCGTAGAAGCCACAGACTACAAGACAGAGGCCGAAACAGCCGGTGTTTGCTGGGTGGGGACCCGGCAGGGTCGGTGGAAGCGCAAGAAAGGCGCAAGCTGGCGTAACCCCTACCTGGGCGATGATGTTGAAATAACCAATTCATACCCGGCGGCCTGCCTAACCTGGAACGATGCCATGGCCTTTGTGGGCTGGCTGGAAAAGATGGATGGCAAGCGTTATGCCCTGCCCACAGAAGCCCAATGGGAGTATGCCTGCCGGGCAGGCTCCAAAACCCAGTTTGCCTTTGGCAGTTGCCTGTCAACGGACCAGGCCAATTACGGCAATGTCGGGACGCAGTTTTCCAAATGCCAGGATAGATTCAAAAAGCAGCGTTCTGGTCCCCTATCCGTTGCCAGCCTCAAGCCAAACGCCTGGGGGGTCTACGACATGCATGGCAATGTGGCTGAATGGTGCCGGGATTGGTATGGTCCCTATGTTGCCGATGCAGTGAAAGACCCCAAGGGTCCTGCCGCAGGGACCGAGCGTGTCATCCGGGGGGGCAACTATTTCAGTGGGATGGATACCTGCCGGTCTGCCAAGCGTTTGAGCTTCCGTGCTGGTTTTGCTGCCAATGCTATCGGGTTCCGGGTGGTAATGGAACCGTAACGCTTTCCAAGGTTTT
>JAOZRT010000391.1 GCA_029940035.1 Desulfobacterales bacterium
AAATCGTGGGACTTGGCCGGGATGACGAGTTGCGGGATACGCTGCAAACACAAAATACAAAAAGCCAAAAACCAAATACTAAACACTAAATACTATGTTTATCAATTGACCGTATGTTGTTCTATATGATATTATTGATACTGTTAAATACCATATATAATCAATTATACTGGTTGTCATAAATATGTTCTGATACAGCGATGTCTAGCATAAGAATATTTTCTTCAACGCAGTCAAATTGTCTATAAACATGACAACCGCTATTCGACAGATTTTCCACGGAAAATCTTATAACTGAATCGAATTTAACTGTATTTAAAGAAATAATAGGCAGTTGAATTCCACATGTTTTCATCATAGCCAACAAACTGAAGGCTAAAAGCAATTATAATAGCGTTTGGGTTAGAATAACTTTGCAGCCAACAGATGTAAAAGATGGCCCACGGCAAATTTAGTTTCGGAATGGAATTCTGCCAAACGCCATAACTTATATGAAGGGATGCATGAAATACAAATTAAAAACACCGAAAGAAGCGGCTATTGCATTATCCGAACGGGCTAAAGAATTGCGATTGAGCAGAAATTGGAAGAGGTCAACTCTTTCTAAAAGATCTGGTGTTTCAATAAGTTCATTGCGCCGGTTTGAACAAAAAGCTAAGATTTCACTCGATAATCTTCTAAAAATTATGTCAACATTGGGTCGGACAGATGAAATTGATATGTTGCTGTTGCCCCCTGCGATTCAATCCATTGATGACCTGGACAGGAAAAAATCAAAAAAGCGTAAAAGAGGTATTATTTGAACAGGCTTAGCGTATCTCTTCAATTTTCGCCCAAATTAGTTATACCCGTTGGCCGACTTGCCCTGGATAACCGGCGCATATTTTTTGAATACGATAAACAATTTTTAGGAAAAGACTTTTGGCTTTCTCCCTACAAGTTACCATTACAAACTGAGGTCTTCGAATACAAAGACGATAACCATTTTGGTCCAATTTTTGGCGTATTCGAAACGGATCTCCCGGACAATTTTGAACACTGGATAATCAAATTTTCTGATGATATCGACCTGCCAAAACCAGTTGCGGGACACACTGTAAACACCAAACACTATATACAAAATACTATACACTAGTCCTAAAACCGCATCACTTTCAGCAGAATCTTGAAATGGATCTTCAGTTCCTGGCGGGCCTCCCGCAGGCGCTCGAGATAGTGCCCGGCCAGGTTGCCCATCACTATCTTTCCGAACTTACTATCTTTTTCCAGCGTCTGTGCCAGATCGTCCCGGCTGATGGTCAGCACATCTGCAGCTTCGGCGCATCGGGCCGAAAGGCTGTACTGAAACGGCTCCACCAGGGCGCCGGTGCCAAAGCAATCTCCACTGGTTCGCAGCCTGGCAGTGGGCAACTCGACGTCATTTTCGATGGTGGTCAAGAGATCTACGGACCCGTCCGCCAATAAATATAGGCAATTCGCCGCATCACCCTCGTGAAACAGCCAAGCGTCCTTTTCAATGGATGTTTCATTGCTGATCCTGGCCAGGTTTTCGATTTGTAGGGGGGACAAGCCCTTGAACAGATAGCATGAGGATAGAATATCCATGGTCTTCCTAACGGGGAAATTTCTAATATCTAAAACCCCAAACTCTAAAATTTAAAGAAGCAAAAGACATAATGGTATAGGGTTGAAGGTGTAGGGTACAAGGTTTTTAACAAAACACTATAGGAATTCTGCCCTACCGAAATAATATAAATTATCACGAAAACACGAAAAAATAATAGCGTAAAAATGGAGCTTCTTGTTGAAACGCCGGCAGGGTCGGACAACAGGATGTGCTAGTGTGTGAAAAGCGATGTGGAAAAGGATTCGAGTCTTAACGGGCCGCCATGTTAAGGCGGCTAAATTTTATTACCCTGCTGACAGCGCTTCCAGCCCATCCTCGACTGTATTGTGGATGGAGGCGAATTTGGTGATGCCCACCATGTTGAAAATCTTTTTAAAATGCTCGGAAAGACCGGCAATGCCGATATTCTGGTTGTTGCGTTTGGTCTGGGCCAGGATCTGGATGAGCACCGCAATGCCCCCGCTGTTGATGTAACAATCATCGCCAACCTTCAAAAGGATCCGCTTGGCGTCATCGTCATTGGCATTTTTATAGGCTTCGTTGAGAAACGGTTCTGAAAAGGCGGTGATGTCACCCTCAATATCCAAGAGCATAACCGCGCCATGCTTTTCAAGTGTTATTTCATTCTTGTTCTGCATCTCAAACCTGCTCTTTCATGTTGATGGACATATTCACCATATTGCCTTTTCCCGTCATTTTATTGAACTCAACCCGATCGGTCAATTGTTTGATCAGAAACAGGCCGAAGCCGATGAGCGGTTCCCTGCCCTCAATTATGTTTTCAATGTCCGGGTTGGGTGGGAATTCTTCGATACCGCTGCCTTCGTCACTCACCTGGACATTGATGATATCCTCTACACAGCTCAAAGAAACCTTGACCTTGGCATCGTTGCGTCCCTTGTTGCCGTGCTGCATGGCATTGATGGATGCCTCGGATACAATGGTTTTCAGATCCTCGATGCGGTTCTTGGGGAAACCGAACAGCTGAGCAAAAGAGGCTGAACAAGCCATGGCAATCCGTTCATACCCCAACTGATTGACCAGGGTAATTTCAACGGCTCGATTGTTGTTGGTATGCATAGTCCTCTCAAACTGCTGGTGAAAAAAACACGAAAACGCGAAAATGTGAAATGAACTGCAAAGGTACCAAAATCATTACAAACAAACTAAAAAAGAAAGCGTGTGGTGTCAACACATAAACTAAATTTTCATGCCCTTTTTTCCTGAGAAAGGACGCGGTTTTTCAATACAAACCCATTGGTCGTGCCTCGTTGTGGGCATGAAAATTTATTTTAGGGAAAAAATTTCGATCTCTTCGGGCAGATTCTTGAGGGGGAATTTACCTATGGATTCAAAATGGAAATGCTCACTCACCCGTTCCACGGTGCTGCCTGAAAAAAACACATCTCCGCCCTTGGCCTGCCCGCAGAGCCGGGCGGCGATGTTGACCGTGTTGCCATGGGTGGTATAGGCCCACCGGGAGCCGGTGATGCTCTCGAACTTGGCCGCGCCCACAAAGGCCTTGCCCGAGCAGACCCCCACGTTGACCAGGCAGGGCTTGTCGCCCAGGGTGCACTCGTCGTTGATCCCGCAGGCCTGTTCCCGGATCATCTCCGCAGCCCGGGCGGCCTGGAGGGCATTTTCCTTTTTGTCATCCGCCATGAAAAGCACCATCAGCCCGTCGCCCGCTGTTTCCACGATGTCGCCCTCGTTGACGTAGATGGCGTCCATGAACACGGAAAAGTACTTCTCGATCAGGGTGTTGACCTCGGTGGCCCCGATCTCGTCCGTGATCCTGGTGTACCCCTCTATGTCCAGAAACATGACGGAAATGTCCTCTTCCCGTGCGTCCTGCACCTCTGTGGTGGGGGACTTTTCCACCAGCTTGGTCACAGCCGTGGGCACAAATTTGCTCAGGTTGGCTTTGATGCCCTCCAAAAGCTCGATTTTGCGCAGGGCGGCCTTTAGCTCTTCGTTCCTGGTCTTGAGATCCGTATTGAGCTGTTTGATGTCTTCGAAAGAGAGGGCGTTGGTCAGTGAAACCGCCAGGCTGTTGGCCAGGGTGACGATGAGCTCCTTGTCGTCTTCACTGAAGGGGTCGCCGATCAGCTTGGCGCCCAGTCCCAGAAAGCCATAGCACTCCCCGGTCACCATAAACGGCAGGGCACACAAGGTATGCGGTGCAAAGGCCTTGGGATCGATCTGGATGGCTGCGCATTCAATGGCTGATTCCCTGGCACAGGCTTCTATCAATTCCGCTGCGCCTGTCTTGAGCAGGCCCAGTTCATCATCGTCGTAGCCGATGGCCTTGAAATGGACAATGTCGTTGGTCACGGGGTTGAGCGCCATGGCAAACCCCTCGATGACGCCGAAATTACCCATCACCATCAACAGAAAGTGATCGATGATGGATGCGAACTCCACCGTGCTGAAGATGTCCTTGCTGATGTCGTTCAGGGTTTTGAG
>JAOZRT010000088.1:0-3016 GCA_029940035.1 Desulfobacterales bacterium
CAAAGGCAGACCTTGAACCGCAAAGACGCAAAGATCGCAAAGATTTTTTTGGCGCCCTTGGCGCGAGCGAAGTGGGCGGTTAGGTTAGGGATCGGAGGGCGGAAGACGGAATGGGTCAGAAAAAATTAGACAGGAATATACAACTTGAATCCGACACCCGAAACCATGTTTAAGTGACAACTTTTAATCAGGACTTGAATTTAAGCTGACAACCCACATTCGGCGTTGGATGTTCAATGTTCAATTCAGAATGGTGAAGGAGGTATATTGGTGACAAATAAAGAAAAATATGTCTTGTCCATCGATCTGGGGACATCCGGCAGCAAAATGGCGATTGTTTCGGTGCACGGGGAAGTCATGGGATTTGAATTCGAGGCAGTGCCGTTGAAGCTTTTGCCCAATGGCGGTGTGGAGCAAGACCCCCATGACTGGTGGCGGGCCATTATGGCCACATCGAAGCGGCTGTTAGCCCGGGGCCTGGTTCCGGTGGAAGACATCGTGGCTGTTTCAACCTCGGCCCAGTGGGCGGGCACAGTGGCCGTCGATAAGGCGGGGAAACCCTTGATGAACGCGGTTATATGGATGGACATGCGCGGTGAAAAATACGTGCAGCGGCAAACAGCCGGCGGACCCATAAAAATAGAGGGGTACGGTGCCATCAAGCTGTTAAAATGGATCCGAATCACCGGCGGCGCTCCTGGCCAGTCGGGCAAGGACCCTGTGGGGCACATCCTGTTCATCAAGAACGAGTTCCCGGAAATATACGAAAAAACATATAAGTTTTTAGAACCGAAAGACTACATCAACCTTTGTCTGACAGGTGAATTTGCCTCATCTCACGATGCGATTACTCTGCACTGGGTTACCGACAACCGGGATTTAGGGAAGATCGCCTACAGCGACAAGCTGATGAAAATGACCGGAATGGAGCGCAGCAAACTGCCCGACCTGAAGCGTTCCATCGACATATTGGGCCCCATAAAAAGGGAGGTGGCCGCGGATATGGGCCTGCCAAAGGATGTCCAGGTGTTCATGGGGTCTCCGGATATACAAGCGGCTGCCGTGGGTTCGGGTGCCGTGGAGAACTATAAGGGCCATGCGTACATCGGTACTTCCTCCTGGATTGTGGCGCATGTCCCGTTCAAGAAAACAGATGTCCTGCACAGCCTTGCATCCATTCCCTGTTCGATTCCCGACAAATACCTGATTGTGGATGAGCAGGAGATTGCCGGCGGCGTATTGACCTATTTGAGGGACAATATTTTGTACCACAAGGATGAACTGCTCAGGGAAGCTGCAGTGCCGGACATTTACAAGGTGTTTGACAGCATAGCCGCCAATGTTCCCCCGGGCAGCAACAAGGTCATTTTTACACCGTGGCTGAACGGTGAGAAAACGCCGGTGGAGGACAACAACGTACGGGCCTGCCTTTTCAATTTGTCACTGGAAAACACCCGGGAGGACATCATCCGGGCCTTTCTCGAAGGCGTGGCCTTTAACCAGCGCTGGGCCATGACCTATGTGGAAAAATTCATGAGCCGTCAGATGGACCCCATCAACCTGGTGGGTGGCGGGGCTTCCTCGGATATCTGGTGCCAGATCCACGCCGATGTGCTGAACCGCACGATCAAACAGGTTGAAGATCCCATCCAGGCCAATGCCCGGGGGTCGGCTTTCATTGCTTCGGTGGGCCTGGGCTACATAAGCTTTGATGACATCCCCAAATACATCAAGATCCGCAACACCTTTGAACCCAATCCGGACAATCGTGGGATTTACGATGAACTTTACGGCGCCTATTTGGAAATCTATAAAAAGAACAAAGATATTTACAAAAAATTGAATGCACCCACTTGAGCCGTCCACGGATAGTATTGCATGATTTAGGTATTCAACTAAGGAGAAACATATGAAACTCATTCGCATTGACATGACAACACAAGCCATCGTGGAGGAGGATGTCCCTAAAGAATATCATGGACTGGGGGGACGGGGCCTCACTTCCGTAATGATCAACACGGAGGTGTCTCCGACCTGTGATCCATTGGGTTCTGAGAATAAACTGATTTTTGCTCCGGGAGTGTTGAGCGGGACAAAATTGGTCAACAGCGGGCGTCTGTCCATCGGGGCTAAAAGTCCACTCACCTCGGGAATCAAGGAAAGCAATGTCGGGGGAACCGCAGCTGCAGCTTTGGGCCGCCTGGGAATTACGGCCGTAGTTGTCGAGGGCCAGGCGCCAAAAGGGGAGCTCTACCTGCTGAAGATAGATGAAACCGGTACGGCCAGCCTGGTGTCCGCCCAGGATAAAAAAGGTGCCCGCACCTACGACCTGGTGGAACATATTTTACAGGATGAAGGGGAACAGAATGCTGTGCTCTGCATCGGACCGGCCGGTGAGTATCAGCTGGCCAGCGCTTCGATTCAGGCTTCGGACGTGGACGGGCGTCCTTGCCGGGCTGCCGGCCGCGGCGGCCTCGGGGCGGTCATGGGTTCCAAAGGGCTCAAGGCCTTCGTCATCAACCAAAAAGGCCGGAATCCGGGTGCGGTTGCGGACCCGGGCGCCTTTAAAACCGCTGCGAGAGTTTTTGCCAAGGCGGTCAAGGAGGACAGTTTCCGGCGCAGTGTACCACGGCTCTGAAGATCACATCGATTTTCTCAACCAGGTATATGCCATTACGTCGCAGACCAATCCGCTGCACACGGATGTATGGCCGAGCATAACCAAATTCGAGGCCGAGGTCATCTCCATGACAGCCAATATGATGAGCGCCGAGAAGGTCAATGACGTCGAGGATGCAGACGATGAAGTCTGCGGTGCATTGTCATCGGGGGGGACAGAAAGCATCCTTTTAGCCATGAAAACCTACCGGGACTGGGCCCGGGAGATGAAGGGCATCCGGAACCCGGAGATGATCGTTCCCAGCACGGCCCATGCAGCATTTGACAAAGCCTCGCAATATTTCAACATCAAGATGAAGCGTATCCAGGTCGATGCAAACTTCAAGGCTGACATCGA
>JAOZRT010000088.1:3116-15052 GCA_029940035.1 Desulfobacterales bacterium
ATATCGGTGGATACGCATAAGTACGGTTATGCCGCCAAAGGTTCGTCGATTATTCTCTATCGAAACCCCGAACTTCGGCGATACCAGTTTTATACCACCACGGACTGGCCGGGTGGATTGTACCTGTCGCCCACGTTTGCCGGCAGCCGATCGGGTGCGCTCAGTGCAGCGGCATGGGCAGCCATGCTTTCCATCGGTGAAGAGGGATATCTATCCAACACAAAGAAAATTCTTGAAGCCGCCGCCGTCGTCAAAGACGGTATCCGTGAAATACCCGAACTCTATCTTCTGGGGGATGCTTTATGGGATATTGCTTTCAGCTCAAATGACGTGAATATCTACAAGGTCATGGATTACATGGGTGAGAAAAAATGGAGTTTGAACGGTTTGCAGAATCCTGCCGCGGTCCATATATGCCTGACGCTGAGGCATGCCCAGGAGGGGCTTCCAGAAAAATTTATCACGGATCTCAAGTCTGCCGTAGCATCCACCGTCGAGAATCCCGGAAAAGCAGTGGATGGGGCCGGACGGTTGTACGGTATGTCAGCCAATATACCGATTAAAGGTGTGGTCGACGCTTTTCTCAAGAGGTTTCTGGATTTGCTGTTCAAGCTTTAACCCAACGAGGAATAATAAGGAGAGTACAAAGATGAGTCAAAATGTCTATCGAGAACTGCTGGAGGTCATGAAAAAGCGCGGCGGCAATTATGCGGGTATGGATATTCCCGAATTTTTCGCAATGGCCGAGGTGCTGTTCACGCCGGAACAGGCTGAAGTTAACAATGGTATGCCCAGGGGGCCGTTTACAGCTGCCAGTCTGGCAGGGGGGCTTGGTCGTGACGCAGGGGAGGTGGAAACCATACTGGAGGGTATGGCTGACAAGGGGCTTTGCATGGCCCTCAAAATGGAAAGCGTGCAGTATTACCAGAGCGCGCGCTTCATGCCGGGGATTCTGGAGTTTCAGTTCATGTCGGGTAAAACGAGCGAACAAGACAAAAAGATCGCCCGGGTTATCCATGCGTATGAAAAGGCCTTTGATGCCAAAACCGGTCCTGTAATCACTAATTTTCCTGCGGTCCGGGTCATTACCGTGGACAAAACCATCGAAGCCGGCAACCAGGTGCACACCTATGACCAGGTACAGAATTTTATCGACAAATACGATGATATTGCCGTGGGTACCTGCTATTGCCGGCATGCCGCCTCCCTGCGTGGTGAAGACACGCATGATATGCCCAACGAGGTGTGCATGTCGTTCGGCATGGGAGCGCAGTATACGGCTGACCGGTTGGGTACCCGCATGGTGACCAAAACCGAAGCCATGGAAATCCTGGAGCGGGCCGAAGAGGCGGGCCTCATTCACATGAGCCAGAATACCACGGAGGACATCGGTTTTCTCTGAAATTGCGACCGATGGCACTGCGTGGCAGTGAAAAATGCTTTGGCCAAATCCAAACCCGGATTGTTTTTCAACTCAGGCTTTGACCCTCGCTTTGATCCGGAACTCTGTGTGGCCTGTGAAACCTGTATTGACCGGTGCCCGCCGGAAGCCCTTACCATGGGTGATGACGACGTGCCGGTTGTCGATTTTGACCGTTGTTTCGGGTGTGCCGTGTGCGCCACCGGCTGTCCTGAAGAGGCCATTACCATGGTCACCAAGCCCGATTTTCCGGAACCGCCCAAAAATGGCAAGGAACTGAAGACGGCCATCATGGCCAGTAAGGGATGAAAATAAAGAAAGGAAAAGGATAGTTCATCACGAAAGCACGAAATGACAAAAGCACGAAAATAAAATTATGTTTCGTGTTTTCAGACTTTCGTGATTTCGTGATTTATTTTGGACTAACCATTTGCTTCCTGCTAAAAAGCCGAAATCAAAGGACGGCGGTCCATCCAGGGACGGGCCTTCTCAAGCTGGGCTGCCAGCCGGAACAACGTGGCCTCGTCACCAAAACGCCCCACGAAATGGGATCCGATGGGCAGACCGGCTTCGCTCCAGTACAAAGGGACTGACATGGCCGGCTGGCCCGTGGCGTTGAACAAGGGCGTGTAAGTGGCAAACAAAGAGACACGGTCCCAGGCCGCCATGGGGTTGTCCAAAGGCGCGTCAAAGGTGCCCAGGTCCACGGGCGGTTCTGCCAGCACCGGGGTCAGCAGGACATCACAGTCCTCGAAAAAACCACAAATTTCCCGGGACATGCGTTGCAGGGTTTCCAACGCTGTCAGATATTCAAAAGCCTTGAATTCACGCCCTTTTTCATAAAGCGCCCACGTCAATGGCTCATAATGCGCTGCGTCCGGTGGAAAACCGCCTATGCGGCTGATGGCTTCCACGGTAGAAGCGCAACTGGAAAGCCACAATACAGTGAAGGCCTCTTCGTAAACCGCCTTGTCGTGGCTCAATACTGGCCCGGCTTCCACAACATCATGCCCCAGGTCACTGCAAAGGGTAATTGTATCTTCCAGCGCTTTAACGCAATCCTCGTGAGGCGGGACCCCCATCATCGAGTCTAGTGTAAAGGCAATTTTCAGTCTGCCCGGATCGAGCGTAACCTCCTCGCGGTAAGGCCGTTTGGGCGGCGGTGCCCAGTAAGGATCACCTACGTCCGGGCCTGATGTGGCGTCCAGGAGCGTGGCAGAGTCGCGCACCGATCGGGTGACGGCATGTTCGCTCACCAGCCCGGATATGAGGTCCCCGAAATTAGGGCCCAGGGGGTTGCGCGCCCGGGTGGGTTTCATGCCGAATACGCCGCAGCAGGAAGCGGGAATGCGAATGGAACCGCCGCCGTCGCTGGCATGTGCCATGGTCACCATGCCAGAGGCAACAGCCGCGGCAGAACCGCCGCTGGAGCCGCCGGTTGTTTTTTCCGGATTCCACGGGTTGCGCGTAGGGCCGTAGCGTTGCGGTTCGGTGGTGGGCAGCAGACCGAATTCGGGCGTGTTGGTTTTGCCTAAAATGATGAGGCCGGACTTTTTCAATCGTTTGGTCAGTTCGCTATCCTGGGTGGGGATATAGCCTTTTAAAAGGGCTGTCCCCAGTGAGGTGGGGGCGCCTGCCACGGAGGAGTTGTTGTCCTTCATCAGATAGGGCACGCCGGCAAACGGGCCATCGGGGATGGTCGCCTGGGCGGCCTTTTGGGCGCTGTCATACAGCAATGCAATAACAGCATTGAGTTCCGGGTTAACCTTTTCAATACGCTCGATGGCTGCCTCGACCAGTTCAATGGGCCTAATCTTTCCTTTCTTAACCAATTCTGCCTGGGCTGTGCCATCCATCCGGGCGATTTCCGCGTCTAACATCATTCAACCGACCTCCTTTATTAGAAACGATTGTGTACTATGCATTACTTTGAATGGTAGTGTTGTGCCCTATAAATAGTTTATAACTATCGTCATTCCCGCGAAGGCGGGAGTCCAGCTAAACACCATGGATTCCCGCCTTCGCGGGAATGACGAAAAGCCAAGGAGCTATGATCGATACAGGTAGCTTTAGCATATATTTTCAGAACACAAAACTATTCAACAGGCGTTCAAACAGTGTTGGTGATGTGTTCATAGGTTTTCTCTTCTCATTTGTCCAATCAAAATCTCTGGTAAATTGCAAAAAAGAGATTATATTGTAAAAACATCGTTTGCATGATCAATCACATGAGGTCGTACCTATGCAGGACGAATATCGAAGGAAACTGAGTTGGCAGCGCATCGAAATGGTTGTGTGGGTTGTCCTCAGTCTGGTTGTGATGCATTCAAATGGTTGGGCCGGGAATTATCCGTTCAAGCCCGGTGAACGGCTGACCTACGTGCTGAGATGGGGATTTATACATGCAGGTGAGGCTGTGCTGGAGGTTCGGCCAATGACCGAGATGGGAGGGCAGCCGGCCAATCATTTTGTCATGACGGCCAGGTCCAATGGTTTTATCGACAATTTTTACAAGGTTCGTGACCGTATCGATGCGTATGCCGATGCTGACATGCAGCACAGTGTCCATTTCATCAAGAAACAGCGGGAGGGCAACTACAAACGGGATGTAGTGGTATATTTCGACTGGGTCCTGAATCAGGCCCAATATGAAAACAAAGGCAAGAAGAAAGACCCGATTCCGCTCATGCCCGGTTCCTTTGACCCGTTGTCTGCATTTTATTACATCCGCCACATGGAGATGAAAGCCGGATCAAAGATTTTGCAGCCCATAACGGACGGCAAGAAAAATGTTGTGGGCGAGGCCAGGGTGGTCAAGCGGGAAACCATCAAAGTGGGCGGTCAATCGTATGACACCTTTCTCATCATACCTGATTTGAAACACGTCGGGGGGGTGTTCAAGGAAAGCAAGGCCGCCAAAATCCATATCTGGGTGACAGCTGACAGCAGACGGATTCCGGTGAGGCTCAAGAGCAAGGTGGTTGTGGGCAGTTTTGTGGGGGATTTGGTTAAAGTAGAAGGGTTGTGAGCCTTTAATTTAGACAGGATTGACAGAATAGAAATAGGTACAAGGTATAAGGTATAAGGTAAAAGGTGTAGGGTAAAAGGTAAACGGTGTAAGGTACAAGGCGGCTATGCGCTAATAGCTGACAGCACTTTAATAGTATAACGCTGACATACACAAATCGCTATATGCTGGTCGGCAAGGATGCCGGGATACTATAAAGCTTAAAAACTCGGCTCCAGCAGAATAGCTTCCTTGCCTCCCAGCATCTGAACATTATGTAACCTTACACCGTATACCTTTTACCCTTTTCTATCCTGTTAATCCTGTCTAAAAAATATTCTGACCACCGACTACGGCTTTTGATGCGGAAACCCATGCTGGTCAAAATACAGGTCCGTGAAGGCAAATGAAAATTTGTGCTCGGTTTTTATGAAATGCCACTGGTTTTTGTGGTTGAAGCGGATCAGTTGATGCATGGAATGAAAATCGAGCATCCATCCCTGGTCGTCCTTTTCCAGGAAAAAGGGGTTTGAATGCCGGTCTTCAACCGGGAAGCGGATCACCCCGAGGTTACCATCCACCCTTGTTTCAGCTGTCTGGATGGCCTTTTCAAGCCCTCTGAGACTGTTGTCCTGCTGGGCATTGGTGACCACCCATTGTCTGAAAAAATCTCTTGTGCGGGGTGTATAGAGGCCCAGATCAGGATCTTTTATGTGCTGCCTGAGAATTTGCATGTATTTTTCAAGCGCCTGCATGGGCGTTGGCTGGGGACTGAAATTGAGGGCAGGGGATGCGGCCGGCTTTTCCGGGAGTTGATCCCCCACGCGGATATCGGTTTTGGCGCCGCCCCCGCCGGACAGGTGCCCTTCAGGCGTTTCAGCGATTGGATCTATGGTGTAATTTCCTTCTTCAATGGCCTTAAGGGCGCGGCCCACCAGCAATTCGACCGTGGCCTCTATACCGGAGGCGATGCGACCGGCAGCAAAGAAAGGCAGCATCTGTTCCCGTTCCACATATCCGGTAAAGGCATCCGTGAATATGCCCTCCAGGTCAAAGCCTGTTTCCAGGCGCACGGCTTTTCCCTTAGGGTCCACCAGGAAGAGCATTCCCCTGGCGCCGCCTGTTTTTGTCCCCAATGCCCGGGTATCAAACAGTTCAATGGCTTTGGCATCCAGATCAACGGCAGGCGAATCCAGGGTGACCACGAGAAAGTGAATGTCAAGATCTTTGAGCAGCTGCTGGTTGAGGGCAATGATTCTTTTCTGCTGACCTGAGCTCAGCAGGTTGGCCTGGTCATCCACGAACAGGCGGGCATCGTTTTTTTCACTGCAGCCTGTGATTGAAAGCAGGAGAAAAGAGAGCAAAGAAAATAATAGGAATGTAACTCGTTGATATCTCATCGCTATCGTATCCGAATTGTCGGGGTCAAGTCCTGATTGAAAGTTGTCGCTTTGATGTTTATTGTCTGCAACCTGCTTCTGGCAGGGATAAATCCCTGCGCTACATAGTTGTTTCGAAGAATGGGCATGTAGGCCAGGGCTTCAGCCCTGAATCGTCTTCTGGTTCTGTCCGACTACTCTGATCCTTTGTCTTCTGGGGTTACGTCCTCTGGAGTTCTGAGGCTCTGTCCTTTGTGCCTTTGTTTACCCAGTGAAATTCATGCTAATGGGGAGCGCAGCGGATTTCACCAGGGCGGTTTTTGGTATCTGTCCCTGCCTACTGACCACTGACTACAGGCCTACGGTAATCCGTTCTGTGGTTATTAACTAGGTTACGATAAACAGTTTTTTCAATCGCCCTGTTATCCAGCCGGCTGGTCTGCCGCTCAACGCCCAGCCGATGGCGGCTACCATGACGTACAGCATGGCACGCCCTGGCATGCCCATGTCAGCCGGCAGGATGTGGGGCGTAAACAGCAGGGACAAGAGCAGGCCCGTCAACATTCGCCACGTGTCCGGCCAAAATAGAA
Organism: Desulfobacterales bacterium; assembly: GCA_029940035.1. GTDB lineage: Bacteria > Desulfobacterota > Desulfobacteria > Desulfobacterales > B30-G6 > JAJDNW01. Next base: position 9,513 of record JAOZRT010000088.1, read on the forward strand.
TGTAAAATATGATGTAGGCCGGGGTAAGCGGCCGTTTGTCTGGTCTGTTCATGATGATATGCCTCAACCTTGCATGCAATTTGACGAACTTTTGGTGAACTTGCCTTCGCGAACGCCTTGCCTGGGAACCCCTTTTGACGCGTGCCAGTTGCAGGCCATACGTTTACACATTTCAGGCATAAGATGCAATGTTGACGTTTACAAACTGAAAATCGGTTTTATGTTTGAGGTCACATTCATTAGAAACAATCAGCACCATCTAAAGACATTCTTCCTGTCATAATGTTTTATGGATCACCATAAGATGAATTCAAAGCACAAAGAAGAGGTAGAACGCCGGCGCACGTTCGGCATCATCAGCCACCCGGATGCCGGCAAGACAACGCTGACTGAAAAACTGCTGCTTTTCGGCGGGGCAATTCAGCAGGCCGGCGCGGTGAAGGCCAGAAAGGCCGAACGCCATGCCACCAGCGATTGGATGTCCATTGAAAAGGAACGGGGGATTTCTGTCACAACGTCGGTCATGAAATTCAACTACCGGGGATTGGAGATCAACCTTCTGGACACGCCCGGGCACCAGGATTTTTCCGAGGACACCTACAGGGTGCTGACGGCGGTCGACAGTGCGCTGATGGTTATCGACAGCGCCAAGGGCGTGGAGCCCCAGACGGAAAAACTGATGGAGGTTTGCCGCATGCGCAACACCCCCATCATCACCTTCATCAACAAGCTGGACCGTGAGGGGATGGCTCCCCTGGATATTCTGGACGACATCGAGGAAAAACTGCAGATCGAATGCACACCGCTGTCGTGGCCCATCGGCATGGGGAAAAGTTTCCGGGGGGTGTACAACTTCTATCAGCACCAGCTGCACCTGTTCACGCCCGGAAGTTCCCGGGCCGATCAGGAAGGCATTGTCATCAGCAACCTGGCGGATCCAATCCTGGACGAGGTCCTGGGCAGTCAGGCAGATGAATTGCGCGAAGACGTGGAACTCATCGAGGGGGCCACGGATCCTCTTGACATGGACCAATACCTGAAAGGGAGCCAGACACCGGTATTTTTCGGCAGCGCTGTAAATAATTTCGGTGTCAGAGAGATGCTGGACGCCTTTGTGGAGATGGCGCCCCACCCGGGCGACAGGGAAACCGTTTCGCGCGACGTGTCCCCATATGAGGACAGCTTTTCCGGTTTTGCGTTCAAAATCCAGGCCAATATGGACCCGGCCCACCGGGACAGGATCGCTTTTGTCAGGATCTGCTCGGGCAGGTTCAAGCGCGGTATGAAGGTCATCCACCACCGCATCGGCAAGGGCGTCACCCTGGCCAATGCGACCATGTTCATGGCCCGTGACCGCGAGAATGTCGAGGAGGCCTTCCCCGGCGACATTATCGGCATCCACAACCACGGGACCATCAAGATTGGAGACACGTTTACGGAGAAGGAACCCCTGAAGTTCAACGGCGTGCCCAACTTTGCCCCCGAGCATTTCAGGCGGGTACGCCTGAAGAACCCCCTCAAAGCCAAGCATCTCAAGAAGGGGTTGATCCAGCTTGCGGAGGAGGGGGCTATTCAGGTGTTCAGGCCGCTGTCGGGCAATGATTACATACTTGGAGCCGTGGGTGTCCTGCAGTTCGATGTGACCATGGCCCGTTTGAAAGCGGAATACCGTGTGGATGCTGAATACGAACCTGTAAATTTCAGTGTGGCCCGGTGGGTGGATTGCAAGGATCAAAAAAAACTGGCTGAATTTGAAAAAAACAACCAGTCCAACCTGGCCACGGATGCCGAGGGCAGTCTTTCGTTTCTGACCACCAGTGAGTGGCAGCTCGGGTTCAGCATGGAGGCGTGGCCGGACATTGAATTCGTCAAAACACGTGAGATATAAAAAAATAAAGATATAAATAATATATTTAAAATAGTAAGTTAGATTCTTATATCTTATTTGGCAGATTAAGTATTTTTTTATGGCCCTTTTTCAATACCAGCAGACCCACAGCTATTTTTGCCAGACGCCGGGTGGATTGGAATCACTGGCTGCGGGGGAACTCAAAACCCTGGGGTGCCGTGACATTAAAAAGGCGCACCGCGGCTTGTATTTCAAGGCAGACCCGGCAACTCTCTACGGTGTCAACTATCAGGCGCGTCTGGTCACACGGGTTCTGGCGCCCCTCACATCCTTCCAATGCAGAAACCGCGACGACCTCTATCGTGCGGCCCGGTCCATTGACTGGGGGTCGTGCTTTACCGTCAACAACACGTTCGGGATCTTTGCCAACGTCTCCGGAAACCCCAGCCTGCGCCACTCTAAATTTGCAGCGTTATGTCTCAAGGACGGGATAGTAGACCTTTACAGAGATAAATTTGGAAAAAGGCCCAATGTGGACCGCCGGGAGCCAGATGTCTGGATCAACCTGCATGTGGAGAAAAACCAGGGCACCATCAGCCTCGACACCTCAGGGGGTTCTTTGCACCGTCGTGGTTACCGGGGGGAGTCCGTGGAAGCGCCCATTCAGGAAATCGTGGCTGCAGCCGTGCTGGCGCTGTCCGAGTGGGACCAGCGACAGCCGCTGTACGATCCCATGTGCGGGTCCGGAACCCTTTTGTGTGAAGCTGCCATGCTCAGCGGCAACATACCGGCAGGGTTTTTGAGATCGGGGTTTGGCTTCCGTTTCCTGCCGGACTTTGATCGCAAGCTGTGGGACAAGGTCAAAAACAGGGCTGACAGACGCATCATTGCATTGCCCAGGGGGTTGGTGGCTGGGAGCGACATTGCTCAAAATGCGGTCAAGGCTTCCAGGGCCAATTGCAGGAGGCTTCCCCACGGGGATGGCATCGTCATCGACCGCAGTGACTTTCGTGAACTGCAAGGGCTTGAAAATAGAATTATTTTATGCAATCCACCCTATGGCATTCGCCTGCAGGATGATGATTTGCAGCCGTTTTACAGGTCATTGGGAGATTTTCTGAAACAGCGCTGCCAGGGGGCCCAGGCATTTGTCTATTTCGGCAACAGGGCGCTGCTGAAATACATGGGGCTCAAACCATCCTGGAAAAAGCCGTTGCGGAATGCAGGGTTGGATGGCCGGCTGGTGAAATATGAATTGTATTAAAGTTCTCCCTTAATCCTTCAGCTAAGTTGAAGGTCCAAGCTTTGCTATGCGAGTGGGCGCTTGAATATATCTCACCGCCTGTTCACTTCGTTCACTCGAGCGCAGCGGGCGGTGAGATAAATCAGGCCCTTTCAGAGCCATTATTACGTCACTCTTTAATTTTCGAATGACCGGGTATCAGCGTCCGCGTGCTGGCCACGCCGGATATGCCCCTGATATTTTCGTGCACGAAATTTCCGATGATCTCCGCATCGGAGGTCAAGAGGTCCCGCGTCAGGACGACTTTGACCAGGATGTCTACCTCTCCGTGGACCGAGTGGATCTCCCGCACCTCCTTTAACAGATACAGCTTGTCCATGATGCGATACTCACTTTTGGCCTTGACCGCAATCAGGACAAAGGCGGTGATACCCCTCTTCATTTCCGGATATTCGCGTTCTTGTGTATCTGCCATTTTATCTCTGAATGCCTCCATGTTTTTGGGGATCAGTTTGTCCAGTCCGATGCCGTAGGTACGCCGGCGCCCAATTTCCCACTGGTGAAAGGATACATAAGCATAAAGGTCGGCAACGGTCCGGTCGGGAAAGTGGCTTAGCAGGCCGCTTTTTCTGACAATACCGGCCAGGGGCGTGTAGATGGTGTTAAGCCAATCTTCGGCAGCCCGGGAATAGGGGATGCGCTTTCCAATGGCGCCTCGCATGTGAGCTTGGTGGGTTTTTATCTGCTGTTTGAGATATTCGTACTGTCCGATTTCGGTCAAGTCGATGGGTTCGGTCAAACCGGTTGCCTCTTTGAATTCACTTTTTTCACGATACAGGATATTTTCCAGGGTATTGCTGGAAGGGGTGAACTCGAGAATCTGCGCCCTGATACTGTCGTGCCCGAACTCCTTGGCGGCAGCCACCCGGTGGTTGCCGTCCAATACGTAGTATTCGTCCTTGATCTGGTAGAGTTTTACCGGCGGCAGGGGTTTTCCCTGGCGCAAGGCTTGTTTGATCTTCTGCAGTCTTTCCGGCGGCACATGGGATTTGATCCGGAACCTGCCGTCAAAGTCGTGATAGCGCCCCACACTGCCGATGATCTGTTCCAGAGATACATTGCAGACCCCCCGGTCGACGGCGTCAAAAGCTTTCTCACTGGCCTGGTCGTCGTGGAAGGAGCGGGTTTCCATTTCCACGGGTTTGTCATCAGGGCTGTTTTTGTGTTTATGCCGTCGCCCGGCCAGTATCGATTTCAAAAAGGTAATGCCCATAGCTGTTGACCACCTTGGTTTGGTTGATGGTTGTCATACGTTCCGAAGGGTCATTGAACCTGGCATGGATATGCCCGTGAATAAAATATGAAGGGGAAAACCGCCTGATGAGCGGGTGAAAGCTCTTGAAGCCCCTGTGACAGCGATCTTCAGCATCATGCACAAGTCTTGGCGGTGCATGGGAAATGACGATGTCCACCCCCTTGTTCCACCAGAGCTGTGGTTGGAGTTTCCACAGGGTCCATTTCATTTCATTTTCCGTGAATTGGTTGGGCCCACCATTGTACCATCGCGACCCGCCAAGACCGAGGATCTTGATATTGTTGAGTTTCACGATCCGGGCATGAATGTCAAGACATCCCCCGGGAGGTTTGGTCGTGTAGCGGATATCGTGATTGCCCTTGATATAGTACAAGGGTGCCCCCAGGGATGTGGAGAGCCGGGTCAGATACTCCGGCGGCAGATCTCCGCAGGCCAGAATCAATTCTGTTCCCGCCAGCGCCTGTGGCAGCTCCTTATGTTCGAAGGCCGGTTCGACCCGATCGGATATAGTAAGTATTTTCATGCCATTGGAAAGAATAGAAATATAGCCACGTCCCACACCGTGTGGCTGACCACATTCAGCAACAGGGACTCCGTGCGCAGGTACAAGAACCCCCAGAACAGCCCGCAAACACCGGCTGCAAGCACCAGCATTACATTGCCGGAGGCGATATGCACCCCCGTGTACAGCAGGGTGGCCAGCAGAAAACCCTGAAAAGGCCCTTTTTCCACCTGAAACCGCCGCTGCAAAAACCCCCGCCAGAACAGCTCTTCACCAGGGCCGATGATAAACGCCATCAGAACGGCAATGCGCATGGGCGCGGCTCCGGCCTTGAAAGCGTAAACATTTTCAATGTTGTGCGCCGCAAAGGGGAAAACCAGCCGTGAAACCGTGTTGCTCACATAAAAAACAAGGTAAAGACCCAGTGCCGACAGAACACCGATGCCGATTTTTTGGAGAACCTGCTTTTGCAGATCATGTATTACCGCGTCTCTCCAGCCCGGGTCAAGGGCTGCGGCTATGGCTGTCAAGCAGGCGATGTTAAGGGACATCCACCACCAGAAATCGAACTTTCCCACACCGCGGGTGATGAAAAGCGAGGTGAAAAGCACAATGGCCAAAAGGGTAATGA
>JAOZRT010000392.1 GCA_029940035.1 Desulfobacterales bacterium
CTGTTCTTGCCCATTTTTTATCATTTATCCATCATTTTCTGTGTCTGTGCTCACTATAGCATCCTGATTCCTCTCTTTCTGGTATTTTGGGGTTGGAAATCGAAATTGAATCAGAAACATTAGTATAAAACTTAACCCTTGACGTTATTAACGAGGCGCGTTAATATGTTGCTATGATAAAATCTTTCAAGGATAAGGAAACCGAAAAATTATTCAATCGGCACTTTTCCAAGAAATTACCGCAAAATTTACAGCATCTTGCCCGAAGAAAACTGGTCATGCTGGATGCCGCCCCTGAGTTGAATGCGTTACGGATTCCGCCTGGTAACAGACTGGAAGCTTTAAAAGGTAATCGGAAAGGTCAACACAGCATACGCATCAACGACCAATGGCGAGTGTGCTTTAGGTGGAAAACCGGGGATGCATATGATGTCGAAATTGCAGACTATCATTAGGAGGAAATAGTGATGGACAAAAAACTTAATCCCATTCATCCAGGCGAAATTCTGATGGAGGAATTTTTAAAGCCGATAGGCGTCAGTCAATATCGGTTGGCTAAGGATATAAGTGTACCTCCGCGGCGTATCAATGAAATTGTACACGGCAAAAGATCCGTTACCGCTGATACGGCCTTGCGGTTTGGACGTTTTTTTGGAATGTCTCCTCAGTTTTGGCTAAATCTTCAAACACGTTATGATCTTGAAGTCACGGAAGATTCACTAGGGAATCGGCTTGAAAAGGAAGTACATCGGCTTGAATCAAATGCAGCCTAAATATTAGCCAGCAGAGTTTAGAATATATTGACCAACAATGAAATAAATATCCGGTACGCTATCCGTTTTTTGATTGCCAATACAAGCCTGTGAAATTTTCCTTCTTGGAAAAGTAAAAAGTTACATCACTCCAGGGGATTCTTCCCAACAAGAGGTTCTGGAACACAACTAAAAGTATACGTGATTTCATGCAGTTGACATAATCAGTGTGAAGTCTAGGTATTGCTGCACCGGCTAATATGCGATGACTGAATTCGTAAATCTGAAAGCCGGCATACCTCCGGAAGTTCCTATATCAGAAAAATCGCACAAGGCAATCCGCCGGCTGGGGCCGGCCGTGGTGTCGGCGCCAAAACCGGAAGCGGATCGGTCCACGCGAACCCTTGCCCTGGAGGGTGTTGTAAAAGAGTCTCCCTGCCTATGAAAGCCTCCGACTCGTACAAGATTCAGGTATTAATTGTGCCGCTGGTCACAAACCTTGCGGCTTTACATTTGCTTGAAAAACGAAGCATAGGACCGGCTGACGGTTAGCTTATCCGGCAGTTCGTACAGGCTGATGTCCAGCCGGCCGGATAGAGAGCGGTGAACGGCTTTTATCTTTCCGATGTTGACAATCGTTCCACGGTGTACGCGTCGGAACCGGATCTGATCCAAGGACTCCTCAAGCCGGCGTATGCTGGTTCGGATCAGGTGTTCACCCTGCAGTGTTTTAATGAGCGTATATTTGTCCTCGGCTTTGAAGTAGTAGATGTCGTTCACCTGGATCAGTCTGATTTCATCACCTTGCCGTGCCTTGATCCACTCCAGGAATTGGGGTTCGCTACCGGCCTTTATTTCCGATAACAGTTTTTTAACCGTTTGGGTAATGCTGTCCGGCGATTCTTCTGCGGCATTTATCTGCTTCTTGAGCCGCTCTACAGTCATCCGCAAACGCTCTTCAGTTACCGGTTTCAATAGGTAATCTACGGCCGCCTTTTTAAAAGCCTCCACGGCGTAGGTGTCAAAAGCGGTGATGAAAACCACCCGGGAGGGTACCGTCATCCCCTCCGCCACCTCGATGCCGGAAAAGCCCGGCATTCTGATGTCCAGAAACGCAATGTCCGGCTGCAGGACTTCCACCAGTTCCAAAGCCTGTGGTCCGTTTTCAGCCTCGGCACAGATTATCAGCTCAGGCCAGACTTTGGAAAGCAGAGATCTGAGATAGGTTCGTAACGCCTTCTCGTCGTCAGCTATGATCGCCCGGATGGCGGTCATGGGGTACCTCCAGGGTTGCTTCCACACCGCTGGGCTGAACCTCTTTCAGCACCAACCGGGCGCGGTTGTCATACAATGATTTCAGGCGTTCCTTTATATTGGTAATTCCCATTCCAGTGCTGCCACCGGATACAAAGCCCAGACCGGAATCCCGGACATCGATGCGAAGAATGCCCTTGTTTTCCGATGCGCGTATGGCAATTTCTCCACCATTGATTTTGGGTTCAAGGCCGTGCTTGATGGCGTTCTCCACCAGCGGTTGCAGCAGCATCGGCGGCAGGGATACCTGCGCCAGATGTTCGGGCAGATCGATGGAGTAGCGCAGCCTGCTTCCCATACGAATCTTGTAGACATCGAGGTAGGCCCGGACCATCTCCATCTCCATCTCGATGGTGGTCATGTTTTCCCTAATCTTGACCAGGGAAATGCGCAGATACTGGATAAAATTCACCAGCATGGTTTTGCCCTTCTGCGGGTCGGAATCCAGCATGCTCAAAACATTCGAAAGGGTGTTGAACAGAAAGTGCGGTTCGATCTGGGCTTGCAGTTGCTTAAGCTGGGCTTCGGCTGCGGCTTTCTCGCTCACCAGCCGGCGGATCTTTTCCTCCCTGGCCTGTGTTTCGGTGGCGGCAATCTTCTCCCTGGAAATAAAAAAATAGGAACCAACGGCGCCGAACAGGAGCCCAAGTACCAGGATTTCAAGCAGGTTAGTGGGAATTTGTAGAAAAACAGCCGGGTCGTAACTCGAGATCAGCAAGCCGAGTGTTCCGCCGAAAAAGATGGCAGCGATCATGGCAATCAAGATAAATATGAATTGCAGCAATGGCTTTGTGTCATAAAACCGATGATGAGTGAGGGTTACACAAAAGCAGATGGAGAGACCGATGCATTGAGAGAGAATGAAGTTATCGAGAAAACCTTTGCCGATCTGCAGCAGGGTAATAAACAGAGCAATGAAGGTGTTGAATACGGCAGTTATCAGTAGCGATTTATACAGAGGCGTTTTTTCTATGGGTGGTTTTTCCATCATGGTCGTCCCCTGTTCCCGGTATCGCCGCCGAAACAGATGATCAGACGGTAAGCTGTTTCGACGCAACGCACTAGTATCACAATCGAGTAAAAATATACAAGTACGAGCTATCCTTTCTGTTTCCAGTCTGCCAGCAGTGCTTCGGCCGCCTGCCGTCCCGCCATCATGACCGGGGTGTACCCGCCGCCATGTGTCCAGGCGCCGGCCATGTACAAACCCTTGAGTGGTGACCTCACGTCCAGGGCATTCAGTTGCTCCAATGGACGGGAAAAACCGTATATGGCACCCTGGGGGTTGCCCGTGTAGTAGCGGTTGGTCAGGGGTGTGGCCGCCTCCATGACCTCGATCATATCGCTTAGACCGGGTATCAGCCTTCTTTCGATTTTTTGGACAAAAAAGTCGGCCATCTCCTTTTTTGCACGGGAATATGCCGATTTTTTACCGGCCAGATAGTCTGATTCATATTTTCGCCAGGGATCATACCCGCAGAGCGTCATGATGGACATGGTGCTGGTACCGGGACGTGAATAGCCTTTGAAAAGATTGTCGTAAAGGGTGACGCCCAAGCCCATATCGTTGAAATTACCGGCCACAATATTTTCATATTCGGTTTCGGGGTCTGAATTTTCCGTGACAACAATTTCGTACCCTTTGATCCGGCCACGGAGTTCCCGGTTGAGTCCCAGCCAGACGACGCAGGAGGAAAGCGATGGCGAAAATGCCTCCATACGCTGCCTGTAGTCAGCCGGCATTGAATCCTTAGGGAGCAATTTTGTTAAAATATCCGGTGTATTGGCATTGGCGATGACGGCTTTTGCCGGATAGCGCCTTCCACCGTCATCTTCCACCCAGGCGACCCGGCCTTTATCAATGCCGATACGGGTTGCCTCGGTTTGCATCAGGGTTTCACCACCGTTTTCCCCAACCGTTTCCATGAGGGTGTCGCTGAGGTCCTGCGAACGGGTTTTATAATACTGCCCGCCATGCACGATGTACTCTCCCGTGGCGATGGCAAAGTAGAGCG
>JAOZRT010000393.1 GCA_029940035.1 Desulfobacterales bacterium
TTGATCCCAATCTCTTTGTACCCTGCATCCGTACCGGCCCAGGCAAACCCTGTCATAGCCATAATCAACACAACTGTCAGCACAACTGTCTTTTTCATCCGCAGCACTCCTTTTCAGATTTGGGTTTAACTAATTGACAATATACAATCCACTATTCCGTTTTCATTCTTCGTTACCCGGCACATCTTCCTTTTTTAATGGCGAATTATACCACATCTTGTGGTTTGCAAAAAGCCAAAATTCAAAATTCTTCATCTGTTATCAAACCCTTTAGCCGGCTGATGATTGACCATGAAAAGGGCTCCTTTTGGCAGGGCATGATGGCATTGTTGGTAAAAACGGGGTCCGCTTCCAGATCATAGCGGGATGCAGCTACGGCCCGGGGCCACAGATCCGTATGCGGTATGGGCGTGTAGTGGGCGATCACAGGGGTAATGCCGCAATTCTTCACGATCCTGATGGATTCCTCCACTTCGCCAAGTGCCTGCCCGGGAAGGCCCCAGAGCAGGTAGGCGCCCACCTGCTCTTGCTTGAACCCCACTGCCTTGAGATGAGCCACCGCCTTTGAAAACTCGTCTGCCGTGACCTTGCTGTCCAGGGCATTGCGATGGTCAAAAGCCGCTGTTTCAAGGCCCAGCCGGATGGTTTTAAAGCCGGCCCGGAACATGAGATATGCCACCTCCTGATTGATCTCCCTCACGTGCAGGGCGTTGGGGGTGTGAAAACGAACCTCGAGCCCTTTCTGGACAATCGCCTGCAAAATGGGAAGGATCTGTTTTTCGGAATTCACCAGCAGCGCATCATCGTAAAAGGCAAAATCGACCACACCCCATTTTTGATGCCAGAATTCTATTTCCGCAACCACATTCGCGGGATTGCGTGCCATCTGCTTGGGGTTTAAAAAACGGGACGCACAATACGCGCACGCAAAAGGGCAGCCGCGCGACATCATCAAAGGGACATAGGTTATCCGGTTTTGAAGCTCAAGGGCAGGATAAGGGAATGAATCCAGGTTTGCCGAATCGAATCGAGGCCTGGCCTCGAAGCCGGTAAACGCCTGCACCAGATCCAGCAACCCATCCTCGCCCGGCCCGCTCACCACCTGGTCCGCACCGCTATGCTGCTTTGCATGGTCATGGCAGAGGCTGGCGTACACGCCGCCGAGAACCACTGGCACATCCGGCTGCCATTTTTTCAATTCTTGTATGGTCTCCTGAACACCGGGATACCAGTAGGTCATCAGGGAAGTGACCAGGATGAGGTCCGGCTTGCCTGCCTTCTCCAATGAATTCCAAAACCACGCTTTTTTGATGCCGTAGCGGGAATAGGTTCGCTGGACATCCTCCAGGCCCTGTGGTTTGGGGATGGGGGTTTTGCGGTAAGGCCCGCGGCCGTTGCGCGCATACGGGTCTGAGGGGGGGGCGCACGGGTGAAAGCGGTCCAGGCAGTCAATGTAGGATATTGACATGCCGTGGTGTTGCAGAATGCCCGCCAGCTGCAGCAATCCCAGGGGCTTGGCCCAAAAATCATAGGCCGCAAAATCGTGAATCCAGGGGTTAACCAGCAGAATATGAGGTTTTCTTGAGCATTGCATGAGATTCGTTGAAATTAGTCAATAGTTGTTGATTTGGGCCTCTATTCTTCAACGAATCTCACCCTGCGGGCAACTCGGAAACCTTCATATGCTGTGTTACTAAGGGTTCGAAGTAAAACGCTACGCCTTCACCCTTAGATGCCTTGCCTATGAAGATTTCCAAGCCGTGAAATGCTCAAGAATATATTGGCATTGCATGAGATTCGTTGAAATTAGTCAATAGTTGTTGATTTGGACCTCTATTCTTCAACTCTATAATGAATTTTTAGCGGCGACTTGTCCCGGCGTAGCTCGAAGAGCGAAGATGGAAGCCGCGTCTAATAATAAATTTAGCCCGCTCCAATCGTTTACAGCGATTGGAGCGGGCTAAATTTATTATATAAAGTATTGCATGGAGGTCTTTTTCAGCTCTTCACGGCTGAACAGGAGTTCATAATCTGTCACCGCCGCCTGCTCGGCCATGCGGAAAGCTATTTCCCGGCATTCGACTTCGTCGCCGGCATGCACCATGGTGTAAAGAGTGTAGGGCCAGTCCCGGGTCGGTTTTCGATGGTAGCAGTGGGAAACCTCCCTGAACGAAGCAAATATTTCCCCCACCTGGTCTGCACGCTCCTCCTCCACACGCCAGGCGACCATGGCATTGGCGGTGAAACCTGACTTCTGGTGCCGCAGGGTGGCGCCGAAACGCCGGATAACGCCCCGGTCGCAGAGGCTTTTCAAGGTATCCAGCAGCAGTTCCTCGGAAATACCCAGTTCCCCGGCAATTTCTTGATAGGGCGCCGGTGTGATGGGCAGGTCCCCCTGGATAGCCACCACTATTTTTTTTTCTAATTCCGTCAGCATGGCGAACAATAAAGGCTATTCATTTTGAGTTGTCAACCCATATCAACCCTCTGCCAATAACACAGAACCGTGTCCGGCACCTCGCTTCAGCAGGGATAAATCCCTGCACTACAAGGCAGTCAGCCTCAAGCAATGTAGTCCAGGGCTTCAGCCCTGCCAAAACAGGCATCATCAAAATGCCTATAGACACTAAACATAATGGTTCGTGTAAAAGTTATCAGGTACCTGTCTTTTCGGGAAAAAGCGTGTGGATAGCTTCTTCGCTGGCCTTACAGACCCCTCTTTCGGTAATGAAACCCGTAACCAGGCGGGCAGGCGTGACATCAAAAGCATGATTGGCCGCCCTGCTGTCCAGCGGCGAAATCATCACCTTTTTTACGCCATCCGGGCCAAGCCCCTGCACATAGCGGACTTCATCCGGGTCCCGCTCTTCGATGGGGATGTCGGTCACACCGTTTTTCAGTTCCCAGTCAAAGGTGCTGGACGGCAGGGCCACGTAAAACGGCACCTGGTTGTCATGGGCGGCCAGCGCTTTCAGATAGGTGCCGATTTTGTTGGCCACATCCCCGGTATGGGTGGTGCGGTCCGTACCCACGATGACCAGGTCCACCATGCCGTGCTGCATCAGGTGCCCGCCGGCATTGTCCGTTACGATCGTGTGATCGATGCCGTGTTTGCCCAGTTCCCAGGCCGTCAGCCTGGCCCCCTGGTTCAACGGCCGGGTTTCATCCACCCAGATGTGAATATCCAGCCCCTTTTCAAAGGCCGCATACATGGGGGCTGTTGCCGTGCCGTATTCTATGCAGGCCAGCCACCCCGCGTTGCAGTGGGTCAGGATATTGACCGTGGACCTGTTTTTTTGTCTGCTGATCTTCTCCACGATAGCAACGCCATATTCCCCGATCAGGCGGCAGTTTTCAGCCTCTTCCTCGGCTATGCACCCGGCCTCTGCTCGGGCCGCTTCGATCCGGGCAGTATCACCACCCATCCCTTTCACCGCGGCAACCACTCTCTCCACCCCCCATATAAGGTTAATGGCCGTGGGCCTGGCCGCCTTGATGCGATCGCATTCCTGCCTGAAAAAATCAGCATGGTCGGACCGGTCTTTGGCATTGAGCGCGGCAATGAAAACACCGTAGGCCGCAGTAACGCCGATGAGGGGTGCCCCCCGCACCACCATTTCCTGGATGGCCATGATGACATCATCGACCCTGGCCAGGTCCAGAATAACCAGCGCGTGGGGAAGCTGCCGCTGATCGATTACCTGCACTGTATGCCCATCCTCTTTCAGCCAGATGGGCCGCATCTCTTTGCCGTCAACTTTCATAAATTGCTCCTGAAAACGTGGATTGATCTGTTCTTATTCTTGTTGATCAAATCTTTGCTTGATATATTTTAATAGCATGCGCGAAATTGAAATACATCATACTTTTTAAACCATCTGGGATGCTTTGCCAATGAGATCCCCCACCCATGTGCTACAAAGTTATTTTTAGTTTGTTTTAGTTATATTTAAGGTTATTGATGATCAATGCCTGGATATTGATTGACAATATTGACTTCAATACCTAGATGTAAATGCTATCCATAAATCAGCGACCTCCGGCAGAGCCGGAGGTATGAGGAAGGCCCCTCGAAGGGGCC
>JAOZRT010000394.1 GCA_029940035.1 Desulfobacterales bacterium
TGCTGCAGGATATCAGCGACCAGCGGAACCTGGCCCTGAACCCCAGCGATATTCCCACCATACGGTCTTATTTTCTCAAAAGGGAGGTGCTGCGGCAAAGAACGGAAAAGGGATTGTCCAACCCCACGGACATAGAATTGGAGTACATTTCCCAGGCCAGAAGCGACCACTGCAATCACAACACCTTCCAGGGCCTTTTTCGCTACAAGAACCTCAAGACCGGTCGCACGGAAACCATCGACAACCTTTTCAACACGTGCATCCAGCAACCCACGTTGGAATTAAAAGAAAAAAAGGAGTGGGTGGTGTCGGTCCTGTGGGATAATGCCGGGGCAGGGCGATTCGACAAAGACCACCACTACGTCATTACCGGTGAAACCCACAATTCACCTTCCAACATGGAGGCCTATGGCGGGGCAATAACCGGTATCGTCGGCATATACCGGGACCCCATGGGGACAGGCAAAGGCGCCCGGCTCATCATGGGAAGCTACGGCTTCTGTGTGGGGGATCGGGACTACAGCGGCGACCTCAACCCGCGCCTGCACCCGCGGCGGCTTTTAGACGGCGTGATCGAAGGCGTGAGGGATGGCGGCAACAAAAGCGGGATTCCCACGACATTCGGACAGGTTCTCTTTCACAACGGCTACATGGGAAAATGCCTGGTATTTGTCACTGCCGTAGGCATCATGCCGTCGTTGATCCACAACGAGCCCTCGGAAACAAAGGACATATTTCCCGGCGACCTGGTGGTGATGAGCGGCGGCAGAGTGGGCAAGGATGGTATTCACGGCGTTACGGCTGCCTCGGAAACCTTTTCTGAAAACACGCCTGCCGGGCACGTTCAGATCGGCGATCCCTATACCCAGAAGAAAATGCACGACTTTCTGCTGGAGGCGCGGGACGAGGGACTCATCCGTTTTATCACCGACAACGGCGGGGGGGGGCTTTCCTCGTCTGTAGGAGAAACGGCGCGGTTTTCCAACGGGTGCGAGATTCAGCTCGAGAAGGTCCCTTTGAAATACGACGGTCTGGATCAGTGGGAAATCTGGATTTCCGAATCGCAGGAGCGGATGACCATTGCCGTGGAACCCAAGCATATAGACCGCTTCTTCGAACTGTCCCGCAAGCATGCCGTGGAAAGCACCGTCATCGGCACCTACACCGATACCGGGAAGCTGCACATCTCCTTCAACAATGAGACGTGCGCCTTTGTGGATATCGATTTACTGAAGTCAGGCTTTCCCCAGTGGGAGTTTGATGCGGTTTGGCAGCCCCCGGAGTTGAGGGGTCTGCACGAACCTGTTTTAAATGCACCCGCGGATTACGGCAACCTGGTGGTGGACCTTTTGGCCGGCCCGAATGTCTGTTCCCGGGAATGGATAACACGGCAGTATGATCACGAAGTGCAGGGCAGCAGCGTGATAAAGCCGCTGGTGGGCGAAGACCGTGATGTCAACAGCGATGCCGCCGTCATCCGGCCGGTGCTGACGTCCAGCAGAGGGTTGGCGTTCTCCCAGGCACTTATCCCGACCTATGCTTGCATCGATGCCTACCACATGACCACCTGTACCATAGACGAAGCCGTGAGACGGCTGATTGCCGTGGGCGGCAGCCTCGATCACATCGGCGGCGTGGATAATTTTTGCTGGCCCAGCATCCAATATCACCCGGCGGACAACCCGGATGGCAAGTTCAAGGCAGCCCAGTTGGTGCGGTCGTGCCTTGCTCTGCGCGATATTTGCATGGCTTATGAAATTCCGCTTCTGTCCGGCAAGGACAGTATGTACGTGGACGGGCATCTCACCGGACGATACGGGGAGACCCATAAAATCTCCGCTTTGGAGACGCTCCAGTTCTCAACCATGGGCGTGATCGAGGATGTCGGGAAATGCGTGAGCATGGACAGTAAGGTACCGGGTGACCTGGTTTACGTGCTGGGGACGACGCACAATGAACTAGGGGGCAGTGAATACTATGAACATCTCGGCTATACCGGCCTGAATGTCCCTGAAGTCCACCCGGACCAGTTTCTTTCCCTTTACAGGGCTTTGAGCAAGGCCATCGGCGATGAGGTTGTGGCATCGGCTCACGGTATTTACCGTGGCGGCCTGGGGGTGCATATCGCCCTGGTTGCCATGGGAGGCAATCTGGGCATGGATGTAGATTTGGGACCAATGCCCGTGGAGGAATCCCTGCGGGATGACATCCTTTTGTTTTCGGAATCAGCCGGCAGATTCCTGGTGACTGTTGATCCGGCTAAAAGGGATGTTTTCAAACAACAGTTCAAGGGGCAGCCCTGTGCCTGCGTTGGAAAGGTTCTTGCCGGCAAAGAGGTCAGCATCAAGGGGACCGACGGAGAGGTGATTTTTACAAAGACAGTGGCAGAACTAAAAGAAGCATGGAAAAAACCGTTCGGAGATTTGATATGAGCGACGTGAATGTAGTGGTGCTCACCGGTTATGGCCTGAACTGCGATCATGAGACCGCCTATGCTTTTGAGCTGGCAGGGGCCAACTCTCACCGCGTCCACATCAATTCCCTGATTGACGGGTCGGTGTTATTGGATGACTTCCAGGTCATGGCCTTTGGCGGGGGGTTCAGCTGGGGCGACGATCACGGGGCGGGAGTTATCCAGGCCCTGCGCATGCGGACCAACATCGGTAGCCAGATTCACGATTTCGTGGAAAGGGGGAACCTGATCATAGGGATCTGCAATGGTTTTCAAACGCTGGTCAATATGGGATTGTTGCCCGGATTCGGCGATTCCGCACCCCCGGCGGAAGGCCTGGGGCAAGCCGTGGCCCTGACGTACAATGACTGTGGCAATTTCAGGGACGCATGGGTCAAGATGAAGACCCGGCCGGAGTCCTCCTGTATTTTTACGCGCGGTTTGAATGAACTCGAATTTCCCGTAAGGCATGGGGAAGGCAAATTTATCGCCGATGATGAAACCGTTGACAGGCTGTTTGAAAACAACCAAGTAGTTCTGCAGTACACCCGTGACGACGGTGAAATCGCCGGGGGAGAATTCCCCTTCAATCCCAACGGGTCCCTCAAGGATATTGCCGGTATCTGTGATGCGACCGGCCGCATTTTCGGTCTGATGCCTCACCCGGAGGCGTTTAACCACTGGACTAACCACCCGGATTGGACACGGCAAAAAGAAGCGCTCAAACGCCGCGGGGAACAGTTGCCCCAGGGCCTGACCCCCGGGATTCAGATTTTTCAGAATGCCGTGGACTACCTGCAGGACCGTTAGGACAGCGTATCAGGGGTGGGAGTGCCATACATCAGTACCTGACTTCTTTTCCATTTTTTAAGGTTTCATGCCTTAGTATCTTACCCTTGAATTAGCCAGATAGAAATATTTCTTGACAATGATATTTATATTGTTATAGTATACTATAACAATAATCAAATAGAAGTATGCATGTGAAGTCAGGAGAGGTAACTAATAATGATCGATTTTAAATTAGATCCAAAATCTGGGGTTCCCTTTTATCGGCAGATCATCGATCAAATCCGCTATGGTGTCGCAAGTGGAGATTTAAAAGTAGGCGAACAATTGCCAACGGTCAGAGCTTTAGCCGTCCAGCTTAAGGTCAATCTCAATACCGTCGGCAAATCATACAGGGAGCTTGAAATTCAAAGTATTTTGGAAACACAGCAAGGTACAGGTACATTTATAGGTTCGACAAATATACAAATACCCAAATCAGAACGACAAAATAAACTTAATAGCATCTGTTCAGAGTATTTAAGCATCGCCTCCAGTTATGGGTTCAGTACAGAGGAAATGATCGATGAACTGAAAAAAAGACAAAGGGGGAAGAGATGAAATCAGAGACTACCATAAAAAAGAGTATCAATCCGATTTCCATAACAATAATAGTTATTGCTGCAATCACTGGACTATTGCTGGAACAATTTAACGTCGTTCACTGGAGCATTGCTGCTATTCTTGTATTCGTGCTGCTGGTTATTGCAGCCTCGATACGGATCGCTGACCAATGGGAAAAGGCTGTTGTGCTGAGAATGGGGAAATTTCTTGGTCTGAGAGGACCTGGAATCTTCCTA
>JAOZRT010000395.1 GCA_029940035.1 Desulfobacterales bacterium
GGATCGATCAAATGGGCCTCGTCGATGATAAACAGGGTGCATTTATCGTTGATATGAATGCGATCAAGGATCTGTAGCAGCATGCGATCTTTTCCAAAAAGGGGTTTTTCACCCAGTTTGGTAACAATCAGCCGTAAAAAGGCGTTGGCATTCAGGGGTGTGAGATGCAGATAGATAGGATGGTAGCGATTTTGCGGCAGTTGCTGGATAAAAAGTCTGAGCAGTGATGATTTACCCAGACCGGTTTGACCAATGATCAGGGCAATTTCACCTTGATCTTCAAAGAATTTAAGCCTGGCTAAAGCTTGATCGATGCGTTCATCGCGCAGCAGCCAATCAATGGGCGGTTTTTCGGCAAAGGGGTGATCTGCCAGGGCAAAATGGTTAAGAAACATGGTTTTTCTCCTTTTGGATTAATTGTTTAAGTTCCCGAATGACATAGGGAACCGTTGGATGGGGAGCCATTTCAAAAGCGGTTTTGACCATATGACGGTTTATAGAAAGGCTCTGGTTATAGACTTTTTTGAGTGATTCAAGTTCGCCGGCCGAAAGATCCGCCAAACCCGCTTTTCTTCCCATCAATTGGGCTACGGTTTTGGCGAACTCATGAAAGGGCCATTGTCTTTTGGAAACAACTTTTCTGTAATCGATACCACCTGTTTTTTCGGCGAGCATTTTTTTGTGCTGCCGAAGCAGGAGATCGGTATAACTGTGTTTGGGTTTTGCCCGTTTGGGCTCAGGTCCTTTAAGGATAACGCTGGAGCGATCATGAAGGGTGCCAATGCCTAAGTATTCACCGACAAACGAATAAATGTGCACACTATCCCAGGATGAGAACGGATCAAATTTGACCTTAACCCGGTCACCGCGCAGTTTGGGATCGACACGATAAAAACGCTTGTTGAGCTGAACATCGGAAAATGTTCTGTTGACAGTACGGTCGATGGATTGCATGAAGGATTCAATCGCCCGGCCCATATCGACCTGCCGGATAACCGTCAATCCTTTTTGATAGCGTATCTCAGGGGGTTGCCCAGTCTCGGTATGTTTGTCTTTGTGATAACTGACGGCCAGCCAGGCCGACAAGAGCCGATTAAGTTCGGAAAGCGGTAACAGATCATCCTTACGCACTTCAGCTTCAAATTGATCCTGAGCGGTCTGGAAGAAACGTTCAATCAGGCCGCCTGCCGGCGGGTCTTTCGGCGGTCGATGCAGTAGTTTGATATCCAGTCGGTAGCAAGCCGCTTTCAGTCCATTTGCGTGGTAAATTTTGGCGTTATCCACGTAAAGCTGTTTGGGCGCGCCGTGGGTGGAAAAGGCCCGGATCAGAGAATCGATCAAGACATCCAGATTTTCTCTGATGTAGTATCGTGCCTCGACAATGAAGCGACTGTGGCAATCGATAAATCCCGACATATGAGTGGGAACGGCATCGGCATGCTTCAACACATAGGGTCCATCTTCAAAGTCACCCACCCATAAGTCATGGGTATGGTCCCGGGTCCATCGTTTACGCACTTTTTTTTGCATGACCCCAAGCTTTAAGCGGGTGGCGCCGGCCTGTTTTAGATGCCGATATAGGGTGGAACGGGGGACCGTGACCCCGTACATCTCTTCAAGGAAGCGATTGATGGCGCCCGGACTTCGGCGGGGTTGTTCTTTTTTCAGCTCGATTGCTTTTTTGATGACCTCAGCCGATATATTGCGGGGCCTTTTTCGATCACTGCGGTGTTTACGTGCTAATGCGTCAAATCCCCCCTGCTCGTAACGGTTCAGTTTTCGGCGCAGTGTGGAAAGCGATGGTTTGCCAACGCGACCATCGAGGAAACAAATTTCTTGAGCAGCCAGTTGTTTGAGAAACTGATTGGTCAGATCAGAATCAATTTCTTCGTAGATGACCGGACTTAGAAGATCGCACCAGAAAATAGCCCATTTTTCTTGTTCTTTATCCAGAAGGTTGCCTCCTTTTACATCGATGGAGGCAACCTTACCTCAGCTAAAACCGCAGCGCGTTGCCAACTTGGTGAAAATCGATGTTTTGAAGGTGGCTTGAAAAAAAGCCTCGATGATCAAAAGCCGATGGCAGGTGATAAGCTGCTTTTTACGCTGATCACTTTTATATTTTCTCTTTTGGACAGTCAGCCGGGCAAGGTCCCGGCAAATGCTTGCGATGGGGTTTTCCTGCAACAGCAGGATCAAGGATGTTCGGCAGGTTTGGGTAAAATGACTCAGGGTTGTGATCCATCGGTGGATTGAAGATGGCGCCAAAGTACCATCGTTTTGCGGGTATCCAGGAAGGCTCCGGTCGGCCATGGCCGCCTGCTGGTAGGTCATATCGTCTGAGTCGATGTATCTTTCTGAAAACTCCATGATGGTCGGCCGGGTATAGTGTTTATGGGGAATGGCAAAATCCGGGTAATGGGTAAATGTTTTGCCGCAACCGGGGCACTTGAAACGAACCAGGCTGCAGCAAGCGGCTTTGATTAACATCTCAATGAGAATAAAAAATCGTCGTTCGCGGTATGCGTGAATCTTGAAATAGATCGATTCAACACGGCAGCGTGAACACGGGGGTAAATTATCGGGTGTGATTTTATCCTTTTCGACTCGTTGTTGGTGTGCTTTAATGTCTTCAAGTGTCGCTGTCGGCGGCATGCGAGTATCCCTCATGTGTTTAAGTTTTGGTATGTGAAACCAACTGCTAATAAGGAAAAAATGATGAAAATAGGCCGTAACGCTCCATGCCCATGCGGCAGTGGGAAAAAATATAAAAAATGCTGTTTAAATAAAGATCAACAAGTTAATAGAGAAAATTTGAATGAATACGGCCATCTCCAACACCAAAACGATGGATTCATTCAAAAAAAAAACAGATCTTATGGTGATTTAAAAATCAGGCCATATGTACTTGCAAAAATGGGTGCTTCCCCCAAAAAATCTGTCCAAAATATTTTAGAACATTATCCTGATTCAACAGAAAGCAGCAATTTTCCCTCACGAGTCCGGTCGCTATCTACAGAACAAATTATTAAAGAATTATCAGAACGTGGTATTCAATACAATCCGGCACTTTTTAAAGAAAAATGTGAGGAAAATGAATCAGCATGGGATGTTGCAGAAACGTTGTGGTTCAAACAAGCAAGATCCTTGTCTGCGAACGTTTCAGATTTTGTTGGCATTGCTGCGTGTGTTTTATGGGAAAGATTATATGATGAAAAAAAGTTGACCAAGATTTCCTATGAAATGTTAGATGATTGGATGGAAGAAGGTTATAAATATTTTGAAAATGATCACACTAAAGCATGTAAAAACTGGCTAAAAGCATGGGGGGCTTTTAAAGTACTTTTTGAATTGCCAAAAATGTCGATTAAGCAAATTGATAATATATTCAATGGGTCTCAATCATTTTTTAACTGGTGTCAGGACCTTGAAATGGAATTGCTTAATGCTTCGATAGTCGATAAAAAAAATGCAGATGTCGGTGTGGCTTATCTGGATGAGTTTTTAAATTACTTTTCAGATGAAAACGATCTACTTATAAAGAATTTTCGAACGTCTCTCGGAGAATTATACTGCCGAGCAGGAAAACAAGAGGTGGGCGAAAAAAAAATGAGAGAATTAATTGATCAGTATCCAAATAAAGCGTGTGGCTATATAGGAATGGAAATGGCGCTTTCTGTGAGAGAACTGAATGGGCTAACCCCGGCCCACAAAGAACGCCTGCAAATATTAGAAGAAGCAAAGAATTATCCGGTTATTGATGGGGATGATTATAGTCTGAATGCACGGATAGATGATTTGAAGGCAGAAATCAAGGACTTAGGTTAAAGATTTTGGCGACAATCATTCACTATCGCAGGAAGGATACTTTTTCAATTGGGGCGGGGTAATCTCTGATTCTTTCTTGGACGGGGAAGCTGGGTCTTGGAACGGCGGGTTAAACTACTGCGGGATTCTTGGGGTCAATTATTCTGGGAGTTAGCAGGTAAAAATGAATACCAATATTCAGAGAGCAGGAGTCCTTTTTATTATAATATTACTTTTGAGTTCTATTGAAAGTTATAGCAAAGAAGAAAGA
>JAOZRT010000396.1 GCA_029940035.1 Desulfobacterales bacterium
AATGGATATTCCGGATCCATCTGAAAGGGTATCCGGATTACCGCAGAATTTACGCAGGTTCATATGCAAATCCTGTATCCGTGATCCTGATAAAAGATACCAGGACATGGCACAGGGGCTGGATGACCTTCTCACCCGCGAAGAAGCAAGGGCCTTTTCAATCAGGGCAGGTGAGACCATATGAAATCCGGAAAAATAAATTGCTGGGAAGCGTTAAAGTGCGGAAGGGAACCCGGGGGTGCCAAGGCAAAGGACCTGGGCATATGCCCGGCTGCCGTCGATGCCACGTTTGATGGTTTCAACCAGGGCTTAAAGGGAGGCAGGCTCTGCTGGCTGATAGCCGGAACATTCTGCCGGGGAGAGGCCCAGGGAACATTTGCGAAAAAGCAGGATTCATGCAGGAACTGCAGCTTTTACGAACAGGTCCACGTCGAGGAAGGAACCGCAAAACTATCGGGTGGATCGATAGATGCCTTTGCCATTAGCCATAAGGGCCGTGTACTTACGTATAATGATGACAGGTATTTCATGAAAATACTGGAAGATGATTCAATATTGCTTGGAGTAGCGGACGGATTGGGCGGAGAGGTGTCGGGTGACTATGCTGCAGAGATTATGACCGGCAGGCTGGCAGGAATTCGCTCTGTCAAGAAAGGGATTGAAACCAGCCAGTTGACCGCCTTTGCTAAAAAGAGTGATAAAGCAATTTCGGCAGAATCGATAAAATACCCGGACCTGGAGGCGATGGGGACAACGCTGCTTTGCGCGGCCATTCGGGAAGGCCAGGCGCACTGGGTTCATGTCGGTGACAGCCGCCTTTACCTTTTTCGCGACACCGGGCTGTTTCAGATAACCGAAGATCAGACTCTTGCCAGGTTTCTGGTTAACGAGAAAGAAATTAGACCCGAGCAGGTGCCTACACATTATTCCAGGAATGTTATGGATCAATACATTGGGTGCGGGTACTGTGAGCCAGAATCCAGCAGCCTGGGCTTAAGACAACGGGATTTGATAATTCTTACGACAGACGGGCTTCACAAAACCATTTCCGGCGAAAAAATGACGGAAATTCTCAGAAAGGGTGGCAGTATCGAATCCCGGGCAAGGTTGCTGCTCGAGGCAGCTCTGGAAAATGAAGGCGACGACAACATTACCATTGTACTGGCTGAAATTAACGACCACCAGCAGGTTGATAATGATCTGTCTTTTTGAAAAATATTAGAACAACCCAAGGCATGCAAAATGAACTACTTCAGAAAAATGAAAGGTATTCAGAAAAGCCCACCGGCCGTTTCCCTGTCGGAAATAGCCTGGTCCTGGATCGGCGCTTTTGTGGGCATATCCGCAGTCGCCTTCATCCATCACAATCTTCTTGACCACAATGATCTGATCATGATTATCGGTTCTTTTGGAGCTTCGGCAGTTCTAATTTACGGTGCCATCGGAAGTCCGCTGGCCCAACCGCGGAATCTTGTCGGGGGGCATATTATTTCAGGCATCGTCGGTGTAGCTTCCTACCAGATGTTTAACGGTATGCCGTGGTTTGCCGCAGCGTTTGCCGTGGCGACTGCGATAGCGGTCATGCATGCTACGAAAACCCTTCACCCCCCCGGTGGAGCCACTGCCCTGATTGCTGTTATTGGAAGCGTGAAAATCCACAACCTTGGTTTTCTATATGCACTGATCCCCGCCGGAACCGGTGCCATTGTCATGCTGTTTGTAGCGCTCATGATCAACAACATACCGGCGAGCCGGAGGTATCCGCAGTTCTGGGTATAGCTGACAGGCGGGAGTTGGCAAGTGCCTAAATACTGAAAAGCCGTCGCGCATTGGCCGTCGTCGACACCGCCAGAGTTTCGGGGTCCTCCTGTCTGACTTCCGCCAGTTTGAGCAGAACGGATTTTACAAAGGCCGGTTCATTGCGCCGGGTTTTGTTTTTCTGGGGTGCCGGTGTCAGATAGGGAGCGTCGGTTTCGATCAGCAGGCGGTCCATGGGAATATTCAGCACGAGACCCCTCAGGCCTGCCCCGCGGGTCTTGATGGTCAGGATCCCGGTGATGCCGATGTAAAATCCAAGGTCGAGATAGGCCGAAAGATCGGCTTCGTTTCCACTGAAACAGTGCACGACCCCGCGTCTTTGAGGGTTGGGATGGGTCTTCAAAATTTCCAGGAATCTTCCCTGGCTGTCACGCTCATGAAAGATCAGCGGCAGGCCTAGACTGTCGGCTGCCTGGATCTGCCGCACAAACCACTTTTCCTGGTCCTCCATAGGGGAATACATGCGGTTGAAATCCAGGCCGATCTCACCCCAGGCCCGCACTGCTGTTTTTTCGGCCAGACGGCTTAATGCCTTGATGACCGTATCGTTGCAGCTTTGGGCATCGTGGGGGTGGACCCCCACCGAAGCGTACACGCCATTGGTTGCTTCGGCCAACGCAACCGCGCGCTGTGAGCTTTCCAGATCAACTCCCACGGTCATGATTTCACATACGCCGGCATCCCTTGCATTTTTGAGGGTGCCTTTAAGGTCCTTGAAAAAGGTATGGTCATCCAGGTGGCAGTGGCTGTCAAACAGTTTCATTTCATTAGCAATAGGCAACAATTAAATCTCCCTAAATAGAGGTCTTGACTTTTAGCATTTCATCTTAGTATCCACAATGATTTTGTATTGCATTCATTATGAGTATATGATTATATCCATTTTTTGAAAAGCCTGGAAAGAGTACCATCGATACGCTCAACGCAGGCAATAAACGGAGGTGATTATGTTTAAAATAATTAGGCGCGAAGAGATGGCCGAGGGCACGGTCATATTGAACGAAATCGAAGCCCCCTTGATTGCGAAAAAAGCCAGGCCGGGCCAGTTCGTCATTCTGAAGGCTAATGAAACCGGCGAACGTATTCCGTTGACCATGGCGGAGACAGATCCGGAAAAAGGGACCATTACCATTATTTACATGGTGGTGGGGAAATCCACGGCTCTCTTCAGAGATCTGAAAGTGGGTGACGGATTTCAGGACGTGATCGGCCCCTTGGGAAAAGCTACCCATCTGGAAAAGGTGGGCAAAGTGATCTGTGTGGGCGGCGGGACCGGCGTTGCCGTGCTGCATCCCATCACCCGGGCCCTCAAGGAGATCGGCAACGACGTGACCTGCATCATCGGTGCACGGACCAAGGACCTGCTGATACTGGAGGAGCAGATGAAAGCAGCCTCCAATGACCTGCGCATCTGCACGGACGACGGTTCCTACGGTCATCATGGTTTCGTGACCCAAGTCATGCAAGAGGTGCTGGACCAGGGCGGTGTGAAACTGGTGGTCGCCATTGGGCCGGTTCCCATGATGAAGGCCGTGAGCAACATCACCAAGGACTATGACGTGGAACTTCAGGTCAGCCTGAACCCCATCATGATCGACGGGACAGGCATGTGTGGCGGTTGCCGGGTCACCGTGGGCGGTAAAACAAAATTCGCCTGCGTGGATGGGCCGGAGTTTGATGGTCACAAGGTCAACTTCGACGAGTTAATGATGCGGCTAGGCTCCTATCTGGATGACGAAAAAGAGAGCTACGACCATTACTGCAGGGTTCGGGGAGAATAATCAATTTTCATGCCTTTTACCTAATTTGTTGAAATCGTATCATGTTTGCGCAGGATTTTGGCACCCGATGCTGACCAAAATCCAAAAAAGGGACGAATAACCAATAACGAATGATCAATTCCCACGTTAAGACAACCAGCATCAAACTTTTGGAATTCGCACACGAATTGGCAGGGATAAATCCCTGCGCTACAAAGCATTCGGCTGAATGCCATGTAGTTCAGGGCTTCAGCCCTGCTGAAACTTGATAATTGGACATCGGATATTGATGATTGGATATTCAATTCCGGCTTGTCCGGGTTAATGTATCGTTTCATGCTTAGTTAACAACAATAGGCATGAAAAATTAGGTGGAGGAGAAAATGGGAGAAACGGCAGTAAAAAAAGCAAAAAAAGAGAAAATACCCCGGCAGCCCATGCCGGAGCAGGAGCCGAAAGTCAGGGCCAGGAATTTTGAAGAAGTCCCTACGGG
>JAOZRT010000089.1 GCA_029940035.1 Desulfobacterales bacterium
CCGACTACAGACCACCGACCACGGTCTTTGAAATATAGCGACGAAGTCGCGTTGCTTAAAAGTTGCTTTGCAACTTTTAATTGCGATTGCCGAGAATCCGCAACAGCATCAGAAAAAGGTTAATAAAATCAAGATATAATGAAAGGGCGCCCAGGATGGCCCCTTTACGGACAACACCCGCTTCCAGCCCTGCGGGCTGGGACAATGCCATGGTTTTAAGCTTCTGGGTGTCATAGGCGGTCAGCCCAACGAAAACCAGCACACCCACGTAACTGATGATCATGCTCATCCCCGAACTTCTGACAAACATGTTGACCACTGAGGCGATGATAATGCCGAATAGCCCCATGGTCAGAAACCCGCCCATGGAGGTCAGGTCGCGTTTGGTCACCATGCCATAGATGCTGCAGGCCACGAATGTAGCTGCGCATACGAAGAATGTCGATGCAATGGAAGATTTGGTATAAACAAGGAATATGAATGATAGGGTGGCGCCATTCAAGGAAGCATACGTAACGAACAACGCGGTAGCCGTTGATGCCTGCATTTTCTGGACCCTGGCACTCAAATAGAACACCATGGCAAGCTCGGCTATGATAAGCCCATAAAATACCAAGGGATTTCCGAATATCAGCCGCTGCATGCCTTCATTGTTGGCAACATAGTAGGCAACAAAACCGGTCAAGGCCAGACCAATGGCCATCCAGTTGTAAACACTGCGAATAAAAGCATTGACCTGTATTTGCGCCTCGGGTTTTGAAATTGGGACGGATTGCTGCATTGTTTGACTTCCTCCTGTATAAAATTACTTTCTGAATTGACAGTTTAAGTTGCATGCCAACCCCGCGACAGTTTGATTCACGAGGTTGGCGTGCGCTCGCCTGTTAACCATTAAGATAACACACTATCGGCAATATTCAAATGAAACAGGAACAAATATACCAGGAATTGATCGAACTACTCGAAAAATTCAATGTAACGGTTTCCGAACAGAATTTCAAGGCAACCCACACCAAAACAAAGGGTGGTTTCTGCGTCGTGAAAAATGAAAAGAATTTTATCCTGGACAAGACGCTTAAAACCAGCCAAAAAGTTGATCTGCTTGTCAATTACATCCAGACCTTGCCGCATGAAGATATGTATGTCGTGCCTGTGATAAGGGCACTATTAAAGAAATAAAAACATTTTCCATGGAGAATCTCCATGGAAAATGTTTTTATTTCGTAACGCGACTTCGTCGCTATTTACGAAAATACATCTTTTAAAAATTGAAATTGAGGAAGCAGGGAAGCGATTTACCACTTGGAAAGGGTTATTTATAATACATACCATTTAGTTTACATAATATACCTTATCAGACGTTGTATATATCAAGTGGTCGGTAATCTGTAGCCAGTAGCCGGCTGCCTTTTGCACAATAGCTTCATAGCCTCTCAGCCACCTTGTACCTTATACCTTATACCTGTTACCATTTACCTAAATATTATAATGATGCATAATTCTACCATGACCGTTTCCGAGTTGACCCGGAAAATTAAATCCCTGCTCGAAGACCGCTTTCAGTTTGTATGGCTGTCCGGAGAAATATCCAATTTTCGGATACCGGCATCGGGTCACTTCTATTTCACCTTGAAAGATGCCCATGCCCAGATCAGTGCCGTAATGTTTCGCGGCCAGAACCGGAACCTGAAATTCATGCCTGAAGACGGCATGCAGATCAGCGGCCTGGGGCGGATTTCCGTGTATGAGCCCCGCGGTTCCTATCAGATTATATTCGAGCATCTGGAACCTGGTGGTATCGGCGCCCTCCAAATCGCCTTTGAGCAGCTTAAACAAAGACTCGAAAACGAAGGTCTCTTTGCAACGCAGCACAAACAGATATTGCCTTTTTTACCCCATTATATCGGGTTGGTAACATCTCCCAGCGGCGCTGTTGTGCATGATGTTATAAGGGTTGTAAACCGTCGATATCCCAATGTTCACATTCAGATTGCAGGCAGCAAAGTCCAGGGTGAAGGCGCTGAGGATGAAATATGTGCCGCTATTGAACTGCTTAATCAACAAAAAAACATCGAGGTGATCATTGTTGCCCGGGGCGGCGGTTCCCTTGAAGACCTTCAGGCATTCAACTCCGAGAATGTCGCCAGAGCCATTTATGCCTCCCGCATTCCCATCATATCAGCTGTTGGCCATGAAACCGATTACACCATTGCGGATTTTGTTGCTGATATGCGTACGCCAACCCCCTCTGCAGCCGCGGAATTGGTTGTGCCGGTTAAAGAAGACCTGAAATATACCGTGTCCGATCTGACACGACAGCTATCCGGAAGCTTCAATCGGTTCATCGACCACAAACGGACCTATTTAAACTATGCAGCGAAAAAACTCAAAGACCCCAAAAAGAGAATCCAGGACCTAAGAATTCGCATGGACGATCTCACCAACCGGCTGACCATCAATATGAAGAGACAACTACAGATTAATCAAGAGCGCATGTCCTGGCACACCCAGAAACTTGCCATTTACAGCCCTGGCAATCAATGTAAACAACTTAAAGATAAGCTTGATATAGTAAGTCATAACATATTTAAATATTACACTAATTATGTCGATAATAAAAAAAGTTTTCACCGGGAAGTAACCAGTGCACTCGATCTATTGAACCCCACAGCCATTCTGTCCAGGGGATACAGCATTACGCGTACAATTCCCGATAAGAAAGTGGTTCGCAATGCAAAAGAGGTGTACCACGGCCAAGATCTCGAAATTCTATTAGGAAAGGGATCTTTAACTGTCAAAAATAAATGAAAAGGAAATATTATGGCTAAAAAACACACATTTGAACAAGCCATGGAAACATTGGAAAACATCGTCCAGGAACTCGAATCAGGTGATCTTGCCCTGGAAAAGGCCATGCATCGCTTTGAAGAGGGTATTAAGCTGTCTAAATTCTGCTCTGACAAACTGGATGAAACTGAAAAAAAGATCACTCTGCTGACCGGCAATGCCGATGGCATTGTCAGTGAAGACCCTTTTTTCGATGATGATGTAAATGAATGATCTTAAAGCATATCTTGCCGCAAAACAATCCATTATAAATCAATGGATTGATGCTTATATTTCACAGAAATC
The DNA here is from genome assembly GCA_029940035.1 of Desulfobacterales bacterium. Classification (GTDB taxonomy): domain Bacteria; phylum Desulfobacterota; class Desulfobacteria; order Desulfobacterales; family B30-G6; genus JAJDNW01. The sequence goes on from JAOZRT010000089.1 coordinate 3,133, forward strand.
CCGGGCTGGGCAGATAACGAGAGCCATGCAATACTCCCTATCGGCCGGCGGAAAGCGCGTGCGCCCTATCCTTTGTCTGGCAGCAGCCGAAGCCGTGGGAGGCAATCCAAACGATATTTTACATGTAGCTTGCGCCATGGAATTGATACACACCTACTCCCTGATCCATGATGACCTGCCGGCCATGGATGATGACGCATTACGGCGCGGGAAACCAACCCTCCACATTCAGTTCGACGAAGCAACCGCCGTTTTGGCCGGTGATGCCCTTTTAACCATAGCCTTTCAAATACTGTCGGATCCGCAATACCTGGCATCCGATAAAAATCAAGGAACCCTGGAGGTCATTCATAACATCACCACTGCCGCCGGCTGCATTGGCATGATCGATGGCCAGGTGCTCGATATGGTCTCCGAAGGCCATAAGTTAAATTTAAATGAAATCAAAACATTGCATAAAAAAAAGACCGGTGCGCTGATCGAGGCGTCTGTTTTCGCCGGTGCACTTTTGGGGGGAGCCAGCGACCAGGAAATGCTGGCCCTGAACGAATATGCAAGCAACATCGGCCTGGCCTTTCAGGTGGCTGACGACATTCTGAACGTGATCGGAAACCCGACAAAAATGGGCAAAGCCGTGGGTACGGATGCAGACCGGGATAAAAACACGTTTCCATCTGTCATGGGTCTTGCCGAATCTCAAGCGTATGCGCGGCAGCTTATTGAAAAAGCCTTGCATGCCATTAAATCATTTGATAAAAAATCCGAGCCATTGAGAGGGATTGCGCTATATATTATCGAACGTAACTCCTGATCAATTGTGCTTTTAAGAATCGCCACTAAGGCACCAAGGCTCTAAGACTGAACTCAGGTTTGATTTATTTCTTCGTGTCTTTGAGACTTAGTGGCATTACGAACATTAATTTGCCACCAAGGCGCTAAGACTGAATTCAGGTTAGTTTTTTTCTTCGAGCCTTCGTGGCTAAAATATTTTAACGTTGTACCAGGTAGCATATCAATGAGCATATTGGAAAAAATTGAATCTCCTGATGATCTGAAAAAAATTCCCCGTTCAGAACTGAAAACAGTGGCTGGCGAAATCAGGAAAATGATTGTCAACGTAATTTCCCAGAACGGCGGGCACCTGGCATCCAGCCTTGGGGCCGTCGATTTGACGATTGCGCTGCACTTTGTTTTCAATACCCCTAAAGATAAAATCATTTGGGATGTGGGTCATCAGTCATATGCCCATAAAATACTTACCGGAAGGAGTCATTCATTTGAAACCATCCGGAAACTGGATGGGCTCTCAGGTTTCACGCGTATCAGTGAAAGTCCCTATGATGCGTTTACCACCGGTCACAGCAGCACCTCCATTTCAGCAGGCCTGGGCATTGCCACCGCCAAAAAATTAAAAAAAGAAAAATCAAAAGTCATTGCCGTTATCGGGGATGGATCCATGACCGCGGGGCTTGCCTTTGAAGCCATGAACCAAACAGGCGGGGCACACAAAGACAGGGACCTGATCGTTATCCTGAATGACAATGAAATGTCAATTTCACGCAATGTGGGTTCCCTTTCCTCCCTGTTGAGCCGCACCTTTTCCAATAAAAGGCTCCAGGATTGGCGTAAAGATTTTGGATCATTGCTTAAATCACTGCCGAAAATTGGTGACGATATGTACCAACTGGCAAAACGAAGTGAAGAATCCTTTAAAACCTTTGTAACACCCGGCATGCTGTTCGAGGCGTTCAACTTTGATTATTTCGGTCCCATCGATGGGCACAACATCAACCACCTTATCGACATACTGGAAAATATTAAGTTCAGGAATGAGCCCGTACTTCTGCACGTTACCACTAAAAAGGGCAAAGGGTATCCACCGGCAGAAAAAAACCCTGTCTATTTTCACGGCTGCGGCAGTTTCGACGTAGAAACAGGCACATGCAAGCCATCTGATTTAAGCGTCCCCTCTTACACCGACGTTTTTGGCAAAGCCATGGTCAAACTCGCCAAAATAGACCCCAAAGTGGTTGCGGTCACGGCTGCCATGCCCGAAGGGACCGGTTTGGCTAAATTCGCGGCACAGTTTCCTGACCGCTTTTTTGATGTAGGCATTGCCGAGGCGCATGGCGTTACCTTTGCCTCCGGGTTGGCCGTGGAGGGTTTCAAACCGGTGGTGGCCATCTATTCCACTTTCCTGCAGCGTGCTTACGACCAGATCGTGCACGACGTGTGCCTTGAGGCGCAAAACGTGGTTTTCGCCATTGACCGAGGAGGGCTTGTGGGCGAAGACGGGCCCACCCACCATGGCATCTTCGATTATTCCTATCTGCGTTGCCTCCCCAATATGACCATCATGGCGCCCAAGGATGAAAATGAATTACAGCGCATGCTGAAAACCGCCCTGGATCACAAAGGCCCCATTGCACTGCGGTATCCGCGCGGCACCGGAGAAGGCGTTACGATCGATGAGACTATCCGGCCGCTGGAAATCGGAAAAGCCGAGGTGTTGTTTGAAGGCAACGATGTGGTCCTGCTGGCAATCGGCAGCGGCGTCAGGGAAGCCGTAAAAGCCTGCACTCTACTAAAAAAAGACAGCATTCAGGCAACGGTGGTGAATTGCCGTTTTGTCAAACCTCTGGACAAAGAGTTGATCCTCGACCTGGCCGCCCGGATACCGAAACTGGTAACCGTGGAGGAAAATGTTCTTCAGGGAGGCTTCGGCAGTGCCGTGTTTGAATGCATTTACGGCAATGGGCCTTCCACCTGCCATATAAAAAGAATAGGTGTCGACGACACGTTTGTCGAACACGGCCCACTGGCGGCATTGCGATCACGATGCGGACTCGATGCTGAGGCGATTGCGCAGGCTGCGCGTTCAGTTGTAGACAATTCTTAAAAAGAAGACCTTTGCGTGCTTTGCGTCTTTGCGGTTCAAGTTTTTCCTAATAGCCCGCGGTTCGAATCATGGCACAAAACAAGAAGCGTATAGACCTGGCGGTTGTCGAAAAAGGCCTGGCTGCAAGCCGCCCGCGTGCCAAAGCCCTGATTATGGCCGGGAAAATATTCGTCAATGAGCGACTGGTTGACAAACCCGGTTCAACCGTAAGCCCCCACGACACCATCACCCTGAAAGGCGAAGACCTTCCTTATGTCAGCCGTGGCGGGCTCAAGCTTGAAAAAGCCCTGACGGAATTTGAGATCCACGTGGATGAATTGACCTGCCTTGACGTGGGTGCCTCCACCGGCGGTTTTACAGACTGCCTGCTCAAACATGGTGCCCGCAGGGTGTATGCTGTCGATGTGGGTTACGGACAGTTTGCCTGGAACCTGAGAAATGATCCGCGGGTTGTCCTGATCGAACGCACCAACATCCGCCACCTGCCCCTGGAAGCGATCCCCGTCCCTGTCGATCTCGTGGCCATCGATGTCTCCTTTATCTCCCTTAAGATTGTTGTACCGGCTGTTCTGAAATTCCTGAAAAACGGTTCGATAATTGCCGCGTTGATCAAGCCGCAATTTGAAGTAGGCAAGGGACAGGTGGGCAAGGGAGGCGTCGTGAGAGACCCGGAACTGCACAGTTTCGTCTTACAGGACCTCACAGCGGTATTTGAAGGGCTCAATTTTAATGTCCAGGCCCCTATCCCCTCCCCCATCAAAGGCCCCAAAGGCAATACCGAATTTCTGCTGGCGCTCACATATCGATAATCGGCAGTCCCTTGCCGATCCAATATCGTCAAATACCACCCCTAAAAAGGGTGGCAAAACGGTCGAAGATTCCTCGCGGTTTGCCGCGAGGTTCTTCAATAATTGGTGATGTCAATGTTGTTGCGCTATCAGCGCGGCACCGATGGCGCCCAGCACCTGGGCATGCTCAGAAATCTCAACGGGCATGCCGATATTTTTCTCCAGCATGCGGACCAATCCGACATTTTTAGCCACCCCTCCGGTCATCATAAGCGGGGCTTTTAACCCCAACCGCCCTGCCATGGCCACAACCCTGGCCCCGATGGAGGCATGGATGCCGGCTACAATATTTTCCCGCTTCTCCCCTTTTGCGATCAACGAGATAACTTCAGACTCGGCAAAAACAGTGCAGAGGCTGCTGATGGTGGCCGGTGCATTTGACTTTAGCGAAATTTCCCCCAGCAGTTCAAGGTCCACCTCAAGGGCTCTGGCCATAACCTCCAGAAAGCGTCCGGTGCCGGCCGCGCACTTGTCGTTCATGGCAAAATCAAGGACCTTGCCTTGAGGGCTGATGACCATTGCCTTGCTGTCCTGACCACCGATATCGATCACAGAGCGTACCTCGGCGTTTACGAAATGGGCACCGGCAGCATGGCATGAAATCTCCGTTATTGCTTTGTCCGCAAAAGCGACACTTTTCCGGCCATATCCAGTAGCGACAACGAAATCCACTTGTTGTTTTTCATATCCGGACACATCGAGCACTTTCTGAAAAGCTGATGCTGCCGCTGTTTTGGCATCATAACCCGTCCCCTGAATGAAGGTGCCCTTCAACTGTCGCTCATCCAGAATGGCAGCCTTGGCGGTGATGGATCCGATGTCGATGCCGACTGTTATCATGGTTTCACCATTTACGGTCAAATTTTACAGCGTTATTCCAAAGGCCCTGAAAAATCGGGCCTTTTTTTATTTGTGCCCATTTTAAAAATTAAGAATAAAACCATTCTTAGAATTTAAAACGCTCACTTTGGATGATATTTTATCTGGAGGCAACAACCTCCATGAACGCATCGATACGCGTTTCGATCTGGCTCTCGGAAAAGTTCCGCTCGTCCACTATGTCAGCTTCGATCATCAATGTGGGGAGCCCGGCTTTTTCCTGGATGATCCGCTGGGTGTCATATTGACCGAGCGAGTAGGGTTTACAGCTTCGGTTGGAATGCAGCACAACACCATTCACATCGTATTTATCGATCATTTTCAGCACATTCTGGGCCATTTCATCCACTCCGATGTTCAGGTAAATACGGGTGTATGTTTCTGCCAGGCTGTCCATGAAATTATGCTCATCGATATAAGTCATCATGCCTGACCACGATGACGTGTATGTGTCAGCCACCAGACAGGCATCGAGTGAGGCAAATTTATCCGACAGCCAACGCGTTTTGAACCAGATTGGAATATTGTCCCAGAGGAGCCGGTATCGTTCGTTGGGCACTGCGGAAATACCGTTCTTGACACGCTCGGTCATCTCGTCCAACAGCATCTTATAATAATCCACGGTTGACTGAGTACCGCGCAGCGTAACAATCAGGGCCAGATGGATAAAGGCATCAAAAGCACTCATGGGAGAAGGTTTGTTCAGGGTGGTGTCCAGAACCGCCTGCCACATCTTTTGCCCCTCGAGGGACAGTTTGCCGACTTCCTCAAGTCTGTCAAAATCGAATTTCCTGCCGGTATTTTCTTCCAGAAATTCAAAATATTCTGCCAGCTGCCGCTTCACGTATTCTTTGGCTTCCTTTGAAAAACCCGTATGACAGATGGGCGTATCCAGGATAAATAGAGGCACATTGAAATACCGGGCCTGCACTTCATACCATTTCAGAACGGTTCCGCAGATATTGTTGCAGCACACCAGCATGTCCGGGCGGGGCAACCCGCCAATGGGTCCACCGTTGATGGGGGCGCAGGCAATATCGGCCATGGCGTAGGAGCACAGGTCCCGGGAATACCCCATCTGTTCCGCCTTTTCGCACAGGTCCACGCCCATTTTTGACGCCCCGATCATGGCCCCATGGTTTTCCGGATAAACCGGGATGACATCCATGGCAATCAAAGGTTCAACAGGTCCGCCGCTCGTAATCCAAGCCACCTTCTTGCCTGTCTGTTCAGCGGTTTTGGCCTCGATATAATACTCGGTCATGATCTCTTTCATCTTCTTGGCCGATTTTATTTTCCGTTTTTCGCGGTCCGGGTCAGAAGACCTGTTTTGATCCGTCATTGTTTTGTCCTCATTGTGTCTCTGTGGTGAAAAGGGGTTCGCACATTCCTCTATAATCCTTAAGCTATCAGAGCATTTCGACAAAAGCCTCACACCGCGTGCGGAATTGGCCCTCTGTGGGTGATGAATCATCGAGTTCGAGCAACAGGTTTGGAATCCCCTCATCATCCAGCATTTTTTTAATATATGGATAATCAAAGGCATGGGGGTCGCAAAATTTCAGATAGAGAAAAATCACGCCGTCTGCCTGGCTGCTCTTTACCAGTTCCATAAGATGGTCACCCCTTGTATAGAGACCGGCGTGTTTGGCGGGACACACTGCTCTTTTCACATACCTGTCGGCCAGGGCCTCGAAAATGTCATGGTCAAGGTCGACCTCGCCATCCACATGGCGGGAGCCTGTACAAATATCGTCGTCGATGATGACGCCGCCGGAATCCTCTATAACCTCGAAAATATCAGGCATATTACAGAGTCCGCCCGCCAGGATGAGGCGTTTTTTCCCGCTAACGGGCGCGTCCATTTCTTTGTCAAGCCCTTCCCGGAATTCTGTCAGCAGATCAAGCGCTTCGTGGCGGTCCATCATCATACTGCACTTGGTTACGGCAAGGAGGTCGCTGCCACTGACAAGGCTGTCATTTTCCCTGCGCACGGCATATATGGTCCTCAGGCATTGCCTCAGGGAATTATACACCCTGGCTGCTGACGTGATACTTTCATCCGTTATCTCCACACCGACGGCCTGCTCCAGTTCATCGCGGAACCGTCTTAACACCTGGGCCATGTAATCCTTTGAAATGTCACTGTCGAGCTTGACCGGCAAAACCGCATCCAGGTGAAAACCCAGGCCGGCATTCATGCGCCATATATCCGACAGGCGCTGAATGGAATCACAGGTATGCGGGAATACCGTACCATCCAGAAAATCCAGATGCCCGCTCAATACATCCTCCATGGCACCCCGAACAAGGCTGCAGCTGTATGCCTGCAAGTGTGAATCGGCAAGCTTTATCTGTCTCCCTGAGCCGAAAATTCTATAGGGCAATCCCCCTGTTGCGAGCATGATCTCTTCGGGTGCATAGGAACATAAATATCCAATCACCGGCAGGTTTTTCTCTTTTTTCCAGCCGCGTGCATATTCGCCGGGGTTTTCCGCCACCACGCGAAATTTTTCTAAAATCTTCGTCAAACCCTGATCCATATTTAAATACCCCCTTGTGCTGAGCTCTAAAATAAGTTGGCACTCACCCTGAATTTTAGCGAATGTCGTGAGGGTATTATTCCATTAACCGTCAAAAATCAACAATCAAGATTTCGGGCCAATCACCTCCCATGCGGGTACGGGCCGTCAACACATTCGCAACCACACACAGTCTGAGCTATTCATGGCGCTATGTTACAGCTAAATTGCAGCTAAAATATCTTGACCCTCAACAGCTTTGGTGGTAACTACTCAACCTAATTTGAATACAAGCGATAATTTTTTTACCATGTTCAATAGCTTTGCATTAACCAATAACGCGATCAGCTGTTTCTAACGATCCTCACATGCCGCCGCTGAAAAGGGTTCTAAAAAATGACATCTGCAAATAACGCATCAGGTGACCATGTCGTCGAGAGGGAGCGCACACCGAATAAAGTCAAATTTGAAATTTACGGTGAAGAGATGATCGAAAAAAAGGTCAAATCGAGCGGCAACAGCGGCAGGGTGTACCTTCCGCCCAACTGGGTTGGGCACCAGGTTAAAATCATCAGAATCGATTAAACCATAAACCAGACAAAGGAACAACCGCGTGGAAGAGATAATCGTAAGAGAACTGGCCATCAAAGACATTGAAGCGATCCGTGAAATTTACAGCGGCATTATCCAAGATCCGGTCAAGCCCGATTTCAAAGAACTTATTCAAAGGCATGCAGAACGCAAGGAAGATTTATGCTTTGTTGCCGAGATTGATGGCAAGGTCGTCGGCTTCATGGTCAGTTACATTCTTACCTTGGGTTTCGGTATAGAAAAAAGTGCCTGGATTGCCACTTTAGGGGTAAACCCGGAGTTCATGGGCCAGGGTATCGGCAAAAAACTCGGGGAAAATCTGTTCGACTATTACAAGGCTTTGGGCATTGAAAACGTTTACACGTCCGTCCGCTGGGATTCAACAGACCTTTTATCCTTCTTCAAAACCCTTGGGTTCGACCGCAGCAATTTTATAAATTTACGCAAACAAATGTAATTCGAATAGTTTGTACCAAACTATTCGTCTACGCGACTTCGTCGCTAACCAATAAAAAACGCTGAAGAGCACAGGTGGAACACCGTCTTCTTCAGCGTTTTTATATTTTGTCTGCGTAAGTCTGAGTCGAATCGTAAAAAAGTCTGAAAACGCCCCTTGGCGTCATTCCCGCGAAGGCGGGACACGCAGTGAAGCTTTTGCGCTATCCAGTATTTTCAAGGTCTCGAGTGAACGGGTGGTGAAATATATTCACGCACCTAATCGCATAGCAAAGCTTGGACCTTCAGCTCAGCTGAAAATTTAAGTGGAAAATGATTGATCATGTTTATCCTGTCTAAAATTTAACCCTCAAGCAAGATGCTCCGCCACCAGTTCGGCAATATCCCTTGTCCTGATATCTTCCTCCTTGCCCAGTTCTTTCATGCCGTCCTCCAGCATGGTCAGGCAGAACGGACATCCCACTGCAACACTGTCAGCCCCTGAGCGCACGATTTCCTCTGTTCGTTCCAGGTTGATCCGCTTCCCGATGGTCTCTTCCATCCACATTCTTCCCCCGCCGGCACCACAGCAAAAACTTTCACGGTTGTTCCGGTCAAGCTCTTTTACACCCTGCCTGGAAATAGCCTTCAGTATGGATCTAGGTTGCTTGAACACCCCATTGTAGCGCCCCAGGTAGCAGGGGTCGTGAAATGTCACGCCGCCCTCCAAAGCCCGGTTAAGGGATATTTTACCCTCCAGCAGGAGCTGTTGGATGAATTCTGTGTGATGAATCACCTGATAGTTCCCGCCCATCTGCGGATACTCATGCTTAAGGGTATTGAGACAATGGGGGCAGGCGGTGATGATTTTTTTCACCTTGTATTGGTTCAGGGTTTCAATATTTTCCTGGGCCATCATCTGGTAGAGCATCTCGTTGCCCACCCGGCGGGCAAAATCGCCGGTGCACTTTTCTTCCGTCCCCAGAATGGCAAAACTCACACCGGCCTGCTGCAAAATCTTGACAAGGCTCTTGGATACCTTCTTGCTGCGGTCGTCAAATGACCCGGCGCACCCGACCCAGAACAGATAATCCACATTGGCATCGTCCATCATCAGCGTCACTTCCAGGTCCGTTGCCCAATCCGCCCGTTTATCATACCCGATGCCCCACGGGTTGCCGTTGCGCTCGAGTCCCTTGAGCGCCGGGTTCAGTTCTTTGGGATATGCTTCGGCCATGAGCGTCTGGCCTTGCCGCATGGCGATGATGCGCGGGACATGTTCTATGGTAACAGGACAAACCTCTTCACAGGCGCGGCAGGTGGTGCAGGCCCACAGGGTTTCTTCGGCAATGACGTCGCCCACAAGCTGTTTTTCGCTGTTGAGACCGGCCATCTCGGTTTTGATCTGCTCAATCCGGTCCTTATCTTCTGCTTGTTCGACAGATTTTGCCAATTGGGACCGTTTGATCACATCCTCCGCGTTGGCCAATAGTTCCGCTTTGAGGCTTTCATTGAATTCGAAAAGATTCAAGGGCTTGTCGGTTGTATAAGTGGGGCAAACCTCCATGCAGCGCCCGCACTCGGTGCAGGTGTATAGATCCAGCCCCTGTTTCCAGTTGAGCTGATGAATGTGATTCAATCCTAAGGATTCATCCTCCCAGGCATCCTCATCCTCGAGATCCAATACCTTTGCCTTTTGATGAGGATAGCCCAGGCTTCTTAAAAATACATTGGGCAATGCGGTAATGACGTGAAAGTGTTTCCCCAGGGGCAATAAATTTAAAAATATCAATTGGGTGACAATATGCGTCCAGAACATCACGGTCAGCACATAACCGAGTGTGTTTATGCTCATCCGTGAAATGATAGCAGCCGCTCCCACGGAAACGGGCGTCCAAATAAACTCGTTGCCGTATTGCGCGTTGCTGAAAAAATGAAGCTGGCCCGGGTTGCCGTGCAGATCAATCAGGTTGTAGCGGGCGGCGTCATAGGTCAGGTCGGATATCATCAAGATCCCTATCAACCCCAACACAATATACGCCTCCCAGGTATTGTGCAGCCGTTTAGGCTTTATCACTGCCCGACGGAAAATGGCATATATCACCATCAACAGGACAATACCCTCCATGATGTCCTTCACGGCAATGTATAGATATCCCAGAAGATGCTCATCTCCAAAAAAGGGCAGTTGAAACCCCGTTGCAAACCCTTCGCCGTACAACGTCAGGCTGCGAATCAGCAAAACGCAGAACCCCCAGAATATCAAAGCGTGCATGATGCCGGATGAACGCTCTCTTTTTCTTCCCACCAGGCGCTGCTGCCCGATAGCCAATACCATCAGGCTCTTCAAACGCTCTTTGATGAAATTGCTCCGGTCAATGGATTCCAGCGCCATGAGCAATTGGATTTTTTTGAACATGGTCCGGCCGAAAATGGCCAGACCGACAATGAGCAGAAGGGACATGAATATAGGATTCATAGCGTCACTAGTGAGTTTGTGTTTGGTGTATGGTGTTTGGCTGGTTAGCTTTTAACGTCATAGCAAGGCTAAACACTATACACAAAACACCAAATACGAAATTAGGCCCTTACCTTCTTGATTTCGTCACGCAGGATGGGCACCACCTCAAACAGGTCACCGACGATACCGTAGTCAGCCACGTTGAAAATAGGCGCTTCAGAATCTTTGTTGACAGCCAGGATAACCTTGGACCCGTTCATGCCTGCCAAATGCTGGATGGCGCCTGAAATACCGATGGCCACGTACAAGGATGGGGCTACAATCTTGCCGGTCTGTCCCACTTGTTTGTTGTGGGCCATAAACCCGCCGTCCACCATGGCCCGGGAAGATCCAAAACCCGCACTCAGGTCGGCAGCCAGTTCCTTGATGAGATCCACACCACCCTGATCTTTGGCACCGCGACCCACCGACACGACGATGTCCGCATCGGCAAGGTCTATCTCGCCGCTGGCATCTGATAAAAGCTTCTTGATGACGGCTTTCAGGTCAGGTTCCGGAGGTGACAACTGGACGACATTTTCGGTTCCCGAATTGCCCTCCAGGGCCTCGAAAGCACCAGCCCGGACAACGGCTACCAATTGGCCGGTGTTAACTTTGACGCGTTGAATGACTTTGTTGGCAATGGCCGGCCGGATGATTTCAAAGTGGCTTTGGTCAATAGTTATATCTGTGATTTCAGTGGCACAGGCTGCACCCAGCCGGGCCGCAACCCTCGGAGCGGATGCTTTTCCTTTTTCAGAAAATCCAAACCAGATGATATCAGCTTCAAATTGCCGGGCAGCGTCAACTACGCAGGACGCATAAGGCCCTGCGGAAAACAGTTCCAGCCCGGGGTCGTCGGCAATGTATTGGGTATCGGAGCCGGCACTTGCCAAATCAGGAGCCAGGCCTGCCAAATTGCTGCCGATGGCAACCACCGCTTTCTCTGCTCCCAAGGAACCGGCTTTTGTCAAAAGCTCGGTTGTGCTGCCTTTAAGTACCCCCTGTTTTATATCTGCGACTACGAGTATTTTTGTCATGATGATGTTTCCTTATCTGATCGTTTCAAATCAGCGACCTCCGGCAGAGCCGGAGGTATGAGGAAGGCCCCTCGAAGGGGCCGGCTCTGCCGGAGATCGCTGATTTGTATTAAGAATTTTTTCTTTATGCTTATTTTTTTCATAAACACGTATGATTAAACGATTT
>JAOZRT010000397.1:0-1769 GCA_029940035.1 Desulfobacterales bacterium
TCTGAAAACGACCGATCAATCGAGCTTAAACCTGATAGACGAATGGTGGGCGGACTCTGCCAGTGTAATGGAATGCAGTTCTGCTGAATACATTACTGTGGCAGTAGGGGAAGATGTTACTGGCAAGAATTTTCAACTGGATCAATGGGCCACTATATCGGGCACCATTTATGAAACCGATGGTACAACGCCCATCACCGGTGTGTCCATGGATGTGGAGGCATTCTTGGGATCAAGCTGGGAAGGGGATTCTGTTGAATATACTGTGACGAATGCGTCTGACGGCAGCTACACTATAGAGGGTCTCTATCCAGGGGACTATCTTCTAACTGTAGATCCCCCAACCGACACTACAAACTATGTTGTCGAGTGGTGGGCTGACCCCCTAAGTGTAAAGTGGTCGAACGAAGCACAGTTGATAACCGTCACCACCGGCGAGAATGCTATTGAAAAGAATTTTCAACTCGACACCGGGGCTACCATATCCGGTATAATATATGAAAGTGACGGCGTGACACCCATTGTCGGATATTCTGTTCCAATCCGTATTGCGTTTTCTGACCCCTGCGGTGATCTTGAACACGCTGATGATGTCTGGACCAATTCTTCAAATGGTACCTACATCATTCGTGGTTTGTCGCCGGGAACCTATTATCTAAAGGCAAATGATTGGAACGCAGCACCTTATTCAAAAGAGTGGTATGCTTTGCCTGTGAGTGGGCCCGAATGCCGGGATGCACAGCCGGTAACGGTCCCTGCACAAGGATCGGTGGTTGACATAGACTTTCAGCTTGAGACGGACTCCGACTGGGACACCATAGCAGATGATTGGGAAATAACATATTTTGGCAATTTAATCCAAAATGATTGGGAAGACGCGGACAATGATTCGATCAGCAATGGCGATGAATATTACAGTGGCACCAATCCAACGACGAACGATACAGACGGCGACTTGATCAGCGATTATTACGAAATCTACACCGCTAAAACCGACCCAGTTGATGCGGGTTCGACCCCTGGTATTCCCATCTATGTGTCGGTGATGAATGTTCATCAGCCTGACGGCAGCTTCGTAACCGCCTTTGATGTTGAGATAGATTCTGCATTTACCGGCACTCTGCCGGACGACATAGACAGCCTTACCATTACCGGCCCGTCCGGAGTACTGGTCACCCTCGAAGATATGGACTACTTTTCTCAGTGGCGGGATTTTTATACGACCATCCCCGGATCCCCCGAGTTGGGCACCTATACATTCACAGTGACTAGCGGGAGTCTCAGCGGTACGGCTGTTGACATTCAGTCTGTCAACAGAAAGATCCCCCTTCCTGACACCAGCACCCGAATTCCTGCCGCAGGTGCCACCATTACATCCAAAACACCTGTTTTCTCATGGGACCCTGTGGAATTTCATGAGGCCACCCTCTATTACCGACTCGAAATTGCGGATATGAGTGGCGATCGTGTGTGGGCATCCAGTCGCAACAGCGGCATGTATTCCTGCAATATTCCCTTGAACCAATTGACGCTTGGCGAGACCTACCAGTGGCGGGTAAGGGTGACCGACAGTTCGGATTACTACGAAGTTCAGAACCGTGCCAATAGCGAGCATTTGACCTTTACCATGGACACATCGCAGGCTCTTCACAGTGCCATGCCGGCCATAGACATAGATAGCTATGGCGCGGTGTTCTACTACACAGAAGATTATACAGGCCTTGATATGTGGCTGCGCGTTGTGGACCACGATGGCGTGGCCTATGACG
>JAOZRT010000397.1:1779-4066 GCA_029940035.1 Desulfobacterales bacterium
GGTCACCTATCCGGGTGGTGAAAACCATCAGATGGACTTTTACTATGCCAAGAGCGGAACAATCGGTGAGTACAGTTTTTGGGATAACGTGGACGGTACCTTGGAACCTGGAGAGTACCCCATCACCTTCACGGTTACGGATTTGGAAGGTAATCAGGCTATTGTTGTCGATACACTGGTTGTTACAGCACCTCTGCCTCCACCTGACGTGGATACATTGACCCCAAGCAATCATTACCCTGTCCAAGAGCATGTGACCGCTTCCTTTGACAATGTTTACGTTAACGGCTCCCTGTATGAGGACTTTAACGTTGACTCCTTCATGGATCTCGATTTCAGCAAATGGGAATACATCGACTATGAAGATGTTTATGTAGAGGACCAGGAACTAAAAATTGTAAGAGATAATTGCCTGGGACGTTGTAATAGTCGCATGAAATTTCCGGATTCAACTTCAATCAATTCTATTCAGGCGGACATCACCATAGACAGTGTCAGCTCTGATGTGCCCTCGCCCGGTATCGAAGGTTTTTTCTACAACAACGGCATCAATGATGTTATGGCCCGCATTTCGGTCAGGGAGAACGTTGTTCAATACTCTGTATTTGATATGATAATTAAGCCTGGTCTTGTCCAGTACACCGTATTGGCTGATGGAGATTTGACTCCTCCGATTACCCCGGGGACGCCGGTGACGGTTTCCATTGCCTGGGATGGGTCTAATTTGACCTTTGATGCGGACAGCAACACAGCCGATTATTTTCCGGTTGGCACAATCCTGCCGGTTGTCGATCCGTATGACGGCGGAAAATATTTGGAGCTGGAAATTCGCCTGAAAACGGACGATACCACTCCCACATTTACCTGGGATCCGGTAACAGGCGCCAACCAGTATCGGGTACGTATCTACGACTCTTCCAATAACAATACTGTCTGGCGAGGGCACTATGGGGATGAGACTTCCTACACAGTCCCGGCAGGCGTGCTGCAGCCCAACACTCGGTATCACTACCGCATTGAGGCTAGAGATGCCCACAGCCCCCTGGATATCGACGCTAATTCCAAGGCACCGGCATCCAACCAGGACAACATCCAGTTCTGGACCGGTGACGAGTCAGCGGATCCTTTCATCGATTTAGACAGTAGCGGGGTAGGGACATGGAATGATTCCTATACCGGCACTCGTCTTTCTTTCTGGATCAAGGTGCATGATCCCCAGGGGGTGCCTGATAACATAGAGACGGTCAAGGTGACTTTTCCGAATGGTACTGACGAAACGATACTTTACCTTGATACCATCAGTTCACCCACCAGCGGTTATTATCAAAACTCATCCTTTCTTCCCATAGAAGACGGTACTTACACTTTTACCGTGACTGACAAGGACGGCAATGTCGGTACGCAAACCGAGGAACTGACTTCCAATCCCATTGGCTTCCCGTCGGAAGCATCCATGTTGCCGTCAAAATTTACGGTTATCAATGACACGGCTGTTGAGTTTGACTGGGAAGATGTGCCTGGGGTTGCATTTTACCGGGTGGAAATATTTGATGTTGACTACAACAGGATATACAGATTCAACACAACCGAAAGCAATTACAGCCTACCTGCCGGATTCCTGAAAGAGGCTACGCTTTACCGCTACCGGATTGTCACCAGACGGGAATTCTTCAGCCAGAACGTGGACAACAATTCCAGGAGCCCCTGGGATTACTGGGGGCAATTCACTTTTATTACGACTCCTGTGACAGGGGGTGCAGCAACACCATCCATTGATCCGGGTGATTTTGGTGTCGCTGTTCGTCACTTTACGATAGCGGGTTCGGGGTCTCCGGGCTATTGGCTGACTTTCAAGGTGGATGTTACAGATACGGATGGTGTGCCGGAAAACATTGAGTCCGTGCGCGTAACCTATCCGGACGGCACAACCACCTTTGATCTTAAACATGATAGCCAAACAAGCAGCACTGAGGGAAGATATTGGAGCCTCGAGGCATATGATGACCCTGTCGACATACAGGAGGGGATCTACACTATCAGGGTTACCGATTTTGACGGCAACTGGGTTGAATTAACCGATGACCTTGTAGTCGATGTTTTACCGATGCCAACCAATGTCACCCCTGCACAAAACAGCACCGTTTTAGGCGTAAGTCCATTGATTGATTGGGATGATGTCCCCGGAGCGGCGCGGTATCGGGTTAGAATATATGACGGAAAAGGCACCGTTCATGAGAGTGATTATCTAACTTCGAGCGAATACACCGTACCCAGCGGCATTCTTGAA
>JAOZRT010000398.1 GCA_029940035.1 Desulfobacterales bacterium
AAGAAAAAGGTGGACCATATTAATCCAAGCTGGTTTATCCCGCCGGTTGCCCTGATCATCCTGCCGCTCATCGACGGGCAGATATTTCACGGGTGGCCCCCGGCATGGCAAGGCCCCATCCTCGTGTTCGATTTTTCCGGGGAGATTTTATAGCCCCGCTACAGCCTGGCAAGGGGACACCATTAAAAACGGATTAAATGTTTGCATCGTGCCCTGGTGAAGTAATCTTTTTATTGCGAGGCCCATTCCTGTTCAGAGTGTATGGTTTAAATTGAACAAAGGATAATGGTATGAAGAAATCGAGAGCAAAAAAGATCGTGCAGACAATTTTTGAGCCTTCAGATGTTCGGATTAATGGAAAAAGCCCCTGGGATATCCGAATACATAACCCTGATTTTTATGAAAGAGTCTTGTCGGGAGGTTCCCTTGCCCTGGGGGAAAGCTACATGGATGGTTGGTGGGATTGTGAAGCCATTGATCAATTCTTTGAAAAAATTTTAGAAGAGCAGTTAGACAAAAAGGTTAAGGCAAGTTCTATACAGCTCTTATGGGTTTTGCTCAAGGCAAAGATAATAAATGCCCAAAACAGACAAAAAGCCTATGTCATTGGTAAGCGGCATTATGATAGCGGCAATAAGCTTTTCTCTATTATGCTGGACAAGGGGCTGAACTATTCTTGCGGTTTTTGGAAAAACGCAAAAACACTCGATGAGGCACAGGAAGCCAAGTTGGATTTAACCTGCCGAAAAATCGAGTTAAGACCTGGAATGAAGGTTTTAGATATTGGATGCGGCTGGGGTGGGTTTGCAAAATATGCAGCGGAAAAATATGGCGCTACCATCCATGGCATAACAGTGTCACAAGAGCAGGTGAAATTCGCGAATAAAGTTTGCCAGGGGCTTAATGTTAAGATTGAACTGCAGGATTATCGGAATTTAAGAGAAAAATATGATCGCATTGTCTCAATAGGCATGTTCGAGCACGTCGGAAGTAAAAACTACAGGACTTACATGGAAGTTATCCATAAATGCTTGAAATCAGATGGACTTTTTTTATTGCATGCGATAGCTGGAAATACCTCTGTAAATTCAACCATCCATGGATGAATAAGTATATTTTCCCGAATTCAATGCTGCCTTCGGCCAAACAGATCACATCCGCCGTCGAGGGGCTATTTATACTCGAGGATTGGCATAGCTTCGGACAATATTATAATAAGACTTTGATGGCGTGGCACCATAATTTTATAAAAAATTGGGCTGAAATTAAAGATGCATATGATGAGAGGTTTTACCGTATGTGGACTTATTATCTTCTTTCATCTGCGGGAAGTTTCAGGTCAAGAAGGAATCAGTTGTGGCAGATTGTGTTTTCAAAAAATGGGGTAAAAGGAGACTTCCCTTGCAGGGAATATTTCTTCGTAAATTCGGGCCAGAGTCTGAAAAGCCCAAGCCTTCGGCAAAGCGAAGGCTTAAGGACTTAAGCGACGGGGCCCGACAAGCCTCTCTTTGAATCCATAGCCCCTGGAGTCCTTGAATCCTTTGGGGCAGGCGTTGGATATTTGTGACGGTATTGTCTCCTATTTTATTTTAGGTCACGAGAGTCGGGAGGAACGCACAGTACCGGCCGGGCAATGAATCTTAATACTTTTTCGGTGGTGCCGCCAAAAAAAATAGCTTCGGTGTCACCGACCATGCCGCAACTTCCCATAACAACCATATCAACATCGTATTTTTCGGCCATCCGGTTGATTTCAAGATAGGGGATGCCTTCGGCAACAACCGTTTCAACACCGATGGAACCCATTGCTTCAAGATCTAGACGTTTGCGCAGTTTTGCTTTGGCTTCAAGAAACAACTTTTTCTTAATCTGCCCTTCTTCTCCTATACGGTGAAGTGTGCAGGCCTTGACGAAATCGTGCTCGATGACGTGAAGTACAACGATGTGTCTTCTTGACCCATTTGCCAGTTCCTGGGCTTTTTTCAGCGCCCTGTGAGAGCAGTCGGAAAAATCAACCGCTACCAGTACCCCATGTGCAGCTTTATTATTTTTGCAACTTGGAGAACCTGCCACCTTTGGTTTCTCCTTTCTATGAATTCATTTTCAACCAACGGAAAGCCAAGGGGCGTCCTCCGTCGGCCCTGGCCGCAAGGAAGACACCCCGGCTTTTTATGCGGATTTTTCCCTGGGAATGACGACTGAACTTTTCGTACTCCAGAACCCGGCGATAGCGACGACCGCACCCATGATGAGGTCATTGGCCAAGTTTCCTCCATAGCTGGCCGGAAACCATAACCCCGCGATGACCATCCAGGTCCCGATAACCGCAACAACCCAGCTTTGCCAGCTTTTGTGAATGATACCGGCCCAGATCCCCAAAATCAGAAAAACAATGCCGAGAATCAGATCGTTTGTCAGATCACCTGTTTTGTTGCCAGCCACCGTAAAAGCGGAGACCAGCAGCCATAACCCGAGTATTCCGCTAATCCATCCTTGCCACATAGTGTTTCACCTCCTTTCGTCCCGCTTGCGGTTTGATTGTCCTGCGCTCAATTTTCATCCCGCGGCAGGTTGATCTTCCGGGAGCAAACCTTTTTCGCTCCCTTTGTCTGAACTTTTCCCGTTGGAATTCGGAAAGCCAGGAAGATTTTCTCGACCCTTCTCTTTTTTAATGGAGGACCCTAACCGGTCCAATAATTTTATTGTGGTTTTGCAGCGTTTGCGTCGCTAAACTGCATGAATTTCACCCATCATGGATTCGGCGGCTTTCTCGCCGCAATAAATGAGTTCCTCATATTTTAAAAAATCGGTCCATTGGATCCGGTTTACGTCCGGCTCAATCAGTACATCGGCCCGTTCCCGGCCCGGTGTGCTTAGGTAGTACGCCATGATCTCGGAAGCCCGATTCATGGCATCGATTCCATCTTCGATAACGGGAGGCTGGCAAAGGCAGCCGCCCACATCCACACCGATCACAACTTCCAGGCCTTCTTCTCTGGCGGATCCGGATGGAATGGCATCGATTACCGCACCATCAACCAGCAGCATGCCTTCCCATGAAACCGGTGGCATGAAGCCGGGTACCGCACAGCTGGCCATGACCGCTTTGATTAGGGACCCCTGCTTCAGCACGATTTTATTTCCGGATACGAGATCGACCGCCGCCGCTGCAAAAGGGATACGGGTTTCGGCGATGTCTATCTCGGTGAGAAAGGGTGATACGGAGTCCATCAGGTCTTTTTCGGAAAGCAATGCCTT
The DNA here is from genome assembly GCA_029940035.1 of Desulfobacterales bacterium. Taxonomy (GTDB): domain Bacteria; phylum Desulfobacterota; class Desulfobacteria; order Desulfobacterales; family B30-G6; genus JAJDNW01. The sequence continues at coordinate 3,259 of JAOZRT010000398.1, forward strand.
TCGCATCAAAACCGTGTTCAGGAACATTTCCTTGGCGGCGAATTCCATCATCCGGTTTAAAAATTCAGGTTTGACATGCATACTGCGACCGGCTCTGGCAAGCCGCTCAAGTCCTGTATTCGACCGACTGTTTGATCGAAGCACCTTGGCAACCCGCCGTTCCAGAGCAGCGGCGTCCGGATTGACGGCATACGCAGCCCCGACCAGTGCCCCGATGCTAGTCCCCGCGATCGCGTGGATGGTAATTCCGTTGCGCTCCAGAATATTTAAGACTCCAATATGGGCGAGCCCCCGGGCCCCTCCGGATCCTAACGCCAAGCCGATTTTTGGTTTGTTTTTCATTGTATTTTTTTGTTAAATAGACTCCTGTGTTTTTAAAGTTTATAACATGCATAAAAGGTGCCACAGGGCCAGGTCGCTTCCGGGCTTTATTGAATAAATTTTATATTTAATACAGGGCGTTATGTAGTCTGCGAGGAGTGCGGCCGAATTCTGAGGCAAGTGTGTTTCAATATGTGAAACCGTTTCGATGGATGTTTCATTTTAAGTGCTCACACATCAAATCTCGATAAATACAATCGGTAAAATTAAGCTGATCGTTTTATCCCTTGCCATGGTTTCTTTGCTTGCCGAAACAGCGCATTCAGATGGTCTCAAAAACGTGGTTATCATCTCCATTGATGCGTTCCATCCTGACGAACTTAAAAAGACTCCGATTCCGACCCTGCAAAAACTGATGGTATCCGGTGCCTATACCCTTAAAGGCCGAAGCACAGACCCGCCCAAAACACTGATCGCACACAC
>JAOZRT010000399.1 GCA_029940035.1 Desulfobacterales bacterium
TCTAAAGGCAAGGTCAAGATACTCCCCTATTTTGCACAAGCTTTAAGCAAGCAGGCAGAAATCTATAATTCAGTAACGGCAGGTATTGCAGATATGGGAGAGACTCCTTTGGATAGAAAGTCAGGGCAATTTCCGATTCTTGAGAACATCTCCTCTTTCTCTACGCCAAGCATCGTTATCAAGGATAGTACCTTTATGTATAACGAGCTCTTTCAAAATGTACCGCAGGCACGAGATGAGTTGAAAGATGTAAAAGTACTATTTGTTCACCTTTCTTCTCCAGCTGTAATCGGAACATCAAAGGTGCCGATAAAAAAATTGGATGATCTGAACGGCTTAAAAATGATGGTTTTTAGTCTGCTATCAAAAAAGCTGGAAAAGTTGGGTGCAGTACCTGTCGGAATGCCTTTTCCCGAGGTCTATATGGCATTGCAAAAGGGTGTTCTGGATGGCTCACTTACCACTTACACACTCTTGACCGACCGCAAACTTGGCAGGGTTATTCACCATATTACGCCTGCCACCTTGGGCTATTCAGCATTTGGTATGGTTATGAATAAAAAGGTGTGGGAAAAGTTGCCAAAGGATGTTCAGAATATTTTTGAAGAGGTTAATCGTGATGTGGCGCTTAATCTATTCAATAAATTCTGGTGGGAAGGAACGATACGGGCGAAAAAAACATATGAGGAATCAATGGGAGGGAAATCATATTTCCTTTCACCCAACGATTTGGCCAAGATGGACAAAATCTGGCAGGAAGTTAACAAGAAGCATGTTGGCCGAAGAATGAAAATTGAAGCTTCGGACGTAGATAAAATTGAGGCTGAATTTAAAAAACTGGAATTAAAGTACGGCACTCCTTTGATTGAGGCCTATAGCAATTAGCTTTATGTAAATGAGCACTGTGGAACAGGCTGGTAATGATGGCAAATACTCCGGGCGCGATCTCTATTAGGTAGGGATACAGATGTTGCCGAGCATTCCTGTATGATGGGTCCGGTCAATTTGTTGACCCTGATCAGCAGGGTATCTATGTACGGTACTGTCAGATAACGACGATCACTGCCCAGTTTGAGGGGACAAAAATGATAAATGAGACCGACTTTAGAGATGATGCAGATCAAACACTTTTGAAGTTAATCAGTAAAATGGAGCGCCTCAATACTTTGGCAAGAATACTTGGTTATGTCGGCAGCGCCTGTCTGATTGTGCTGATAGGACTCTCAACGATTGATGTAGTTTTGCGGTATTTTTTTAATAGTCCCATAGCTGGAACTATCGAAATTATTGAGTTGACAATGGTTGTTCTAGTTTTCCTTTCAATAGGGTATACCCAGGCAACCAAATCGCACGTCAAGGTAGAAGTCCTTTCAGGTCTTCTCAAACCTCGTGGACAATTGGTATTAGACAGTATCGCATGTTTTAACAGTATTGTTGTCCTCTTACTGGTTATTTGGAGAAGTGCTGTATTTGCTTTCGAAACGCCTGAATTAACAGTGTCACTTGGAATACCAGTCAATCTGTTTGCTACCTTGGTGCCCTTGGGTTGCATTATGGTGCTATTGTTGTTTATTCGCGATTATTTGGAAATTCTGGCAAAAGGCTTGCACGTCGATCTCAAGTTATCGGTTACCGTTTTACCTGTTTTGGTTAGTATTTGTATCGGGGTTGCCATGGTGATGATAACATCTCTTGATCTGGATTTACCGATACAGGGTGCAATCGGTCTTGTGGCTATGATGATTCTATTGTTGAGCGGCATGCCTGTTGGATTTGGCCTAATGGCGGTCGGTTTTCTATTTATATCTTCAATGAGAGGTCTTGACGCCGGTTTTGAAATGATGGGTCATGCCTGGTTTCAAACTGTGGCTCATTATCCATGGGCAGCAGCTGCGAGTTTTATCGTAATGGGTTTCGTTTGTTTGCATAGCGGATTTGGGGCGGACCTTTTCCATACAGCATATAGATGGTTTGGCCACATGAGAGGGGGATTATGTATCGCCAGCGTTGGCGCCATAGCAGGATTTTCCGCTGTATCGGGGGATACGCTTACCGGATCTGTTACGATGACTTCCATCGCTTTGCCTGAGATGAGAAAGCACAAGTATGACGATGTGTTATCCATTGGGACACTCACATGTTCAGGAACATTGGGTACTTTGATACCACCCAGCCTTGGCTTTATTATTTACGCTATTCTTGCTGAAGAATCCATAGGCGATCTTTTCATTGCAGGCATAATTCCCGGCATTATCACAGCAATAGCGTTTATGTCCCTCGTTTATTTCAGGTGTCTGATTAATCCAAAGTTAGGAGCCCCGGGAGAAATATAAAACAGGAAGGAGCGATTTAGTTCGCTAAGAGCAACCGGTCCCATTTTAGGTATATTTACTTTCGTTATATTCGGAATTTTCGGCGGTCTCTTTACCCCGACAGAAGGAGGGGCATTAGGCGGTTCCTTTGCTATTATTATTGCGTTAATAATGAGGAGAATCAATTTGAAGGCGCTCATGAAGAGTGCGAGTGAAGTAGCTAGACTTAGCGGCATGATATTTACTATTTTAGGTGGTGCCAAGATGTTTGGCTATTTCATCGCCTTAAGCAGGCTTCCTAATGTTCTGGCAGAAAATATATCTATGCTTAGTGTGCCTCCGTTGGTAATTCTATTTCTCATTGTAATGGTTTTATTCATCTTAGGCTGTTTCATGCCGGCAATACCTTTAATTCTAATTTGCGTTCCCATTTTCTTACCTATAGCGCATAATTTGCAATGGGATTTACTATGGTTTGGGGTTATTGTGGTGCTAGCTTACGATCTTGCGACTGTTACACCCCCATTTGGCATCAATCTATTTATCATGAAGGGGGTGACACAAGTTCCTATAAGTGTCATTTATAGAGGTGTAATACCATTTATTGGAACCCTCCTTTTCATTGTCGCGCTTATATCTGTTTTTCCGGCCCTCGCAACTTGGTTACCCTATAGTCTGCGCTAATCATTAAAAGTGAAAACTCTTTGCAGGTGTTATCCAAAGCCCTTAGTTGTCGGCGACGAGGATCAATAAATAGAAAGAAGAATGAAGAGATTCAAACTGCTATTATATAAATGTCCAATACCAAATTCCCTTCTGATCAGCGGTAATCATCACAACAGGATAAAAACATTAACAGGAGTGAACATATGGCAGACTATGATGCAATTATTGTAGGTGCGGGCAACGGGGGGCTAACCGCGTCACTGGGCCTGGCCAGAGCCGGTTTAAAAACGCTTCTCCTAGAGCAACACAATATTCCGGGAGGCTGTGCTACCAGTTTTGTTCGAGGCCGTTTTGAGTTTGAGGTGGCCCTGCACCAGTTGAGCGGCTTGGGCACGGAAGAATTTCCCGGTCCTCTCCGAAGCACTTTGGGAGAGCTCGGCGTTATGGACAAACTTGACTTTGTTCGCATGGAAAACCTTTATCGGGTTGTCATGCCGCAAAGCCTGGACATCAGCCTGAAAGCCGATCGCACAGTAGCCATCACTGCATTAAAAGAACGATTTCCAAAAGAAGCCCTAAATATCGATCGCTTCTTTGACCTGCTTTATGAATACTGTATGCAGTGGGTCAGCGTGATGATAATGCGTGATTCGGAAGCGTCAAAGGATAAATATCCCCACTATTTCAAGTACACATTAAAAACAACCCAGGAAGTGTTTGATGAGTTTTTTCAGGATCCTCAGTTGCAGACCACGGTTGGAATCTATTGGTCTTATCTGGGATTACCGCCTTCAAAGCTTCCCTTTGGCGAGTTCGCGATCTTGCTGTGGGCCTATATCGAATTTAAACCCTGGCACCTCAAGGGTGGCTCCCAGGCACTTTCCAATACCTTACTCAACACTTATCTGGATGCCGGTGGTGAAGTTCGCTTTAACTGCGGTGCAAAGAAGATCAAAGTATCTGAAGGCAATGTCACGGGGGTGATCACCGAGGATGGGGATGAAATTACAACGAACCGGGTTGTTTCCAATGCCGGAACAGTAACAACATACGTCGATTTAATCGGTCCGCAGCAT
>JAOZRT010000090.1 GCA_029940035.1 Desulfobacterales bacterium
GCTGGGCCACCGGCCATAATTTTTTGAATCGTTCACCATCCGGGTATCCCAGGGCGGAAACATAGTTCAACAGGGCATCAAACCAGACGTAGGTAACGTATTTATCGTCAAAGGGCAGGGTGATACCCCAGGTGATCCGCGATTTGGGCCGGGATATGCAGAGATCCTCCAGCGGCTCACTGAGAAACGCCAGCACTTCATTGCGGTAGCGCTTCGGGCGGATGAAGTCAGGGTTTTTTTTGATGTGGTCAACCAGCCACTCCTGATAACGGCTCATCCTGAAAAAATAGTTGGCTTCCTTGATGACCTGGGGCTCGACCTCATGGTCAGGGCATTTTCCTTCGACGAGTTCCCTTTCAGTATAAAAACGTTCACAACCGAAACAGTAGAGCCCCTCGTATTCGCTGAAATAAATATCGCCGGCATCGTATATTTTCTGCAGGATCTGTTTGACGACGGCAATATGCCTGGCATCGGTGGTGCGGATGAAGTCGCTGTTGTTGATGTTGAGTTCAGGCCAGAGCGCTCTGAACTTCGCACTGATCCGGTCGACATATTCCCGTGGTTGCAACCCCTCCTTTTCCGCGGCCTGGACGATTTTGTCACCGTGTTCATCGGTGCCCGTCAGAAAAAATGTCTCACAGCCGCACATGTCGTGAAATCTTGTCGCCACGTCAGCCACGAGGGTGGTGTAGGCATGCCCGATATGGGGGTGGGCGTTAACATAATAAATGGGCGTCGTAATGTAAAAAGGGGTACTCATCTGTTCTCCTATACCTGGACCTTACACGAAATCTGGTGCATTTTTGTAAACATGCATTTCATGCGGTTTCAGAATCATATTTTGACTGTTATTTCTTCGACACCCAGTTCGATTTCGGAACCACTTTCAAGCCTGACAGAAATCCGCCGGTCGAGGACATTGTGCCGGATGACCTTGCCTTTTTCACCCCGGACGTGGATGTTTTTGCCAAGTTTTGGAAAGCCTTCCCTCAATTTTACATAGGTCTTGTTCTCATAGGTGAGACAGCACATGAGACGGCCGCATTGGCCGGAGATTTTCGTGGGATTGAGCGAAAGACCCTGTTGCTTGGCCATTTTGATGGATACCGGATCGAATTTTTCGATGAAAGCCGAACAGCAGATTTCCCGGCCGCACCTGCCGATGCCGCCGCACATTTTAGCCTGGTTGCGGATGCCCACCTGGCGCATCTCTATCCTGGCACGAAATTCTTTGACCAGGTTTTTGACGAGTTCACGGAAGTCAACCCGCCCGTCAGCCGTGAAAAAAAAGGTCAATCTGCTGGCGTCGAAAGTGCTTTCAACCGAAAACAGATTCATCTTGAGCCTGGATTGCTTGATGCATCTCTGGCAGAATTTATAGGCTCGGGATTCCAGGCCGATATTTTTTTCCCGGCGGCGGTGGTCGTTTTTACTGGCAATGCGGAAAACTTTTTTCAGCGTTTTCCCGCGGGGCATTTTTTCCATGGGGGCCGGTGGGAGGGCCACTGTCCCGAAGCCTAATCCCTTCTCGGTTTCCACGATAACGTTCTCGCCTTGTTCGAGGACGAACGCGCCGCAGTCAAAATGATATATTTTACCAGCTGGTTTAAATCGTATTCCGACAACTTTTTTCATATGATCGCTTTCGGTGTAGCTCCGAATGTATTTAACGGGCAATAAAGGTCATCATCCTCTGAACCCGAGGAATAAATTCATCAGCATGACATCCATGGTCAACCTGATGTTGGCGTTTGCTTCAATTTTCTTGCGTGCTGTTTCCAACCGGTCAATATTGGAAAGCACGGCCATGGTGCTGCAGCGCTGTGCCGCCTGCCGGATCCTTGGAATCAGATCCATGTTGATGACGTTCTCTGATCCCCCTTTGACAACGGCCATGTCCCTGAACCAGGAAGTCAAGAGTTCCAGAACGTCAACGATTCCGTCCCGGTCTTTGGCAAGCATTTCCGAGAAAGCCATGGAAAGGGCCACACGACGGTCACCCTGCCTGTCGTCCCCAAGGCGTTCGAATATACGGATGACCCATTCACGGCGCTGCAGCCATTCTGTTCCGGCAAGGTCCTCTGCCCTGGAAAAGCTTCCATTGGCAAGTTTACCCAGTATTTTCGCCTTTTCAGGGGAAATACCCTTTTGGATTAAATATTCTGCCAGGGCATGATCTGGTATGGGTTTGAAACTAACCTGTTGGCAACGCGATACGACAGTGGGCAGTAGGCTGTAGGTGTTGACGGCAATGAGGATCAGGATGGTGCCTGCCGGCGGCTCTTCAAGCAGTTTCAGTAATGAATTGCCCGCTTGCGGATTCATGGCTTGAGCCTGATCGATGACAACGACCCTCTGCAAGGCTTCATACGGTTTGACAGCGAGCGTGTGCCCGAGATCACGAATTGCGGAAATTTTGATCCGGGATTGTTCCGGCTCTACAACGATAACGTCCGGGTGGTGCCCTGCAGCGATCTTTTTGCACGGTCTGCATATCCCGCACGGTTCAACGGGTTGCCTTGCCGTTGCTTGCCGGCGGGCAATGGTTTGACAATTCAGCGCTTTGGCGAATACCAGAGCTGTCTTTTTCTTGCCAATGCCTTCCATACCGCTAAAAAGCAGTGCATGGGGTATATTGCCGCTTTGAATGAAACCGGTTAATCGGTGGACAGCCTTTTCCTGATTACTTATGTCTGAAAACCCTGTCGCAAAATTAATAGTCAACCCGCTCCTTCAACTCTTTGCCTGATTTGAAAAAGGGTAGCTTTTTAGGCTGAATGGTAACTTTTTTTCCTGATTTTGGGTTTCTGCCCACATAGCTTTTATACTCTTTTACATAAAAACTGCACAAACCTCTAATCTCCACGCGTTCCCCCCGGGTCATGGCGTCTGCCATGTATTCGAAGAATATCTGCACCACCTTTGCGGCTTCGGATTTTGAAATATTGGCCTCGTCTTTCAATGCGGAGATGAGTTCCAGTTTGTTCATCTATATCCTCCTTCTCGCGACAGGGTATCGTCGCTGTCTTTTCCATGGCTGCGAAAACAGGTGCTGGCTATTTTGCCATTTTATCCGGGTACCGAGGCCCTCCGGCCTGTAAAAAAAAGGTGGCAATCGCCATACCGGATTATGCCAGTCCCCTATTAATGATTAATTGAAAAAAAGTCAAGCACATCGGCTATATCCGTTGCCTGCCGGGCGGCCTTTGAAAGCAGGCTGTTATGGGGAGACGCCAGGCCCTCCAGTTTCATCCTTGAATGAGTTTCGGCACCGGTTCGACATCCTCTTCGTCCACCTCCACGCCGGCGGTCTGGCCGAGTGTATCCACATTGATGATGATTCTGCCGGTTCCCCGGTAACGGACAAATGTGCCCACCACCCCGGTGAAGATACCATGGATGACAATGACCCGGTCGCCGTTGGCAAGCCTGTTCCCGGTTTTGATCGGTGCGTCGGCGTCAACCAGAATCTTGAGGGAATCGATGGTTTCCGATGCTACGGGTACAGGGCCCTCTTTGGTTCCGATCAGGCGCACGGCACCGATTGTTTTGACTATTTCTACATGTTCGCGGGGGGCGATGTCGCTTTTCACAAAGAGGTAGCCCGGGAATACCGGTACCCGGATCAACAGCTTCCTGTCCCTACGCCGGCTCTTCACCTGCATCCTGGGCAGAAAAACCTCAAAGGATTTTTTTTGCAACCTGTCATATACGACATTTTCAAAGCGGCTGCGCGTATGCAGCACATACCATTTTTTTTTCAGTTGGTTGTGGTTCATATTGGTTTTCCCGATGACGTAAGTCGCGGAACACAATTATAGTGTTAAAAGTTAGAAACGATGTCGTTATGCTCTACCCCGGTCCCGATGCTCCCGAGGCCGCTGAGCTCTATCTCGAATGAATACATGATTTCATCCACATCCTTGACATAGTTCAATCTAAGGGACCAGCATTGGGCAGCGTATAGTATTCCAAAACTGGTTTCAAGGTCCTTGTCCGTGTATAGATCTCGCTCATAGCGGGCTGTCAGGGAAAGGGGGCGGGTTACCTTGAGGATGCCTGCGGCAGCAAATGAATTGACGCCGTCCTGGCTGACGGGGTTTGTTTCCCTGGTAAATTGGTGCTCAAAGGCAAGGCTGTCGCTGCGTCGGTCCGACAAATGAGCAGAGAAATTGTGGCTCACCGTCTCATGGTCATAAACGGACCAGTCCGCAGTGGCTGAAAGTTTGAAATACTCCTCGGGTGTTATATCCAGACGGGCATAGATTGGTGAAAAGGGTTCCTGGGTCTGCCCGTTTTCCCATTCCAGTGGATTATCCTCACGAGCTTCGTTAATATCGTAGCTCTGGCCGATGTCAAAGCGCGCTACCTGATTGTATCGATACGCAGGGCCGCCCTCCTGTTGTTCACTATTCCTGTTATCCTGTCTGCGGTGAACGAACAGGTTGGTGAGTGAATAGGTGACCTTGTTCTCGGCCTCGATTCGGTCAATGCTGTCGAATTCAGGGTAGGCTGCCTGGTCTTCCTTGGGGATGTAGCTGTAGTTGATGCGCGGGGTCATGGTGTGCTTCAATCGACTCCGGCCGGCATTGAAGATTCTGTAGATTTCCGAAGAGAGGTCCGCGCCAAGGTCGTACATCTCCCTGTGCTGAAATTCTCCCTCATCGGAATCCGGGGGCGTGTCATCGTAGGCCTGGATATTCCAGATGGTTTCACGCAGGCCCAAAGACGGTTCGAAACTGAGATAAGGGCCGAGGTCCATGGGCAGGTACACCCGTGGATGAACGTCAAGGCGATGGTCCTGGGTAACGCTGTTCAACGTGGTGGTGGCCTCTCTGTAAAAATGGGTGTAGGCGGATTCCAGGTCAAAAAGGAACGGCGTTTTCACGACCGCCTGTTTCGAGCCGGTAAACCGGATGAACGGCAGCCTTTGGACCGTGGTGTCGGGCAGATCCTGGGTGCGGGCCACCACATTATCATACCACCTGGCTTCGGCGTTGAGGTTGAACCGTGACCAGCTCCTGTTGATATTGAAGCGGTTGAGCCGGACCTGGTCGTTGTAATCGTCCAGGTCCCGGCCGAATGCGTTGTTGTAATATCGGCGGTTCTCCAAGAATCCCGTGTGCCCGCGTTTGAAATCCGTCAGATAATCCTGGTCACTGACGATGTCCATGTCCAGCAATGCATTGAAATTCCCCGGCAGTTCCTGGTTGTTCTTGGTTCTGAACCAGTAGCGATCGCTGTTGGTTCTCAGGATGTCATCTCCTTCGGTTTCCTCATAGCCCCAGTCCCTGCCCGAGTTGTCATCTCCGGTGGCACTGTCGATGCGCCGGTCGTCCAGGTAATCGAACATGGTGGTACCTTTTGAAGAGGGGGTCAGGGCATAGCGGTATTCAGCACCCCACTTGTTGCCGCGCTCCGTCATGGCTTGCAAGTATAGGGTGGCATCTGAACTTTTGTTGATCGCCCAGAAAAACGGCTGGCTGTATTCATACCCCTTGCGGTTCGAGTATCCGGCCCGGGGAGTCAGCAGGCCGGTCTGCCGTTTGGTTTTTACAGGAAATCCGACCCATGGGGAGTAAAAAACTGGTATGTTTTTGACCCAGAAGGCAGCGTGGTAGGCATACCCGTATCCCTCGATGGTGACGTTGAGGTTGCGTCCTGTTATTTTCCAGTCGGGCTTGTCTCCATCACACGTGGTGACGCTGGCTTTTTCAGCCTGGTAGGAGTCAATACCTGTTTTTTTGAGATCGCTGGTCCAGATGTAAAAATTGTTTCTTTTGAGATAGAGTCTGCTGTTGGACAGCTGCCCTTGTTCCTTTTCCAGGTCGAAGTTCAGGCTGTCGGCCGATATCTTGTCTTCCCCGGATGAAACCACGATATTCCCGCTGGCTTCGACCTGCATGTTTTCATGATCGAACCGGATATGGTCGGCTGTGATTTTTTTATCGGCCTTGGAGATCTGGACATCCCCCTCGGCTATGTACACTTTGGCTTCATCGTCGTAACTCAGTTCATCGGCAACAATGTGCCAGGGAACGTCCGGGTCATTCAGGGATTTGTTCATATCCTCTGCCCATGCTTTGGACGGCGGCCGTATAAGAAGGGTCGTGATCAGGACAGCCTGCAGGCATAGCAGGACAAGCGTAGCGGTTTGAATGGAAAGGCTGCGCGCATGCCTTCCTGCACCCTGATTTGGATTCAATTTGAAGGCGTTCGGGAGCATCAACGTCCCATCAGTCAGAGAATATTTTACATGAAATTTGATGAACTTTTTACAATTCCGTGATGGCAAATAATGCATGGGCATTTACGACTTATGATCAATCATCCCATCCGCTAAAAACCTGTTGCCATCACCTAAAATATTCCATATAAGGCCAAAACAGCTTAAAAATCAAGTTTTTGTTCCCCTTTGACTGGCTATGGACATACTGCTGACAAACGACGACGGCATTCAGGCGAAAGGGCTGTGGGCTCTTTATGACAGATTTGCGCCGTCGCATCGGGTTACCGTGGTCGCCCCGGACCGTGAAAGAAGCGCTGTAGGGCATGCCATCACCCTGCACGCACCCATACGAGCGGATGCGGTTTCCGTGAACGGTGCTCAAAGGGCCTATGCCGTCAACGGGACACCAGCGGACTGCATCAAGCTGGCCGTGGCCGAGCTCGTGGGGCAAACGCCGGATCTGGTCATTTCCGGGATCAATCCCGGGGCCAATGTAGGGGTCAACATCAATTATTCAGGCACCCTCGCAGCCGCACGGGAAGCGACCCTTTACGGGATTCCGGCCATGGCGGTTTCCATCCAGGGGAAATCACCGGCATTCTATGATGATGCGGCGGCATTTGCAGAAAAGCTGGTCCATAAAATTGACCGGTATGGGCTGCCGCAGGGAACGCTTCTGAATGTCAACGTTCCCGATCTTCCCGGCAAAAAGTTGAGAGGCATACGCCTAAGCCGGCAGGGCAACGAGCATTTCAAAGAGGGAATGGAAAGACGCCTGGACCCCAGGCAGCGTCCTTATTACTGGTACGGTATATACGCCCCGGAACCGGTGGGGGAGGCGGACGTGGATGCAGTGGCCCTGGCCAGGGATTATATTTCCATAACCCCCCTGCGGTGCGATGCAACCGACTATGATCATCTTGACACCCTGAAATCGTGGGATATCTGCATCTGAACGGGAAAGGAGTACCTGGTTGATCATGTTCATTTCCTTTGAGGGCATAGAGGGCAGCGGAAAATCGACCCAGATTAAGCATGCAAAGGGTTTTCTTGAAAAAAGAGGTATTGCCTGCTGCCTGACCAGAGAACCGGGCGGGACGGACATCGGCCGGCGCATACGGGCGATTCTGCTGGATCCTTGCAATGTGGATCTCGACCCTCTGGCCGAGCTGCTCCTCTATATGGCAGACCGGGCGCAGCATCTGAGCCAGGTGGTGACGGCTGCTCTGGCCGCGAAAAGAACGGTGCTCTGTGACCGCTATTTCGATGCCACCGTGGCATACCAGGGATATGCCAGAGAGCTTGACATGGAAATGATCACCCTGCTGCACAAACAGGCATTTGACAACCTGAAGCCGGATGTGACTTTTTTATTGGACCTTGACCCGGCAGTGGGGCTCGCTAGAGCCTGGCGGGAGATCGATGGCGGTGGCCGGGAAGCAGCGGAGACGCGTTTCGAGGAAGAAAAGATCGCTTTTCACGAAAAGGTTCGTGATGGCTACCTGAACCTTGCGCGGCAGGAATCTGAGCGTTTTGTGGTGATCGATGCCGCCGGGGACGAAGCCGGGGTGTGGGAGCAGATTCGGACGGTCTTGGTAGATAGATCATGAGCGATAACATACTGGATAAAATAGGCAATACACCGTTGGTGGAGATCAAGCATCTCAATCCGAACCCGGATGTGACGGTACTGGCGAAGCTGGAATACATGAATCCGGGAGGATCTGTCAAGGACAGGGCGGCCCTTTATATGATCGAGGCCGGCGAAAAATCCGGTGAGCTGACCCAAGAAAAGACGGTTATTGAGGCCACCAGCGGCAATACAGGGATCGGCCTGGCTTTGGTGTGTGCGGTTAAAGGCTACCGGTTGCTCCTGGCCATGTCGGAATCCGCCAGCGCCGAGCGGCAGATGATTCTGAGAGCGAGAGGAGCGAAAATCCTCCTGACGCCCGGGCACCTAGGCACCGACGGAGCGATCGAGGAGGTATACCGCCTGGTTCTGGAAAACCCCGGCATTTATTTTATGACGGATCAGTTCAACAATGAAGCCAACTGGCAATCCCATTACCATGGCACAGCACCGGAAATATGGGAGCAGACCCATGGAAAAGTGGACAAGATCGTGGCCACGCTGGGTACCAGCGGCACACTTATGGGCCTGTCTCGCCGCATGCGGGCCTATGATTCCTCTGTCCAGATAATCGGGGTGGAGCCTTTCCTGGGGCATAAGATTCAAGGCCTCAAAAATATGAAAGAGTCCTATCACCCCGAGATATTCGATAAAACCCTGTTGCATAAAATGGTCAATATCGAGGACGAACCTGCCTTTGACATGGCCCGGCAGTTGGCAGTGGAAGAGGGCATTTTTGTGGGTATGAGCAGTGGTGCCGCCATGGTGGCTACCTTAAAGGAAGCTGCCCGGATGACCTCCGGCACCATCGTTGCCATTTTGCCTGACAGCGGGGAACGGTATCTCAGCACACCCCTTTTTACCGTCCGGGAGAAGATCGACCTGCGGTTGTTCAACACCTTGAGCCGCAGCAAGGAACCCTTCGAGCCGCTGGTAGAGGGAAAGGTTTCCATGTATTCCTGTGGGCTGACCGCCTATGCCAGGATGCACCTGGGGGAATGCCGCCGCTTTGTTTTTTCGGATCTCTTAAGCCGCTATCTGTCGTTCCGGGGGTATGATGTGAAACACGTCATGAATATCACCGATCTTGACGACAAGACCATCGAAGGCTCGGAAAAAGCAGGTATGGAACTGGCTGAATTCACAGGGGAGCACATTGATTGTTTTCAGGATGATCTGGAATATCTAGGGGTGCGGCCGGCGGACAATTATCCCCGCGCCAGTGAACATACCAGCGAAATGGTGTCCCTGGTGCGCAGGCTGGTCAACAAGGGGTATGCCTACGAAAAATTGCGATCCATCTATTTTGACATTTCCAAATTCGCGGAATACGGACAGCTTTCAGGGATCGACCTGAATAAAATCAGGCTCGGCGCCACAGTGGATCTGGATGAATATGAGAAGGACAACCCCAGGGATTTTACGCTGCTGAAACGATCCAAACTGTCCGAGTTGAAGCGGGGCATTTTCGTACAGACCGACTGGGGCAATGTCCGGCCTTCCTGGCACATCCAGTGTGCGGCCATGTCCATGACCCATCTGGGGGAAAGTTATGATATTCACACCGCCGGCCGTGAGCTGATGTTTCCGCACCATGAAAACGAGATCGCCATTGCCGGTTCATTAACGGGAAAACCTCTGGCCAGATATTGGGTTCACTGTGACAGGGTTCTGGTGGACGGCAAAAAGATGGAAGACAAGGGCAGTGATTTGTCCATCGACCACCTGATGGAGGCCGGCTATACTGGGCGGGAGATACGCTATTGGTTGATAACGGCGCATTACCGGAAACCAATGCATTACTCCCTGTCCCGACTCGAAAACGCAAGGCGGGCGTTGAAGCGGATCGACGCGTGTGTCTGCCGGCTGCAGGAGGCGGGTGAAGGTGATGAACCCGGTGCCGAACTGGATCAGCTTGTCTACGACATCAAACAGGGGTTTGTGGGTGCCATGGATGACGATCTCAACACCTCGGCGGCCATTGCCAGTATTTTCAAACAGATCAAGAAGATTAACAAACTGATCGCTGAAGGGAAAATAGACGCGTCCGGCGCCACCCGGGTTCTGGAAACTTTCAAGAATATCGATACGGTGCTGAATATCTTCGAACTCGGTGAAATAAGCCGCGACAAAGACATAGCCAAACTGATCGAGGGCAGGGAATCGGCCAGGCGTGCCGGTGATTGGCAGCATGCCGACGACATCCGGAGAGAGTTGACCCGGCGCGGCGTCGTGGTTCAGGACAGCAAGATTGAATCTGATGACTCACAAAGCAGGGGGGCATGATGCAGCCTGTATATTTTCCGTTTACCAGTGTAAGCCGTGGATTGATGGACGCATCAAGCGGATTTTTTAACAAGATGGCTGTTTACCAGGTGTTGTCCGCATCGATACCGCAAAGAATGAAAGCGTGGCAGGGTGACAAACGGCTGGACATCCGTCTGCCCCTGCAGCATCATGAAAAGGAGATTACTTCCATTCTGCGGGAATACAAAACCTGGGCCCAGCACCATCAGGGTGGTGATATTTCTTTTTTTAAGACCCAGGGGGGGCAGATCCCCTTTTTTGATGATTCATCGGTGGCACAGATCCGCAAGCAGATCAAGAGCAGAGGGGCGGCATCAACCCCGGCCCGGAAAACAGATTCGCCTGGTCTCTATCCGGGAATATTCCTTCAAATGGCCCAGGACCTGGATGAAGAATACCGGGAAATTAAAGAAGATTTGGAATCTCAGGCAGTGCAGGAACAGGCATTGATGAAAGCCCTTAAAGGGGATGAGTTGTTTGAGATGCCCGGCGACTTGAGGTCTGGAATAACCCCCGGGGATCAGGAGGGATACATGATTTCCGAAAGGATGGCAGCCTGGGCGCGTATCATGCTTGCCGACGACCTGGTACCGCCCCTGTTGATGACATCCCACCCCATGGCCCTGGACGACCTGGTGGAACGGACCACCCGGGGCTTGCAGGACATACAGTTTATACAAACCCTGGAGGCACCGGTCGGCGATGCCGGAGACGTTTCCCTGTGCAAGGAAACCCTGGCCGCCTTTTTGAAGGATATCAGCGTTTTGGCCTGGGATGAGGAAAAGGAGCGGCCGTACTGTACCTGGGACTGTGAATCAACAGCATCGGGTGTCCGTCTGTCGCTTTACGTCATCCCCGGTGTGACGCCGCGCGCGTTGCTGGCGAGCTGCGTGGCATCAGGCGGTTCGGATGCTCCCGGCGGAAATGAGGATGGAGGTGCCATCCGCAATACGGTGGTGGGGGTCTTAGAATTCTAAAAAAGAACAAGAAGGCTTGACTCACAATTTTAATTGGTATAATGGCAATTTTCATGTCGAAGACATGGCAATATTGATAACCGTATTATAATTCATATGAAAGGAGATAGAAAAAATGGCGTTTATTCCTACTGTAAATGAAGAGAAATGCGTAGGCTGTGAAGAATGCGTAGATGTGTGCCCGGTGGAAGTATTTGAAATGGAAAACGAGAAATCCGTGCCCGTCAATGCAGAAGAGTGCCTGGGTTGTGAAAGCTGTGTAGAGGTGTGTGAAGAGGGCGCGATTACTGTCGAAGAGACGTAAGCCGGCACAATATACTTTTAAAAAAAGAGTGTTCCCCCATATGTGGAAACACTCTTTTTTTATGGGTTTTCAGCAGCGATGCGCCTGAAGTCCGGTATGGAATCCAGAAACAGGTCGAAATATTCGGGGTCGAAATGGCTTCCGCGCGATTTGCGCATGTTTTCAAGGACCTCTTCTAATGGGCATGCCTTGCGGTAGACCCGGTCCTGGCTGAGGGCGTCATACACGTCCACCAGCGCCACAATGCGGGCTGCTATGGGGATATCCTCGCCACTGCGGTCTTCGGGATAGCCGCCGCCGTTCCAGCGTTCGTGGTGATAAAGGGCGATTTCATGGGCCATCTGCAGCATGGGGAATTCCGAGTCACCAAGAATTTGCCCCCCGATGTTCGTATGGGATTTGATAACTTCGAACTCATCGGCGGTGAGAGGGCCTTCCTTTTGTAAAATGGCATCCGGTACGCCTATTTTGCCGATATCGTGCATGGGTGCCGCCAGTCGAATATCTTCAACCTCTTCCCGGGTCCAGCCGGCCTCATTGGCCAGGTGGGCGCTGAACAGACCGATGCGCCGCACGTGACCGCCGGTTTCTTCATCCCGCGATTCTAGGGCGGTCAGCAACCGGAGGATGGTTTCTTCCTGGGTTTTGCGAATGAGACGGGTCTGCATGCGCACGATTTTTTCCAGCCCCTTACCATACTCCCTTAGGGTTCTTTCGAGCCTGACCGTGCGTTCACCCACAGACAGGCGCGCGCGCAGCTCATCCGGCTCAAAAGGTTTTACCACGTAGTCGTCCACACCGACTTCCGACAGACCTTTGACGACATCTTCCTTTTCCCCTCTGCTTGTCAACAGGATCGTATAGACATAGGGTTTGTCTTTGCCGCCGCTGCGGATACGCCGCACCAGTTCCATACCGTCCATTTCCGGCATCATCCAGTCGGTTATGACCAGCTCCACGTCCTGATCAAGAAATTTTTCCAGGGCATCCGCACCGTTCACGGCCGTGATTACGTGATGATCCCATTTTTCCAGGAAGTGCTGCAGTCTGCGAAGGGTAATGGCATCATCTTCGGCGATTAGTATGTTCAATTTGATTTCTCCTGCGACATGTTCGCAAACACCTCTTCCAGCCTGGCAAGCTCATCGGCAAGAGAGTCAAAGGTCGCTGTTGCATTGTCAAACGATTCACTGCGGCCCAGTTTTTCCAGGGCAAATGCTTTTTCAACAGAGGCTTCCACCTGAAAGTTCCCCAGCATGCCTTTGAGGGCATGGGCCGTTCGTTCAAGTTTGGACGGATCTTGTTGGTCGATGGCCTGATTGATATCCGTCATCATCTGAGGGTAATCAGCCACGAACATGTCCACGACTTCCATGAAAAAATCCCAGTCATTGTCAAAGGCCGGCAGGAGCGCATTCCTGTCGAAGAGCGGCGTGTCGGGTGTACCCTGGGTTTCCTCGGACATGCTCACAGTATCACTTCCTTGGTGTTGGTCCACGAGGGCATCGATGGTGTTAAAAAGGGTTTCCGATGAAATCGGCTTGGGAACGTAATCATCCATGCCTGCCTCCAGGCAGCGTTCACGGTCACCTTTCATGGCATGGGCGGTCATGGCGATGATGGGGACGTGCCTTTTGGTTGCGGATTCATTTGCTCTTATTTTTTCGGTCGCTTCAAAACCATCCATTTCTGGCATTTGTACATCCATGAGTATGATGTCGAAATGATTCTGTGAAACCGCCGACACGGCCGCGTGTCCATTTTCCACGATGGTGGCCTTGTGCCCCCAGCGGTCGAGCAGGCGGCGGATGAATTTCTGGTTGAACAGGGTGTCTTCGGCTACCAGAATATTCAGGACGTTCATCTGGGCTTTGGCAGCTTGGAGAGGGGGCGTTTTGGATGGCTCCACCATACCGCCGTTCGCATCTACAGCCCCGATAATGGTGTCGAGCAGGTCCGATGGCCGCACCGGTTTGGTGACGATCCCTTTAACATTCAAGTCATTGAGGTCTATCTGGCTTCTGTTCCTGAGGGATGTCAGCATCATCAGGATTTTGCAGTTTATGTCTTTCTTGGTTTTAACCCAGCGAACCAGTGAAAAACCATCGGCCACGGGCATGTCTGAATCCACGAGGATCAGGTCGAAGGGGCTTCCGGAGGTTGCAGCCTGCATGAGCATATCCTGCGCCTGAGCCATGGAGGTAATGCCTTCGAAGCTCATCTGCCAGCCTTCAAGCATTTCCATCAGGATCCTCAGGCTGCTTTCATTATCATCCACCACGAGTGTTTTGAAGATGCTCAGGTCGATATCCGGGTTGAAAAGTGAGGGTTCCTGGCCCGGCTGAGCCGGTGTGGAGAAAGAGGATATGAACCGGAAAGAACTCCCCGGCATGGATCTGTCGAAATCCTTATCCCCGGTTTTCGTTACAGGGCTTTCCACCCATATGCGTCCCCCCATAAGGCCCACCAGCTGACTGGAAACAGCCAAACCGAGGCCGGTGCCGCCAAAACGTCGTGTGGTGCTGCCGTCAGCCTGGGCAAAGGCGCCGAAGATGCTCTCGTGCTTTTCCGGGGGGATGCCGATGCCTGTATCGGTTACAGAGATTAGAAGATCACAACCCGTTGACGCTATTTTTTCCGGTTCAACGGATAGGATGATTTCACCCGATTCCGTAAATTTGATGGCATTGCCCACCAGGTTCAGAATGACCTGGCGCAGTCTCACAGGGTCGCCCACAACGGTTTCAGGGACATCCCGGGCAACCCGGTAAGCCAGTTCGAGTTCCTTCTCATGGGCCTTGGCCGCCACGATTCTGAGGGATTCCCCCAGAAAGTCTCTCAGGTTGAAGTTAATTTCCTCCAATTCCAGTTTTCCGGCCTCGATTTTGGAAAAGTCCAGGATGTCATTGATCAACGAAAGCAATGAATACGCGGCCGCAATAACCACATCCAGATCTTCGCGCTGTTCCGGTTTGAGTTCCGTTTCCAGCATGAGCTCGATGAGGCCGATGATTGAATTCAGGGGAGTGCGTATTTCGTGGCTCATGTTGGCCAGGAATTCACTTTTGGAACGGCTGGCGGCTTCAGCGGTCTTTTTTTCCTGGTAAAGCGCTTCGGCCCGCTTTCGCCGGGTGACGTCCCGCAGCAACCCCCTGAAACCGGTGGGCTGACCGGTAGTGTCCTGGATGATGGAAATGGCGGTCTCGAAATATCGCCGGGTTCCGTCTTTGGCGGTGAAAGACCATTCCAACTCGTTGGATTGGGGAGGGTTCTGGGTCAGAGCGGCAAATTTATCAATGAATTTTGCAGCCGTATCCTGCTGCAGGAGTGACTGGATAGGTTGTCCGATCAGATCTGTTTTGCGCCGTCCATAAATGATGGCCAAGGACTCGTTACAGAATGTCAGCCGTCCATCGGTGTCAATTTCATAATAGCCGTCCTCGATGCTTTCAATGATCGTACGGTACTTGGCTT
>JAOZRT010000400.1 GCA_029940035.1 Desulfobacterales bacterium
AGCAGTTACGGGTAGGAATTTTGAATTGGATGCCAAGGCCACCATATCCGGTACTGTTTATCAAGAGAACGGATCGACGCCGGTTACCGGAGATTCTGTTTGGGTATATGCCTATTCCGGCGACCCGTGCAACGGCGATACGTTGGTAGCATCTGTGCTTACCGATGCCGGTACAGGCTCCTACACCATGGGAGGCCTGGAATCAGGCAACTATTACCTGAGGACAGACAACAACAATACCAATTGGGTGAACGAATGGTGGGCCTCACTGACCCCACAGTTCAGCGAAATAGATTGCAGTGGCGCACAGCCGATCACTGTAACAACCGGCCAAGACGTTACCGGCCGTAATTTTCAGCTAGATGTCGGGGCCTCAATATCGGGAACGGTTTTTGAAAGTATCGACCTAACGCCGATAACTGGTGGGTCCATTCCCATTACTGTAGTTTCCGGTGACCCGTGCGGCATGCATTATGCTGTTGAATATACAAATTCGAATCCAGCAGACGGAACGTACACGATATTCGGCCTGCCGCCAGGCACCTATCACCTGAAAACAGAGGATTGGGGGTTGAATTATGCGGAAGAGTGGTGGGCGTTACCCTTAAGTGTGTATGGATGTTACGGATCACAGGCTATAGTCGTTGC
Source organism: Desulfobacterales bacterium (assembly GCA_029940035.1). Taxonomy (GTDB): domain Bacteria; phylum Desulfobacterota; class Desulfobacteria; order Desulfobacterales; family B30-G6; genus JAJDNW01. The sequence goes on from JAOZRT010000400.1 coordinate 649, forward strand.
AGCCCAGGCGACGGTGATCGATAAGCATTTTCAACTGGATATCGATTCAGATTATGACGGTTTAGCCGATATCTGGGAAATAAACAACTTTGGCGACCTGTCACATGATGGATATGCTGATACGGATGGTGATTATCTAAATGACCATGATGAGTTTGAATACGGCACTGATCCTACTAAAGAAGATACGGACGATGACAATTTCAGCGATTCTTACGAGATCTGGGATGCCGGAACAGATCCAACCGATTCGGGCTCGACGCCGGATATCCCATTTATTTTTGTAGTCAAGAATGTTCATGAACCTGACGACAGTTTCGTAACATATATCGAAGTCTTGATCGAAGATGGTTTCACAGGCGATCCTCAGGCTGATATCGACAGCATCATTGTTACGGATCCGGGCGGGGGAACAATAGCCACACTCGGTGATTTCGAGTATCTTGAAAGATGGCGGGATTTTTTTGCGCAAATACCCGGATCTCCGGATATTGGTACGTTTACAGCTACAGTAACAAGTGGTAGTTTGAGTGGCACAGCAACTGATATCCATTCCACCAGCAGGGCTATTCCTGTCCCTGATACTGCCACGATGTCTCCTGCCACAGGTACTACCGTCACATCCAAAACACCGTTGTTTTCCTGGGCACCCGTGGATTACAACGAAACAACCATGTACTACCGGCTCACAATATATAACATGAGTGATGAACGGGTTTGGGCCTCAGATTGGGAACGTGAATGGTATTCCTGTGTGGTACCTGATGGGATTTTAGTACCTGGCGAACAATACCAGTGGCGTATAAGGGCGACCGATAGTTCGGAATGGGAGGACGTTCAAAATCGTTCCAATAGCGAGTGGCTCACATTTACTATGGATGCTGTCCCGCATCACAGCGCCATGCCGGCCCTTGATCCGGATGGGTGGGGTGCGGTGTATGGTGCAACGGCAGAATATAATTGGGTTGATTTGTGGGTGAAGGTTGTCGACCATGATGGTGTGGCCTATGACGGTTCCTCCCATGTTGTCACGGCTACCTTTCCGGATTCAACAGTCTATCAATTGGAATTGGATAGCTCCGATGATGGCTACTACTTTGGGGTTGGTTTGGAGGAGCCCATGGCACCGGGAGACTACCCGATCACTTTTGCAGTAACAGATCCAGACGGCAATATTGCGACTTTTGTAGATACGATGACCGTGATTGCTTTATCTCCCCCTAATGAAAATACATTAACACCCAGTAACCAATATCCAATACAGCAGCACATCACCGCTTCCTTTGACGATGTATATGTCAATGGCGTGTTATATGAGGATTTCGATGTCGCTTCATTCGGGGAGCTTGATCAGGGCAATTGGGAATACGTCGATTATGACGATGTGTATATCCAGGACCAGATGTTAAAAATCACCAGGAATAATTGTCCTGGGCCTTGCGACAGTTTCTTGCAATTTACTGATCCTGCCTCCGTTAACACTATCCAGGCGAAAATTGCTATAGACAGTGTCAGCTCCCATGCTCCTGTTGCCGGAATAGAGGGGGTTTTCTATAACAACGGGAATCATGATGTCTATGCAAACATCATGATCAGTAAAAATGAGTTCGATGAAAATCATGTGGTACGTTATCATGTGTTCGAATTGATCATTTCTGATGATTTCATATCTATGAATTCACTGGCGGAAGGGGAACTCATGACAGTTTCCCCTGGCACGGTTGTGACGGCTTCCATTGACTGGGACGGCGCTGATTTTACATTCGATGCCGATGGGAATACCGATGTATATACATCGGTCGGTGATATTAATCCAGTTGAAGACCCGCAGGGAAGAGGGAAAAAGCTTGTCATTGATTTGCCCGTAAAGACGGATGATACCAGCCCGACTTTGACCTGGGACCCGGTGCCCAATGCCAACCATTACCGTGTTCGGATCTTCAATACTTATGATAATTCTCAAATTTGGAAAGGACACTACGCAGCTGAGACTTCCTATACAGTCCCGCCGGGTGTACTCTTACCAAATACAGGATATACCTACCAGATAGAAGCCCGGGAATCAAACTCGCCATTGGATGTGGACAACAGATCCCAAGCACCGCTTTCTAGAAGTGATTTTTCATTCTGGACAGGCGAAGAGTCCCCGGATCCTTTCATCGAATTTGACAGTAGTGGGGTACAGACTTGGAATAATTCATATACCGGTCCTTATCTTTCCTTTTGGATCAAGGTCCATGACCCCCAGGGTGTTCCGAGCAATATCGAAACCGTCAAAGTGACTTTTCCAGGGGGCTCTGCCGAGGAAATTCTTTACCTCAACTCTGTGAGTTCATCCACCAGTGGTTATTATAGCAGTGACTCCTTCCTGCCCATAGAAGATGGAATCTACACATTTACTGTTATTGATAAGGATGGGAATGAAAGCACTAAAACCGAAGATTTCACTTCAAATCCCATCGGCTACCCAGATGAAACGTTAATGTCGCCCGTGCCGTTCACGCTTGTCAACGACACGGCCGTGGAGTTTGACTGGGAGGATGTGCCGGGCGTTACCTTTTACCGGGTTGAAATCTATGACATCGACTACAACAGAATTTATAGATTCGCCACAACAGAGAGTTATTACAGCCTGCCCGCAGGATTCCTCGCGGAGGGAACGCTGTACCGCTACAGGATTACCACCAGAAGGGAGTTTTTCAGTGACAATATAGACAATGGATCAACAAGCCCTTGGAATAACTCTGTCATGTTCACATTTATGACCACGCCGGTTGCAGGTGGTGTCAACGCACCTATGATTGATCCGGGTGATCTTGGGGTATCTGTGGTACATGTCTATAACCCCGGTACAGAGGCTTCCGAGTACTTGCTGCAATTTGATGTAAACATTATCGATTTGGATGGTGTGCCGGAAAATATTGAATCCGTGCGGGTGACCTATCCTGATACAATAACCACGCTTGATTTGTTTGTCTGGGATCGAATAAGCTCCAGCGAAGGGTCGTTTTGGAATATGGAAAGGTATGACGATCCTGGCAATATTCCCCAAGGAACTTACACTATCAGAGTTACCGATTTTGACGGCAACTGGGTTGAGCTGACAGATGATCTTATTGTCAATGAGTTGCCAATGCCAACCAATGTCACCCCTGTACAGGACAGCACGGTTCCAAACATCACCCCCCTTATCGACTGGGATGATGTACCCGACGCAACACGCTACAAGGTCAGGATTTACAATGGAGAGAGCACTATCCACCTGAGTGATTATTTCATTGTGAGTTCATACACCGTACCAGGCGGCATTTTAGAGGCGAACCAGGTTTACAATTATCGCGTCTATGCCTATAGGGAAGCGGCTCCCGATGAGGATATCGATA
>JAOZRT010000401.1 GCA_029940035.1 Desulfobacterales bacterium
AACCATCACGTTTGGGCCGCCGTAACTATCACCATGCGCCGAAAGGAGTGAAGTTAGGGATTCATATGCTTTCGCATTCAACCACGTGCAGGGAGCGCCGGCTACGATTTCCATGTCGTATTTGGCAGCTACTTCGCGCACAGTGGCTTTGCGAACCTCACCACCGTCCCAGCCGCCCTCCAAACCGTAAAGATGTATAATTTTACCCTTGTATCCCATCTTGTAAGCCAGGTACTCCATGGGAGCGCGCATTAATTCATCGTTTTCGTTGTTGACTAATACCATCTTGGTATCCGGTGTGATTTCAATCCCGGCACTGTTGAGAGTCGATACCACAATACCATCATCAAGCGCTTCCTGAAATATCGAATTGAATGCAGGGCCAGTTGCTGTCGAGCATATACCATCCACCCCCTTGGCTACAAAATCTGTGATGCCGGAAATAGCGGCGGGTGCTCCATCGACGTTCGCGATATAATACTTGGAAATAAGCCCCGCTTTTATCATCTGCTCGGCCTCTTCCTTAAAGGCGGCAACATGCTGTTGGCGCCAGGCATTTCCGGTCATGTCGTTTGCAAAACCGATCACCCATTTTCCGTTTGGAATGCCGGCATATTTATCGGCTGCACTCACTTCGCTGATGTAGACACTCATTATCGCAAACATAAAACATACTGCCAGAATATAGCTCCCTATCTTTTTCATCGGTTTTCTCCTTTCCTTTTTATTGATGTTCCAATATCGCTTCGTGTCCCTTTTCTAATTCCCTCCTCCTTGTTATTTGCCAAGATTAATATTACTGACGATTATCAGTCTGACATTTGCCATGTATTAGCCATGTCGCCTACTAATACCTATAGAAAATTTTATGCTGTATAAACCCGGGTGCATAACCAGGCATACACATGTTTTTTCTTTGCGAGCTACACGCTTTGAATGAAGCGAGTAAAGGTCTTGGTTTCTATGTGCGACACGGTTTTTACGAATTTAAGCACTTAGCCGGAACGACACCGCCAGAGGTGGACAAGCTTCAACAATCGCTCAACCCAGGTTCCAAGTAAGGCTTTTGCAGTTCGCGTTTCAGGATTTTACCAGTAGGATTTCTTGGCAAACTTTCAACAATTTTCAATTGATTGATGCGTTGACGTTTGCCAACCCGTTCATTAATCCACTGCTGAAAATCCAGTTCTGTAGTGTCGGCGTCTTTTGCAGGAACCACGAACGCTATTGGGGTTTCCCCCCATTTCTCATGAGGGACACCGACAACGGCGATTTCACTGATCTGGGGATGTCTCACGGCTACCGCCTCTATATCGGTGGGAAAGATATTTTGGCCTCCGGAGATGATCATGTCTTTTTTTCTATCAGTGATGTAAAGAAACCCATCCTCATCGAGTTTGCCGATATCACCGGTACACAACCATTGTCGGCCCATTTCATCGACATAAAACGCCTTTTCGGTGGTTTCCGGTAGATTGTGATACCCGACCATGAGGTTGCGGCTTCTGCCAACAATTTCACCCTGTGAACCGATCGGCAACTCTTTTCTATCTTCATCCAGGATCCGAAGGTCATAGCCGGGGGGGGGGAGACCGACCGACCCGATTTTTTTTCTGATATCTTTTGAGTTTAAAAAAGTAAAAAAACCTTCTGTTAACCCATAAAGTTCTGTGACGTTGCATTTCAGCAGGTTGAGCATCTGATCTTTCAGATTCCTGAAAAGCGGGGACCCCACTGAGCAGACAGTATCCAGGGAAGACAAATCGTAATCGGCAAAATCAGGATGCTCCAGGATCATTTGATAGGTGAGCGGCACCATGAACAGATGAGTGCAGCGATGTCTCGCCAACGCCGCCAGCATCATTTTAGCATCAAATTTTTCAGCCAACACAAGAGTACCGCCTTGAAAAACCGCGATTAACAGACATAAATATGAGATATTGGAATACAGGCCGATGGCACTGGCGAAAACAGAGTCGCTTCTGAACCCCATCTGAATACTTAAATCGTATATCGTATTAATGCGGTCCTTGTGGGAGTGTGTGATACCTTTAGGCACGCCTGTCGTGCCAGAGCTGTAGATGATGTTCATCACTTCATCGGGTTGTATTTCTATTTTGGGATTTTCCTCAGATTGTTCGTCCAGCCATGTTTCAAAACGGTTCCAACCCTCCAGTGCCGCCCCGGCAACAAATAGATTTGATGGCGGGACATTAATCAGACGGTCTCTGACTTTTTCAATCCGTTTTGTTTCCTCTGTTGTAGCAAATACCGCCAAGCATCCCGAATCATTGATTTGCGTTTCTAAAGTGTCGTCGCCGATTGACAGATTCAATGGGACCATAGCCGCACCGGATTTGATGACACCCAGCATGACGATCATAGTCGCCATTTCATTTTTCATCAAAACGGCGACACTGCCGCCTTTTCCAATACCGACAGCTTTCAAGCCATTAGCAACCTGGTTAAGTTTTCTATTTAACTCGGAATAGGTCAGGCGTTCATCTTCGAATATAAGAGCAACTTTATTCGCCCTCCACCTTCCATGAAGTTCCACTATCTCCGGCAGTAAAGGTTCAATTCTTTCGACTTCCATATCTCCTCATTCCAACCAATCTAATTCTCGATAGTCCCTTTTCAATAAGTCAGGCTACAAACTCAACCACCATCGTCCTTTCCTAAAATTGAAACACTTAATTTAGTTAATCAAAGGCGTTCTGCACCAACAATCACCCAGAGCACCGTGCATTTTTCTTTAATACGCCACGCATGGCGCGTCCCATTTTGAATAACGACATCCCCCGGTTCCAAATCAACCGTTTCTCCATCATCTAGCTCAAGAGCAAGCCTGCCCGAGATTACTACACCGTAATCAACCGTGTCGGTGGTGTGCATCCCAGGAGCATCTAGTTCAGCACTCTCCGATAGGCCGGGGAGTTCTTTTTCCATAATATCTGAATTGGTTAGGGAAGCAGGGTCGGCTTCTTGGCCCGGGTCGAAATCTATTACCCGGAGAGTAGTACCGCCGGGGCCTGGAAATACTTTCCATTTTTCATCTCTTGTAGGCTCGACACTTTTATCGGTCGGAACTTTGCACCCGGGATAGGTCGCCCAGAGTTCTTTCCAGAGCATTCCTGGTATATCGACGACATGTTCCGGTTCACTTATTTTCACAAACACCGATTTTCCTTCTTCATTATGACCGGTCACAACCCTTTTCATCTTTTTGCTCCTTTTTTGTTTGGTTCTATTAATATAGAGTTGATCGTAAAAATTTATAATTAAGTTACTTAATGTTAAAATAGCAGTTAAAATATATAGTTCTGATTGTCAAGCTTAAACTACCAGGAATCTTATAGCTCTGTTCATTTTGTTTTCACTTTTTCCACATCCCATAGAATGCCAATCAAAACATATTAACATATTAAAAACATTGATAATATACCATATTCTACAGTGCATCATAGTCTTTGGTATAACAACGGTAATTTTTTACTAAATGAAGCTTTTGGGCTTAATGTTTTAACATTGCATAGTAAATATGTGGACACCTGAACCGATATTATGTATAGATATATGAAATATACATCGGATAACAAAGGTAAATTATGAAAATTCGAGACGACACAAAAGCAAAATTCGACCGCCGACCGATTATCCCTCTAAATGGGAAGGATGATATAAATAAGGTAAGGAGTCTTCTGGCAGACCAGCCAAGGAACCTTTTCCTTTTTGATATGGCAGTGGAAACCGGACTGTTTATGAAGGACCTGCTTCAGTTAAAGGCAAAGCACGTCCAAAATTTGGTAGTAGGCGATGAACTCCCGGTTGGAGATGGAAGCGGTGGAAATCCGGTAATCAGTGAGCAAATGTACCAAACACTTCAGTATTATTTAAGAGAACTTCATCCCCAATCAGCTGATTACATTTTTCAATCAAAGAAGGGAAATAAACCGCTTAAAATGAGCAGCATTTCTGACATGATCAAGGGGTGGTTCGAAGCTGCAGGCCTGAACGGCTTAACCGGAGT
>JAOZRT010000091.1:0-6139 GCA_029940035.1 Desulfobacterales bacterium
GGTTCCCGCCTCCGCGGGAATGACAGGTAATGAGTTATTCGCACTTAGCTGTTTTATAATTAAAAGGTACTTCCGGGACACGACCCTAGTTATCCCCTTTAGTGTCCAGCGCTTCAAGTTCTTCCCAGCGGCGGTAGGCTTTTTCGATTTCCTTCTCCACACGCTGTAGGTCTGATTTAATCCCGGCAATCTCGCTTTTTTCCTTTTTGTAAAACAACGGGGCGGACATGACCTCGAAAAGGGTTGCATGCTCTGCCTCCAGGGCTTCGATCTTCTGCGGCAGTTCCTGTATCTCCCGTTTTTGCATGTACCCCAGTTTCAATGATGGGCGCGGCTTGCTTTTGGGCTTTGTTTTTTCAAGGTCTCTCTTTTCCGGCGGCTGAACAACCGGGCGCTGGCGCAGCCAGTCATCGTATCCCCCGGCGTATTCGGCAACCTGACCATTGCCTTCAAAAACGATGGTGCTGGTAACCACACTGTTTAAAAAGGCCCGGTCGTGGCTGACCAGAAGCAGCGTGCCCGGGTATTCCAGAATCAGTTCTTCGAGGAGCTCCAGGGTTTCCACATCAAGATCATTGGTCGGCTCGTCCAGAACCAGGACGTTGGCGGGTTTCGTAAACAACCTGGCCAGCAGCAGGCGATTTTTCTCTCCGCCGGAAAGGACATGCACGGGGGTGCGGCACCTATCGGGCAGGAACAGAAAATCCTGAAGATAGCTGATAACATGACGTTTTTGATTGTTCAGCACAACAAAGTCATTGCCGTCGGCAATATTTTCGCGCACGGTCTTCTGCTCATCGAGCTGCGCCCTGAGTTGATCGAAATAGACAATTTTTAGATTGGTACCGTGGCGCACACTGCCTGTTTCCGGATTTTCAGTTTTTAACAGAATTTTCAACAAGGTCGTCTTACCCACACCGTTGCGACCAATGATGCCCACCTTGTCCCCGCGCAGGATAACCGTGGAAAAATCCTGCACAATGGGGGCCTGCCCATAGGAAAAGCCCACCCCCCGGGCTTCGATGACAAGCTTGCCAGTCCGTTCCGCGGCATGGACCTGGAGTTTGGCGTTACCAATTTTGCGACGGCGGTCCCGATAGGCGACGCGCATCTTCTGCAAACTTCTGACGCGCCCTTCATTTCTTGTGCGACGGGCTTTTATCCCTTTTCTGATCCAGGCTTCCTCTTGGGACAACTTTTTGTCGAACACCCCCTTCTGGCTATTTTCCACATCCAGGGCAGCCTGTCTTCTTGTTATAAAGGTGTCGTAATCACAGTTATAGGAAACCAGGCGGCCCCGATCGAGTTCCAGGATCCTGTCGGCAAGCCTTTGGAGAAAAGCCCGGTCATGGGTGATAAACAGCAGCGTTTTTACGTAGCGCCGGATGAATTCCTCCATCCAGAGAATTGTATCGATATCCAGATGGTTGGTGGGTTCATCCAGCAGGAGGAGGTCTGGTTTGCCGGCCAGGGCGCCCGCAAACAGTGTACGCCGTTTCAATCCTGCCGAAAGATCGGCAAACAACCTTTGGGGATCCAATTGGGTTCTGGAAAGAATGTTTTCGATGTGGTTCGACAACACCCAGCCATTATCAGTATCGAGCAGATGCTGCAGCTGATCGCGCCTTTCAGACAGCCGGGGTTCCCCCTTGGTCTCCATGGTTCTACAGATCCGGCTGTGCTCGGCCAGCGCCCGGCCGGTTTTACCAAGGTCCTGGGCAATTGCTTCGAATATGGTACCATCGAACCCCGCTTTTACATCCTGTTCCAGCGCAGCAACGCCGATACCCTGCCGGCGCCATACTTCACCTTTGTCGGGAAGTACCTGCCCCCCCAGAAGCTTCAGCAGAGTAGATTTGCCCACACCGTTACGGCCCACCAGGCAGATCCGTTCCCCTTTATGAACCTGGAAAGTGATGTTTTCCAACAGTGGGGGGGTGCCGAACCCCCAGCACACTTCCCGCATACCGATCATGGGCATCAGGGTTTCTCCCCGGCCAGGGCACACCCCAGGGCATCCCGGTTGGTCGCACGGATAGCTCCCATGGCCTCCTCGGCCAGTTTGTCGCCGGTGGTGTTCTCCTCGTCAACCACGGCATCGGCGCCTGCATCTATCAGGCTTTGGCTGGCCACATGGTAGCGGCTGCGGGCCACGATTCTGGATCCCGGTGAAAATATTCGCAGATTGTGGATGATCTCCCTGGCCGACCTGGGGTCCGGCACGGTAACGACTACCAGGCAAGCGCCTTTGATGTCCAGATGCGAGACAACATCGCTGTTGGTGGCATCGGCCATGTGCACCGGAAGGCCCTTCTTGCGGGCCAGGGCAGCGGTCCGGGGATTCAGTTCCACCACCGTCGGAAAAATGAACGCTTCCAGCAGAACATCGGCCACCCTCTGGCCTGCGGGTCCGAAACCGATGACAAAGATGTTGGGGGTCGTATCAGCCACCTTTTCATCGACATTCCCGGGAGCTTTGAACGTGGGCTGATGCTTCATGATCGACAGGATCTTTCCGGCAAACGGCAGGGCATAAGCAGCCATATAGGGTGCCAGGAACATGGACAAAATGGTTACGGTGACGATCATGTCGAATCTGCCCTGGCCCAAAACGCCACCCCGAAAGGCCACCGTGGCCAGGACAAAGGAGAATTCACCGATCTGAGCCAGGGTGATGCCCGTGGCCAGCGAGGTCAGGCTTCCCATGCGAAACACCATGCAGACCCCAAATATGATTAATGCCTTCACGGCAAACACTATTGCCAGCCAGAACAGCGCCTGAATCACATTTCCCATGAGCCAGGCCGGGTTGGCCAGCATACCGATGGAGGTAAAAAACAGGGTGACGAAGAGCGTGCGCAAAGAACCGATGTCCGACCGGATCTGGGTGGCAAAGGGAGATTCGGCCAGGAGCATGCCGGCGATAAAAGCGCCCAGGGCGGGAGAAAGCCCGATAGAATGGGCTGCCCAGGCCGAACCGATGGCCGCGGCAATGGCCAGCAGGACGACCAGTTCCCGGTTGGAAAAAAGATCCCTGGTCATCAGGAGCTTGGGGATGACGATGTAAAAGAGTAGAAAAAAAACAGCTGCCAGGCCGCCGGCTGCGGCCAGCGTTTTTACGATGTGCAGACCAACCTGTTGCACGCTGCCGCCGGTTCCCAAAATGGTCACCAGCAGCACCAGCGGCACCACGGCAATGTCCTGGGTAAGCAGCACGGCCAGGGCATTGCGCCCGTGTATGGAATCGATTTCCGTACGGTCCACCAATACCCTCAGGACGATGGCAGTGGAGCTGAGCGCGATAATGGCCCCCATGGCCAGGCCCTGCCGGAGTGGACCGAGTAGTGTGAAAACCAGGGTAAACGCCGCCAGGGTAATCAGAATCTGCAGGATGCCGATAAGAAATGCCCTGCCCCCCATGCGTTTGAGGCGGCCGAAAGAAAATTCCAGGCCAATGGAAAAAAGCAACAGGGCCACTCCCAGCTCCGCCACTTCCTGCACGGCATCCTTGTTGAACATGATGGGTCCCAGAACCGCACCGGCTAAAAGATAGCCCACAATGGCGCTCTGCTTGAGCCGCTGGGCCACGACCCCGAACAGAAAAGCCACCCCGACCAGCAGGACAATCTCCATGATCAGATTCCAGATGTCCATTAATCCCCCAATGATAGCAAGCGCTTAAATTCGCAAGTTGTAAACAACCACCCTAAAGATATATGATGCTATTCATCACGAAAGAATAGTTGGTTTTCTTCAATCTGTATCTCTTGATTGAATAAAAAAAGAAACCTCTTTGTGTCCTTTGTGCCTTTGTGGTGAAAAAACGGCTTTCAGCGAAAGAGGCAAACTATACCAAAAAAGGGGTGGATTTCCTATAGGCCGCATACGTCTCGCCGTGCAGCCGCAGCATGTCGGCCTCCTCACTGCGGGCGGCTTTGATATATTTGTACACCAGGATCGGGGAAAAGATAAGCGTCAGGATCGTGGGCCAGCCGAAAAACCATCCAATGACCAGAAGCACGAAACCCAGGTATTGGGGATGCCGTGCATACTGGTAGATCCCCTTGCCGGCGAATCCGGGCTGCCGCACCTGGGTGTAGAGCGACACCCACCCCGCCACGATGAGCGCCATACCGATCAGCATGACCACGAACCCGTAGGTCATGGCGTGGTCCATGCCCAAGGACACCCCCATGAACTTGAACGCAATCACATGTTCCGGCATTTCTGTTCCGGGGACAAAGAGGAATTTGCTGGCGAACAGAATGGTCAGGGGAATACCGAACATCTCGATAAAGAGGGAAACGAAAAAAGCGCCCACCAACCCGTAATCCACCCATTTAGCCCTTTTGCGGTAGGTCAGGGGAATGAGAAACAGGCCGAACACCACGATGGAAATCAACACCAGGTGCCATGCATCCGTAACAATGCCGTTGATGACCGTACCGGTGAGATAAACGTGAAAATGAAGGTAAAAGGGTTTAAGAAACAGGAAAGGAACGGCAGCAAGCACAGCCAGGAGGAGTCGATTGATTCCTATGATCCAGGTTCGCATGCTCGGAATCTAATCCTTTGCCCGGGTGTCCCGGGACCGGTCTTTGCCGTGTACCTTATTCCCGGTTTCTTCTTCAGCCTGGGTCACGTTCAGCGACCTGACCTCGGGAAGAACATCCTTGAAAGCTATCCCGTAAATATCCCAGATGGTGACGAACAACGCGGCAATAATGGGACCGATGATGATGCCCGGCACCCCGAACATGAAAATACCGCCCATGGTACCGAAAAAAATCATTAACTCGTGCATCTGGGTGTCCCTGCCCACCAGGGCCGGCCGCAGGATGTTGTCCAGGCTGCCCACCACGATGGCACAGAATACGGCCAGGCCGGTGGCTTTGTAAACCTGTCCGCTGCCGGCCAGGATGATGGCCGCTGGAATCCAGATCAGGGCCGTTCCGATCCCGGGAATAATCGACAACACGCTCATGATGGTACCCCAGAAGATGGCGCTGGGAATCCCCACCACGGCAAAAGCGATACCCGCAAGCCCGCCCTGCAGGATGCCGATGACCGCGGTACCCTTGAGGGTGGCCCGGGAAACCGAGGTGAACTTCGAAAGGATGCGGTGCTCGTCGTCGTCTTCCAGGGGAAGATAATAGAGGATCTTGAAGAGCAGTTTGTCGCCGTCCATGAGTAGGAAAAACATGGTGTAGAGCAGCACGAACAGCATGAACACGAAATTAATGGTCCCGAAGGTGAAGGATGACAGGTGGTCGATGAAAAAGCTGCTGATCCACCCCACTGCCTCGCCGGCCTTGTTGAGGATCACCTCGCGGTGCTGCATGACGTTCTCCGCAAAGGGCAGCCGGCTCAACCGATCGACCACGGCATCGGGCTCGGCGATCTGTCTTTCGATCCAGGGTTTGACGCTCACCCCGACTTTGAGGGCCTGGGAGGTGACAATGCCGAACAAGCCCCCCAACGGCAGTAGAATCACGAACAGTATGATGAGGATGGTCACCCCGGATGCCGGGGCGCGCCTGTTGCCGAACCATTTAATGAAACGGCTGTACATGGGATAGGCCAGGGCCGAAAATATCCCGGCCAGAAAAATGGACATCAGGAAATTGCGAACCATGGAAAGAAACAACGCCGATATGAACAGCACCAGCAGCAGGAGCACGGATTTATTGGCTGTCTCTTTATTCATAGTGTTTCTCCCTTAACTATACTTTTTGATCAGTTCCCTGCGCTTCTCCTCGGACAGCGACCGGGCATAGGACTTCCACCCCGGGCACCAGCCGATATGCCATTTCCAGATGCGGCCCAGAAGGGACTTCGGGTTCTGGTCATATTTCGCCCTGAACTTACACGTTTCACAACTGCTCATAATAGGCTTCCTTGTTTGATTTTCATTTAATAATTGATTTGACAAAAAAATTATGGAAATGATGTGGACAATCGGACCATAGCAGAAACCACTCTCTTCATGCCAGCAATATTTAGCTTTGGGAGGCGGCCATGGTCCTGTTCTGGCTGCTGGCGATCATCGCCGGTGCCGAGATTCTTTTGTTTGTCTGCCGGCAGTGTGAAAATACAGCCTGCCTCATATGCCCGAAATTACAGAAACCAGAGGACAGAG
>JAOZRT010000091.1:6239-14841 GCA_029940035.1 Desulfobacterales bacterium
CAGAGGACAGAGGACGGGGTAAGAAGATCAGAAGGTGGGACCGTGGTCGGTAGTCGGTGGTCTGTACCCAGAAGCCGGAAGCCACCGCATGGCTGAAGCCCTGGACTGTATGCCATTTTTTCCAACTGCAGTGTAGCGCAGGGATTTATCCCTGCCAAAACAAATATCCGAACACACGGCTCAACCCAGTTTCTCTCAATTTAGATTGTTGGCGGGATCGAATGACAGGAGGCCTGCAACCATGAAAGAAAAAACAGCCATCATCATCGGCGCCGGACTGGCCGGGTTGGCCACCGGCATCTATGCGCAAATAAACGGATATAAGACACACATCTTCGAGCATGCCCCCCGGCCCGGCGGTGTGGCCGCCACCTGGAAGCGTCACGGTTACACCATCGACGGTGGGATTCACTTTTATATGGGCTTCAAACCCGGTCAACCCATGCACGCCCTGTATCAAGAGTTGGGCATTGACCAGCCCGACCAATACCAGGAGATGGACATCTACGGCCGCTTTGTGGACCCGATTAAAAATATCCGCATCGACCTGACCCAAGACCTGAACCGCCTGAGTTCGGACCTGAAGGCCATTGCTCCGGACGATTCAGCATTTATCGACCGGTTTATCATTGGCATTAAGGCCTTTAAAGGGGGCAACTTCATGGCATCCATGGCCAAGCCCCCTGAACTGACCCGCCCTTGGGATATTGGCAAAATGTTGTGGAGCATACGAAAAATTCTCCGCTACTACAGCGGCGCATACGCCCAACCCATTAACCGCCATACGCAAACCATTAAAAGCCAGACGCTGAAAGAATTCATCGAGCATATTTTTCTGCCCGATGTGCCGGTGTGGTTCGTGCTCTTCACCCTGGGCATGTTCTCCAGCGGTAACATGGCTTTGCGCCGGGACGGGTCGGCCGGTTTTGTCCGAGCCCTGGAACAGCGCTATCTTTCCCTGGGCGGGCAAGTGACCTATCGCACACGGGTGGAAAAAATAATCACTCGCAAGGACCGAGCCGTGGGTGTGGAGCTAAAAGATGGCGAAAAAGAGCTCGCGGGCATGGTGGTCTCCGCCGGGGACGGCCATGCCACCGTGTTCGACCTTCTGGGCGGTCGTTATGTGGATGCTAACATTAAAAAACGCTATCAAGAATGGCCGCTTTTCCCTTCTGTGGTGCTCGCCAGTTACGGTGTGACCCGCACGTTCGATAAGGATCCCTGGAACATTGTGTTGAAATCACCGACATTGATCCCGACCGGCTTTATGATGGACAACTGGATGCCCGTCCGTATCTTCAATTACGGTGATGGATTTTCGCCCCCGGGCAAAACCGTTGTCCAGGTCATGATCAGTTCCCAGTGGGACCCCTGGCACACATTGCGTCGGAATGAAGATGCATACAGAAAGGAGAAAGAAGCCCTATCCCGACAGGTATTGGAAAGCCTGGGCCACATTTGGCCCGGGCTGGACAAAGACGTGGAAATGACGGATGTGGCCACGCCCCACACCTGGTGGCGTTACACCCTCAACAGAAAAGGTGCCTTTGAGGGATTTGCCGTCACGCACACGGCTATCAACACCAAGATTTACCGGACCCTTCCCGGTCTGGACAACTTTTACCTGGCCGGCCAGTGGAACACCCCCGGCGGAGGGGTGCTCCCCACCTTTATGACCGGCCGCCACGCCGTGATGCTCATGTGCAAGCATACCGGGCGGAAGTTCACGACTGTCAGTTAAGGTGGGCATCTGGGGTCGGACCGAGAAAACATTACAAATACCAAGGAGATTGTCGATATGTCAGAAAACAGTGCCGACCAGATCCGCATCCCTTTGAAGGTGCTGGCATCCACGCTCATCATCCTGGGCATCCTGGTAATCGGGGCCGGTGTGGCCACCTATGTCATCCCTGCCGCTGTTCTCGGGCCTTTTATTGCGCGTTCCCCTGTTCCTGGTCACGGTGGTAGTGGCAACCCTTTATCTTGTCCGGTACGTGCGCAAAATTGAAAAAGACCCCGCCTCCAGCCCGACGCACGCCATCGATGAACAGGTCCGGCCTACTCTGGCGCCGGAAAAATCAAGCGAAGAAATTCAGAACCTCACAGCCGTCATCATCTACATCCTGATCTGCTTTGCCGTGCTGGCAGCAGTTGTGGCCGGCGGCTCCGTGGTTCCTCTGCTGCAGGACCTGGCCTTCCCCCTGATCATGCTGATCTTTCTCATGATGGCTTTCTCTGTAGGCTATCTGATCGATATCGGCAGGGTCATGGACACCATCCTTTATTATCTGGCCCACCAACGCCCTCTTGCTGATCGGTCTCGGGCTGGCCAGGATCACCTACAAGGATTGGTTCAAATGGATCCTGCCCGTCCAGCTGGTGCTCATGGGGGTATGCATTGTCTTTCTGCTGATTGCCGTTAGCATTAATTATGCATAGAGGGCTATTTTTTGTCCTTCAAACAGCCCGGGATAATCCTTGAACCCATTTCTTGAACATTGCATCCTGGAATTTGAACGTTTTATTTTTAAAAATGATTTCCTTGTCTTCGAGCGATAAAAGCGCTGTGTGAAGAACTGACCCTGAATTAAAGCCGACTTTTTGAAGTTGATCTGCGGCATAGATTCCTTCACCCCCTGTTTCCGTGAGCAGTCTCAAGGCTTTTTTCTGGTTCTGGGTCAGCAGGTCCCAAAGAACCATGAACTGATTCTTATGGCTGGCCAGAATTGTTTTTTTTATATTATCGAGGGCATCTGAATCGATAGCGGGCAAACGCCACAAATCAAATAAAAACTGTTGAATGTACATTGGCTGATATTCGCAATATTCAACAATGTCGATTATCGTTCGCTCTGAAATATCCACCTGTTTCTGTTTAAAAAGGGACTTTGCCCAATTCACATAATGACGAATATCGATCTTTTCGAGCGGATAGCTTCTGGCCATTTTGAAAAAGGCCCGTTTCGCCGAGTCGAACATGTCAATCAAAATGTGTTTCTGACTTCCCGAGAAGAAGTAACTGATATTATGATGCCGCTGGATAACACTGCGCAGGCGCTTCTCGAAGCCAGCCTCTGCATACCCGGCTACCTCTTGAAATTCATCAAACACTACCAATAGTTTTTGCTTGTTTGAATATGAAGCTAAAAGATAGAGTGCCTTTTCCAGGTATTCCGGCTTCTCCTTTGGCTTGATGGAAGCCGAGAGTGTCGGCAAGTTGGTTGTGGGGTCGATGCTGCCGGTAAGTTTGAGACCGTTCATTTGTTTAAAAATCTTCTCAATCCTGGACTCTATTTGAGTGACACCGGTTAAAACCGCATCAATGAAATCGTTTTCATCAAGCGTTCCATATAGATCGATATAGACACAATTGATTTTTGGCCTTGTTTTCTTAAGTCGTTGCATCACCTGGTGCAGGAGCGATGTTTTTCCCATGCGCCGGTGTGAATACAAAAAGATATTCTCCGAATTTTTCGCAAAGTAGATTAAGTCTTTTTGCTCGGCAAGCCGGTTGCAAAATGATGCGCCCGTAACATAGTTTGAATATGAAAACGGATTTTCCATCATGGCACCCTCAATACGCAATAGATGTAATCATGTTTTATGTATTCATGTTTTACGTATTGGAATACTATGACTTTTTGAAGTAAAAGTAAAGAAGTTTTGTAACTTGAGATCAGACCGAGGAAAACTCTTAGTTTTGTGAAGGTGCTCGATCAATGCAATGCTATAGATAGGTAATTCAGGCCTGACTCCAGATAGCAGACATCCTGGATGCCTGCCTCCGCAGGCATGACGAATAAGGCACACTGTGATTAGAACGGGTCAGATCTCATAAAAGGTTATTTTGCCCGACCTTAACGATGGATCATTATATACAAAAGAATTGAAATCGCTCAGCGATTTCAATTCTTTTGTTTCCACTGACCACCTTCGTCCTGGATCCACTCGCCACTGCCGGCATTTTCGGCAATCTGATTGGCCCGGCGCTGTCCCACAAGTTCCGGGGTGGTGCCGGCTTTTTTGGCAATGGCTTTGTAAACGATGCCGCGGTCCTTGTTTTCAGCCTCGACAACATCGGCCTTCTCTTTTGCAGCGCCCACAAATTCCAGCAGTCCCTGGTTGTTTTCACCTACAAGGCCCTTATGTTTGAGCTCCATGATCACGGGCAGCCGTTCGGCCATGCGGTCCTTGATTTCCTGGGCTCCTCCGCCCCAGGCGGAGGTTGCGATAATGCCAAGGATTGCGATTGCAAACAATATCTGGATAAGCATGTGTTTTCGATGCATCGTGTCTTCTCCTTGAAATTCTTGATTATTCATCGGCCGGGGTTTCTGCGACCTCGTCCAGGTCACTGAAAAAATCATCCAGTTCCTTGTCGATCTTGATGTTCAGATCAATGGTGATGTGGATGGGCTCCACCTTGATGGGCGCCACTTCCACCTTGCTCTCGGTTTTGACTTCATGCCGGGTACACCCGAAGGCACTCACCAACAGCATCACACCGATTATTATCAGACATTGCCGTATCATTTTTGTACTCCTTTATTCCGAAAGAATAGTTATTTTTCTTCAATCAGCATCTCCCGATTGAAGAGAAAAGAAACCACTCTGTGTCCTCCGTGCCTCTGTGGTGAAAAAAAATTACTCTAAAAGATTCAGTACATCCTTATATTCAAGAAGGTCGTTCAGGGGAACCCGGAAATTCACGTCCAGAGAAATCCCCTGAAACTCGGACCCCCGGCTGTCTGCATCCACCCGGACAAATCCATTGATTTTATCATCATATTCAAACGGTAGAATCCTACCGGGTTTCCCGTCAAATTGCAAGCGCATGTGCAGGTTCTCATCCTCACTGACCACCCTGAGCTTGGCCCAATTGTAGTTGAAATCCGTGAGCGCTTCCCGGGCCAGGTCCACCTGAAAAAACTGCCGCGTGCCCCGGGGGATGCCGGCCATGAGCGCATCGGCGCCGCTCAGGCGGATGTTTCCGCCGTCCCCGGGCGTGGAATAGAGAAAACCGTCGTCAAAGCGGATGCGCCCGGCTTTGATGGAGATGGGCAGGGTGCCGTTTACCGTGCCCTCCCCTGTAGCATCGGCCACGGACAACTGTTCCAGGATCTGCACCAGATTCAAGCGGTCGCAGTCCAGGCGGGTTTCATACGCGTCCACACCCGGTGTTATGCGCAGGGGTTGTAAACGGATCTGCCCCCCGCACCACCCCACGCGGCCCTTTTCCACGAACAGGGTCTGGTACGGCTCCAGTTGAAAATGAAAAAATCCGTCCTCGATCTTGAAATTCCCGGCTGTGGCAGCATCAAAGGTCAAGGTCTGGCTGGGGCCGGTGGTCACTTGCGGCAAATCCGGAAAGCAGAGGCCGATGTTCAAACCTTGAACAGTCACATCCTTTTCAGGCATGCGGATGTCGGCGTCCGCCATTCTGATACAGGCTGAACCGCCCAGACCCGCGGCCGTGTAAGCCCCCTTGAATTCCCCGCTGAGAGCGGCCTTGAGGAAGGTGCCGCGTCCCCCTTTGAAAAACCGCCCTAAATCGATTTCCGGTGCAGATGCCGGCCTGGACAGGGAGGCCCCCACCTGCACCTCGATACCGTTGCCGGTCAACAATGTTAGATCACCGGAAAACCCAAGCTCCAGGGCCGGCAATAGGTTGCTGATATGCTCACCCTGAAAGCTGACACCAAGGGGCTGCTGCCTGACGGTCATGCCCAGGGACCCCACATCCAGGTTTTGCCACTGTATGCCGCCCACGGCCACCAGGCCTTTGGCATTGTCTTCCCTGGCCGGCCACTGCCAGGGGACACGGGCCTCGATGCCCGACAACCGCACCTGGCTCCCCGGTGCGTCCAGGGCGGCAGCGGCGAGCAGCAGGTCGCCCTTGAACATAGGCGCTGATTCGTCTCGTACTTCCATTTCCGCCCGGGCCTGAATGTATGGAATGAGCATGGAAACCGGCTTGGCCGCATCTGCCTGGGCCAGCACGGCCTGGATGTCGGACACCTGCAGCGTAACCGATCCCTTGGGCAGGATCGTTTGCCCGGAGGCTTCCGCCACCATGTCACCCTGCACGGTCAGCTTGCGGGCATCCACTGTCCCAAAGGGGGCCGCGACCCGAATGCCGGTGGATGCAACTGAAAAGGTTCCCGCTGCCGCCGTGCCCCGGCCCTTCAATTTCACGTTATACACCGGCCTGGCGGCGGCAACCTTCACATCGCCCGCGGCCAGGACTGCGGTGGTTTTAAGGCCGCTACCCCCTGGCGCATCCTTGACATCGATGCGCCAATCACCGGCCAAGGTGTAGCGCGCCGATATGGTGGTGGCCAGTTTCAGGTCTTCCTGCAGTGCCATTGATAACCCGGGGGTTGCCGTAAAAGCCGGGATCCTCGACTTTACCTGCATCTTTGCATCGATGGCCTGCGCATCATAGGTGAAGTTGCCTTGGAGGTCATCCAACACCAGGGGAACATGGCTGCGCACCGCCAGCCCCCCCCCCTTCACGGCAAAACTCTGCGGGCCAATCTGATTGAGCTTGAAAAGAAAGGGAGAACGGGTGTTGGCTGCGTCCGGTGCTGCCAAGAGCTCTAAGCCGCCGAAATCAGCGCTGAAGGATGCCGAGCGAACACGCGCCTGAAGGTTGCTGAACGAAAACGGCGCCATCTGGATGGCGGCATTGGCCTGGAGGTCGATATCCCCCCCTAAAACCAAACCCGGCACAGCCTTCAAAACAGCCTGCATCTTTTCCAGGGATAGAGCTTGGGCGGATAAAGACACGTGACCGCTCGATTTCGCCTGAGACCAGTGGCCGGCGGCCTCGAGTTTCTGGCCGCACGGATACAATGCCAGCATGGCATCGATCTCCCCGATGGACGCCAGCCGGACGGTCAGGTCAAAGGGAATGCTTAGATGCCGGTTCTGCCAATCGAGGTTTAAAACGGCATGGGTGATGCGAATTCTTTGGACAGCCACGGAACGGTCAGCCGCATCCTGTTCCAGGGTTTTGGTGGATGCCGGCGCCGGCCTGTCCATATCGAGGCCGGCCACGACGATGTTGCCGTCCTTGACCGATACGTTCAGGATCAACCCGCTGACAATGATGGCGTCAACGCGTTTTTTGAACAATCCCCAGGGGGTGTAATCCACATAAACGCTATCCACGGTGACGCCGGGGGCATTCTCGCGACCGACAATCACGGGGCCGGCCTCGAAACCTGTCAAACCGATGTGGCGGATCCGGCCTTGCTGCCAGCCGATGCCGTTTTCAACAGCCAGGCTCGGCAGTATGGTGGTTTCCAGAAAAACGGGCAGAAACTGCCACATAATGACCAGGCCCATAACAAAGATGAGCCCCACCGTGGCCAAGGATACGAATACCTTTTTAAAGCTCATGAATGCATACTAACAACTGGAGGATTTTCTGGCAAGTTTAAGACTACGGGTGCAAGCATAAAATAAAATTTTAAAAGGCTTCCTGCAGCATGATATAGGGAAAAACCCCGTAGCGGCTGACACCTATATCCAGACGCACGTTGATTTTCTCCTTTTTGTTGAGGGCATAGCGCAGGCCGGCCCCGCCGGCCACCTTCAGGTCGATGTCTTCCATGGTGGTCGCATCCGGAAAGGCGTCCCCCACAGCACCGAACACCGCACCGCCCCAACGCCCTCCGGGGATGAGGTCGATGGGAAAGCGGTATTCCGCCCGGACGGCCATGGCGTTCTTGTCGGTAAACACATTCTCGTACAACCCCCGCATCAGGGGGGTGGGATATTCATTGAAAGGAACGTCGCCGCTGGTCAGGGCCATGAAACCCTGCAGTGCCAGGACGCTCTCCCTGGACAGGGGCCGGTAGTGCCGGAAATCCAGGCCATAATAGTCGTAATCAAAATCACTGCCCATCCACTCCCGGTATATCCAGGCCCAGGCGTTATACCAGCTGCCCCTGGAGGGGGAAAAAAGGTTGTCCCGGGTGTCCCAGCTAATGACAGGGCCCATACCGGAACGAATGCCGCCCTCGGAACCAATGAGGTCGCCCTGCTCAAGCGTGCCGCCTTCCTCCCCATCTTCCACATGGGAATTTTTCCAATCCAGTGTAACCCCCATGCTCATATCGGCCACCACCGTGTGCATGACCCAGGGTTGCAGCATGAAGGACTCGTCCGTGTAGGTCTCTTCCAGGTCCTCGATCTCCTCGGGATCGATATCCGAATCGTTGCCGACCCCGAAAAAAGAGGTGGGCCAGTTCAAATAGCCGATGTTCATGAAGAATCTGCCGCGCTGTTCGTTGAAATACTTCTCCGGGGCCAGGTTGATGAAAAACTGGTTGTTGAGCGTGTAGGCCGTCATAACCTGCAGGTTGTCGGGCCGGGTTTCCAAGGTTTCGCCCTTGTCCCGGAAGGTAAACACTATGCCCCCGCCCAGGGCCAGACTGGTTTCAGGTGTGTAATAAATGACCGGGAAAGGCGTGATGCCCAGGCGCCCTTTTTCTTTGTCCGAATCCTGCTGGCCATTGGTATCATTGTCGGAAACAGCTGTCTCCATTGGCTCTTCCGCAGCAGACATGAACGGCAGGCACCATAACAGGCACAT
>JAOZRT010000402.1 GCA_029940035.1 Desulfobacterales bacterium
ACTGCCTGGCAGACCATGTCCACTTTTTCCTGTGGCCAGTATTCCACTTCTTCAAATGCTTTTCTACCTTTTGCATACATTTCTTTAATATTGTCTTCCATGATTTTTCTCCGTATTTGATTGTTATTTTAAATAATTTATATCGTTCTAATATTTAACCGGCAGGGTGTATCCCATTTTGACAAAGGCTTCTTTTGCGACAACAAAGAAATCCTGGATATCTTTTTCGTTGATTAGACCCAGGTTACACAACCTGAACGTTTTAAGGCCGAACATTTTACCCGGGTAAATGGTAAAACCACGCTCGTAGCAATAATCATGGAGTGTGGCAAAATCGAACTTATCATCATCCGGCGCTTCCACTGTTACAACCAGTTTTCCCTGAATATCCTTTTTGATAACCGATTTCAGACCGATCTCTCCAAGCCCGGTATGGATTGCTTCCCAGCATTTCTGAAGTCGGTCCCAGCGAGGCATTTCGCCTTCTTCAAAATACTCTTTAAGTGCCTGTGAAAGAGCATAAACCGTTTGAACCGGCGGCGTAAAATGCATTTCGCCAACCCTGTCAAAAAAATCGAACTGCATAAAAAGATTGCAATAATATGATCGTGTCGGATACGCCTTGGATTTCCTGATGGCATCAATATTTCCGACTGTCCAGGAAGCACCTGTCATACCGGCCAACCCTTTCTGGGCGGAGGACATGACAAAATCGACATTCTCTTCTTCAATATCAATAGGTCTCAATCCATAGGTTGAAATCGTGTCTACAATAAAAATAGCGCCATTGTCATGGGCCATCCGGCCGATCTCTTTTATCGGGTTTAATACGCCGGTGCCGGTTTCATGATGAACCGCTGCAACCACAGCAATATCCTTATCCGATTCTATGACTTTCTTAACTTCATCAAGGTCGGGTAAATCAGTTGTTGAGGATTTTATATCTACACAGTCAATGTTATAATGGCCTGCAATTTCAACCATTCTTGCAGCATAGGCGCCATTATTTATAACACATATTTTCTTGCCTTCAGGAACCAGAGAATTAACCAATGCATCCTGAACAATTGTTCCCGATCCTGTAAAAATAACCGATGTGTATTTTTCAGTATCACCATGGACGACTTTGACCAAATCTTCCCTAACCTTTGTCATCACATCGACAAATTCCTGCTCCCGTGGACAAATATCCGGCATGACCTGGGCATATTTCACTGCATCGCTTGTGGTCGCAGGCCCTGGATTCAGAAGAATATTTCTTTTAACAGGTTTGACAACTTCCATTTCTATTTCTCCCTAAAAATAAAATATTATAGTTTTCCAACCTTTTTGATTCCTGATTTCTTACTGGGATCCTGAATTTCTTCATTAATACTAAAACCACTGCCTGGAAGGTCTTTCATCTTATTAAACCTGGCTTTCCACTCTTCCGGTGTCTGGCAGATCGCTGATTCAGCATGCTTTTCTCTGTCTTTAAGTGGCGGAACTGGTCGATTAGCAGGTCCGTCATAATCTGCTTCCGGTGACAGATGCTGTCCCATTCTGGACAATTCACCTCTTTCTACTTCTTCAATATAATGCGCACCGCACCCAAAAGAACGGGTAATGGCAAGGATAGCCCAAGTGGCTTCAGGCGTGAATCCAAGGTCCTGCATAACCGCGCCGGTGGCACCAAGCATATCAATATCAACAGGTTCTGAACTGGCAGCCTGGGCTGCTTTAACGACTTCTTTCATGAATTCGATGTTCACACCGGCAACACCCAGTTTCTCTGCACGAGCGATCATTTTTTTTGCCGCAGAATCTTTCAACATCAGACTGGATACACCCAATGCTTCATCAATACCGTTTTCCTGAACCAGCAGTTCTGCTGCCAGGGCAAGAGAAATATTTTCCTGTTCAGCACGTTGAATATAGCTTTCCAATCGATTCCCAAAAGCAGAGTAGGCACCGTAAGCATGGCCGAAAGCCATGATGGACGCGCCGCATGCCTGGGTAAGAAATGTTTTTGATTTGGCAACGATTCTTGAAATGGCAGCAGGGCCGGAAAGACCGTCTTCCAGCATCATGATCATGACATAATTGAGCATCTGCCCTTCTTCAACCAGAGGAAATCTTGCCTGGTAATCGACAAACAGGACCTCGATAACGCCATAGCCTTCTTCCATGATCTCTGTGGTGTCATACCCTCTTGTCACAATTCGGTGCGTATTTTTATAAGAAACTTCAGAAACCCATTGAAAGGGGGCCCGTTTTTCGTCCCGGGGCATGGTGCCGTATTCTCTGGCATAATAATCAAAGGGATTTTTCTCGCTGCCCAAATTACCGATTCCCCGCTCTCTTTTTTGACTATTCAGCGCGTCGGTTTTTTTCTGATCTAGATAACCCATTGTTTATATTCTCCTTCTTCTTTCTGTTTCAGTGCGTATTCCTGTTGTTCCTCTTTTTTGGGCACGATTCTGTCCTCAGGGCCAACATATTTGATCATGGATAAATCAATCATTTGAACCATTGGTTCATTCCGGGATGCACCCCAGGCCCGACCTTTTTTCATGTTATACAATGCATGAGCCGCACAGCTGAAACCGCGTACAACACTTCCGATGCACCAGCCGGCATTGGGTGAAAAACCGATTTCCATCAGAGCTGTATTTCCGGAACCCACAACATTGACACCCACATAGGAACGGCCATCTGTTTTTCTTCGTGCGTGAAAATATTTTTCCAGGGCTCGCTGAAACTCAAGATAAACCCCTTCCAGTTTCAATTCTTCCTGTCGCAGATGGATGGGTTCCGCTCTTGGATCGCTATCAATATGTTGCGGTTGTCCCATACCCATTACAGGCGTTCCGTTGTCCATGTAGTCGTCAACCAACTGTTTTGCCATCTCATCAACGGTTCTTCCTTCTTCAAGCCCTCTATCCAAATACTTATTGAGCATGTACCCATGTGCGGCACCCGGACCATGAACACCACCAAAAGTGGAAACTGCTGCTGCAACACAAACCGGAAGATTCGGCCTGCCTGCGCTGACACCGATTGCGCCGACAGCTGAAGGAGACATGGAATGTTCCAGAAAGACACCCATTTCATACTTGAGCATTTTTTCTTCATTCTCAGTTGGAATTCGACCCTGAAATAACACAAACATGGCATCGTAAAATGAATAACCTTCTTCTGCCAGGTCGCTTAAGTTGTAGCCGCGCATGACTGTTTTTTCTTCAGTTTTATAGGATAATGCTGTTTTCCTACGTAAGGTTGGTTCTCTGTCCATTCTTGTTCCTCCATTAATTTCGTGGGGTATAAATTTTTGACCCAATATACGGTTATAAAAAGCATCAAATAATTCATTTATATCCTTTACTTTTCATGGTTAGCGTTATAGTGATTTCACTAACTATAAGTCAAACTAATAATTATAATATAATACATGACTTTTGGTTATATGAGTTTAAAAATATTATGGATATTAGATACTTTTGAGAATGCTATCCTATTGATTTAAAACAGAGGTGGCAGGATAAATACATTATGGGATAAGGATTTTTGTCAGCTCGGCAAACCCAACCCCGCCTTTTCCTTTTGTTATCCAGGCAGGTTTGAAGGTAAGTCTGTCTTGGAATGATAAGACATTAGCGACACCAACCGCATTCGGAAAATATTCAAACATGGGTTCATCATTCGGCGAGTCCCCAACAAAAACAATGGTTTCTTTTATTGCATCCAGATCTGTTTTAAATACTTCTTTGAACATTATTTTGGTCATGGAAAGTTTGTCATAAGATCCAAACCAGCCATTTACATGGATAGAACTGACTTTTGCAGATGCACCGTCTCGTTCAAATATGTCAACAATTTTGTCAATATCAGTCAGGGAAAGAGGAGGGACATCTTCGGCAAAATCAATGGCAAGGTCAGCTTCCCTGTAAGGTTGATCCGCTGAAACTATGCATCCTGGAACTGATTGAAGGATCTTGTGTTTTATGGCAG
>JAOZRT010000403.1 GCA_029940035.1 Desulfobacterales bacterium
GTGAGATATCTTGGCGTTACCAACTCTTGTGTGACACGTTTAATATCGGCAGGTCAAATGCCGGATATCAATAATATCAACTTAGAATTGTGAACGTTCCGCACGCACGTCCCGTATTAGTCGTCTAAACAATATTGATCAATAACTTCGAATATGAAATATTGTGAGATTGGAGGTATTACATGATTACAACTCATAATTATATTTTTAAAAATTCAAATAATATGGGGGAGCTGACCGATGAGTCCATTGATTTGGTCGTAACGTCCCCGCCCTACCCGATGATCGAAATGTGGGATGAGATTTTTACCAGTCAAAATGAAAAAATTGGTAGAGCTCTAAATCAAAATGATGGCCCGACTGCTTTTGAATTAATGCATAAGGAGCTCGATAAGGTGTGGGATGAGCTTTATCGCGTTCTAAAAGTCGGCGGAATCGCCTGTATCAATATTGGGGATGCAACAAGAACAATCAATAGTCACTTTGCTCTTTATACCAACCATTCCAGAATTCATACTTATATGCAGAAATTAGGCTTCTCTGCTCTTCCAGCAATATTATGGAGAAAACAGACAAATGCCCCAAATAAATTCATGGGCTCTGGAATGATGCCACCAGGAGCTTACGTAACTTTGGAACATGAGTATATATTAATGCTTAGGAAAGGAAATAAGAAAGAATTCAAGACAAATGGCGAGAAGAAACAACGACGTGAAAGCTCATTTTTCTGGGAAGAGCGGAATGTTTGGTTCTCAGACGTTTGGATGGATTTAAAAGGCACTTCTCAAAATTTATTTGACAACAAAACCAGGGGGCGAAGTGCGGCTTATCCATTTGAATTGGCCTACAGGCTTATTACAATGTTTTCTGTAAAAGGTGATACTGTCTTAGACCCATTTTTGGGTATTGGAACAACTATGTATGCGGCAATGGCTGCGGCACGAAATAGCATCGGCTATGAAATAGACCGGAATCTCAAAGAGCAAATGATTTCGAAATCTTCTGGAATGGTTGGGTTTTCAAATAAACGTATCGAAGAACGCTTGGATAAGCATTTGGCATTTGTGCATGATAGGGTTCAGACAAAAGGTAAATTTAAATACATTAATAATCATTATCTATTCCCTGTTATGACAAAACAAGAGACGGATCTTATCATAAATAAACTTTTATCCATCAATCAGATAGATTCGGATTCCCTTGAGGTTACCTATTCAGACGAATCTCAGGAAGAATATGCAGGGTCATTTGATGAGTATGTTCTATCCGACTCTGAAAAAAAGGATATGAAAAAACCTACGGCTCCTAAGAAGCGGAAAAAAAATCATGAGCAACAGCAATGGTTCTAATGACGGACTAAAAACCCGACTAGGCAGTTTTCCATTCAAGCCGCATGCCTTCGCCCGCCATTTTCTCATCCGGTTTCACATCGATGGCCTTCAAATGAAATTGCTGCATCAGCTTTCTGATATTGTGGTTTTTCTGCCCTCTCATTTTGGATATGTTTTCAGGGCGTACATGAAACACGGCCTTACCACAAACGTCCTTTTCCCTCGCCAGCAATTCAACGGCCTTGTCCATCCATATTGCGGAAAGAACCAGGTGTCCGAAAGCAGGATGATAAGGGCCGGCTAAAACCGTGGTTTCTGAATTCAGTTCCTCGGAAGCCTG
Source organism: Desulfobacterales bacterium (assembly GCA_029940035.1). Taxonomy (GTDB): domain Bacteria; phylum Desulfobacterota; class Desulfobacteria; order Desulfobacterales; family B30-G6; genus JAJDNW01. The sequence continues at coordinate 1,672 of JAOZRT010000403.1, forward strand.
CAGACCCATGCGGATCACCGGAATGGCTTTTTCCTGGAAGAACAGATAAAGGCCCTTGACACGCTCCACCGCCTCGTCAAGGGACAGGGGCATAAACGAGCCTTTTGAATACCAGGCGGCCATGGGGCTGCCTTTCAGCACCACTGCCGGGTAGATCCTCACAAAGGCCGGGGCAAAATCTGCGATCCTGCGGGCGGTCATCCGGGTGGAAGCTTCATCGTCGCCCGGCAGGCCCGTCATCATCTGCAGGCCGATGTCATAGGGTGTTTCCGCAAGGCGCCTGATGGCCATCTCGGTATCGAGGGCGGTGTGGCCGCGCCGAGCCTTTTTCAACACCGTGTCATCCATGGATTGAACGCCGATTTCAACGGTTTGGATCGGATATTCCCTGATCAATCGGAGGGTTTCCGACGAAACAGTATCCGGTCGTGTGGAGAATCGGATGCCCTCAGCCTTGCCCTGTTCGATATAGACATGGGCTTCATCCAGCAGGGAACGGATGCTTGCCTTGGGCAGTCCCAGAAAATTGCCCCCATAGAATGATATCTGCACTGTCCTATGCGTTTCATGTGGAAATGCAAGAAATCGATCTATCTGTTTACGCACCATTGTGAGTGAATTCTGTTGAACCTCCTGCCCGGTGATGGCTTTTTGGTTACAGAAGGCGCACTGGTGGGAGCATCCTGAATGGGGGATGAAGACAGGTATGATGAACGGCTTCATAGGTTCAGTTCTTACCGCCATCCTGCCGAAGGATTTGGATGGCTATGCTGGCCGCATCCTGTTCAGCAGATTTTTTACTCTTGCCGACGCCGCGCGTGCGGATACCGCAAGTCTCCAACTGGATGCGGAAGGTTTTGTCGTGATCCGGACCGCTTTGGTCGTACAGGGTGTAGGCCGGCCCGGGGTGATGCCGGGACTGGACAAACTCCTGTAACTCGCTTTTATAGTCCTGGGCGTTGATTTTGCTGACCAACGGCTGAATCAGGGGCGAAAAATGGCGTTGAATGAATTCAAACGCTGCGGGGAACCCGCCATCGCGGTAGATAGCGGCAATAACGGCCTCCAGGCAATCCGCCAGGATGGAACTCTTATCCTGGCCGCCGGTTCGGAATTCTCCCTTGCCCAGCAGGATATATTTGCCAAGGTCAATGGATCTCGACAGGTCGGCCAGTTGTTGTTCGTTGACCATGGCAGAACGGACCCGCGTGAGATCGCCCTCTCTTAGTTCAGGATCGTACTGCATCAGGAGGTCCCCCACCACCAGATTCAGGACAGCATCCCCCAGAAATTCAAGTCGTTCGTTGTCACGGCGTTTTCGATCGGGCTGTTCGTTTACAAAGGAACTGTGGCTAAGGGCTTCTTGAAGCAGCTGAGGACGTTGAAACGTATACTCGAGGGTCTTCTGTGCCTGCCTGCCTGAATCAAGGTTTTTACGGGCAAGCAGGGCTTCGAAAAGCTGAAATGGGACAAAGAGGGAGCCGTCTCCCGTTCCCATTGAGATTTCAGGCTTAAGCTCTCCGTGAAAGTCGGTTCCCCCGGTTATTAAAAGGTTATGGGTGGCGGCCATCTCTACAAACTGGGCAACCTGTTTTGCCGTGTGCTCCGGGTAATGCACTTCCAGCCCCAAAAGGCCTTCGTCTTTCAGGGATGACACCAGGACGTCGAGATCGCTATCGCTTTCCACGGCAATAAGTCCGGGGTGGGCCAGGACCGGGATGCCGCCTGCGCCTGTGATGATATCGATGGCCCCACGGCAGTCGATGCGAAATTTGTCCACATAAGCTGGCTGGCCTTTGCTCAGGAAAGCGTTGAAAGCGTGGTTGATGGAATCCACATACCCTTTGTTCAACAGGACTTGTGCAATGTGAGGCCGGCCGGTCTGTCCCCCGCCTGCTGCAAGCTGCACTTCATCCATGGAAATGTCAAAACCGGAGGCTTGCAGTTTTTTAATGATTTCAGGGTTTCTACCGCTTCTGGCTGTTTGAAGTCTGGTCAGCAGCTGGTTTAACGGGGGATCGTTCAGATCGAAAAAGTAGCCGAGAATGTGATAACTGCTGTCCGGGCCGCCCTCAAAAAAAGGGGTGGCGCTGATTTCAACACCGGGTACGAATTGCAGAGATGGGGGAACACCTTGCGCCAGGACCTCCCTGGCGCCGTCGATGGTATCATGGTCTGTTATGGCGATGGCCCGCAGCTGAAGGTCCAGGGCTATGGAGACAATTTCACGAGGTGTGCGTGTCCCGTCTGAAGCGGTGGAGTGTATGTGAAGGTCTATCCCTGCCTGTCCGCTAGAGTCCAAGGGCTTTTTCGAA
>JAOZRT010000404.1 GCA_029940035.1 Desulfobacterales bacterium
CAGGGAAGATATTTACCTGGGCATAGTCATGCATGCCGTGATAGCCGCCATCCATCTTCAGTATGCCTTCTTTTCCGGTAAATCCCCTGGCCACCCGCATGGCAAACAGCGTGGCTTCGGTGCCCGAGTTCCCATAGCGCACCGTTTCGACGCAGGGAATCCGGTTGCAGAGATGCTCGGCATGCCGGTACTGGATCTCTGCGGCCGAGCCCAGCACAACACCTTTTTCTATCTGGGACTTGGCGACTTCATTAACGCGAGGGTGAGCATGGCCGTGAACCAGTGATGTGTAGTTGTTCTGCATGTCGATGTACGTATTGCCGTCACAGTCGTACAAATAACATCCTTCACCTTTTTCCATAAACGTCGGATAAGGAGTAAAATATGATGCTTTGCGTGTTTCACCACCGGGGAGCCAGTTTTTAGCGGCTTCAAAGTGCCGGCCGGACTGGCCGGTCTTCTCACGGTAGTGTTTTACGATGTCACGACCGATTGCGTGGGACTCGTAATCGTTCATTTTATGCCTCCTTATATAGTGAAACCAATCATCTGCACTGATTTGCACTAATCAATGTATAGACCACTTATTATCTTTAACCACTTACCCTCACTAATCTTCACTAATAATGTTCCAAATAAATGGCGTTTACTTTATGAACCGTTTCCATTCGAGCTCAGCGCTTGCACCGAAGTTCAGTAAATACCCAACCCGCTTATCTGTCCCTTTGAGGTAATTTAAGATCTGAGCAAATTCCCAGTCCCCTATTTGTTTAATTGCTTTCAGCTCGACAATAATTCCATCATAAGCGTAAAAATCCGGACGATAATATTTGGCTAATTTTTCTCCCTTATAAAACAAGGACAACTTCGGTTGACTTTCAAACGGGATGCCGCGCTGTTGAAATTCCAATCCAAGACACTCCTGATAGACTTCCTCTAAATATCCTGAGCCCATTTGATTGAATACTTCCATTGCTGCGCCAACAACATCATACCCCTCCTGCTTAAGCAACCCGCCCATACGCTTTCCTTATATTAGTGCAGATCAGTGTAGATTAGTGGTTCTGTTTTATCCCTTTTTACATTAGTGCAGATTAGTGTAGATTAGTGGTTCTGTTTTATCCCTTTTTACATTAGTGCAGATTAGTGGTTTGGAGACCCAGGATCTCCCGTGCCTCATCCGGCGTGGCAATGGGTCGCCCGGCAACCTTGGCGATCTCCTTGACCCATAGTGCATGTTCCCAGCTGCCTTTGGCCAGCTCACCGCCCGGCATTTTCACATTGTCTTCCAGGCCGATACGGATGTGCCCCCCGGAAATGGCGCTGATAAGCGCGGCCTTGTGCTGGTGAGGCCCCACCCCGCACACACTGTACGTTGCATTTTCGGGAAGCTGCCCCGCGAGACTCATGTGGAGCAAGGGATCAAACTGCATGCCGCCGGCCACCCCGTACACGAACTGAAAGTGCATGGGCTGTTCAAACAGGTCTTTCTTGCGGCTCAGCAATATGCAGTTGTACAATCCGCCCGGGTCGAAAATTTCACACTCCGGTTTGGTGCCTACCGCTTTCATTTTTTTGGCAAAATCTTCCATCATGGCAAAGGTGTTGTCATAGATAAACTCTATCATGATGTCGCCGGTCTTGTGGTTGGCCACCGCAAAATTCATACTGTTGGTATTGTAGCTGCCTATCTCCGGTTTAAGATCAAGGATCGGCGCAATTCTATCTTCCGGAGAGGTCTGCATGGCCCCAGTACTGATGTTGATGATCATTTCCGGACAGCGATCCCGAACCGCCCCGATAACATCCCGGTGGGCCTGCACATCCATGGTGGCCATGCCGTCTGCCGGATTTTTGGCATGGATGTGGACGATGCTGACGCCTTCCTGCAGACACTTGTAACTCTCTTCGGCAAATTCTTCGGGCGAGTAGGGGGTGTTGGGGTTGTTGTGCTTGGTGGTAGCGCCTCCTGTCAAAGCTGCGGTTATGATAAGTTTTTCTTGCATAACTCCTCCTTTTCATACTTCATTGTACGCGGCCGAGTATTAAAATTTATTGATTTTGAATTTTTACAGCCAAAGGTTTGAGCAGTTCCAGCGACGCTTCAAAAACCTTGATCGCCTTATCGATTTCAATTTCGGTCATGGGTGTGGAAACCGTAAACATGCCGCGATGAAGGAAGAATATACCTCGATTCAGCATTTCCAGATGCAAATATTGCATGAGCTCCATATAGGGAATCATACTCAAAACCACATCCTTGGAATCCTTTAACACTTTGTCCGTAAATGCGATACCCGCCAATGATCCGATTCCCCTGGTTCCGCCCTGGATACCTGTCTTTGCGAAGGCCCCGTCAAAGCCTTCGGTCAGTCGTTTTCCTAGCGTATTGATACGGTCGACGTCCTTTTGATGGTATATCTCCAGATTCGCGTAGCCGGCGGCCATGGTTACCGCATTACCACTGAAAGTCCCGGAGTGGGTGATGGAATCCGGCTTGTTGGGATCGAACATTTCCATGATATCTTTGCGTCCCCCGAATGCGCCGATGGGAAACCCACCGCCGATTATTTTACCGAAAGCGGTCAGATCGGGCTTGACATCCGCCATGGCCTGCAAGCCGCCTTCATGCACACGAAATGAAATGACCTCATCAAAAATCAGCAGCACGTTATAGCGGTCCGCCAGTTCCCGCATGCCTTGCAGGTAGCCTTCCTGCGGCGGTACGCCACCGCCGGCACCCAGCATCGGTTCCATGATGATGGCTGCAATTTTCTCCGCCTTATCTTTCAGGATTCGTTCGACCGTGTTCAGATCGTTAAACGGGGCCAGGAAAACATCCGTCTGCGTGCATGCGGGCACGCCTTTGGTAGCCTGAGCCTTGGGAAGATCTTCCGTCGCCAGATCCGGCGTGGTGTTGATTTGAACAAAATCATGTCCGCCGTGATAGCCGCCATCCATTTTCAAAAAACCCTCTTTGCCGGTGAATGCCCGGGCGACCCGCATGCAGAACATGGTGGCTTCAGATCCGGTGTTGCAAAAACGGAGGGATTCGACAGACGGCACCCGCTTGCATATAAGCTCGGCCAGTTTATACTGGGCTTCAACCGGGACGCCGTGGGTAATACCTTTTTTCGTCTGCTTGCGAATAGCGTCCATCACATAGGGATGCGCATGGCCGTGAACCAGGGAGGTCATGTTGTTGACAAAATCGATGTATTTATTGCCGTCGGCGTCGTACAGGCAGCTACCTTTTCCTTCGACCGCAAAAAAAGGGTACGGCGTGTAAAAAGCGATTGAACGCGTATCGCCGCCAGGCATAAAATTTTTGGCCGCCTGGGTGTGTTTCAGGGAGGCAGGCGTGCGTTCCAGGTATTCCTGCCAGATTTCCTTTTTGATTTGGTCCACATGCTTGCCGTTCATATACGACCCCCGTCTTTCAGATGCTTTTCTTTTTGTACTTTGTGTCTTTGTGGTTAATATTATTCTGGCGCCTACTTCCCGATTTCGTCCGCCAAGGGTTTAATCTGCTCAAGGGCATTCTTGAACCGCTCGGCAATCAGGTCCACAGTGGATTCATCCATGGGTGTTGAGATGATGAAACCCATCATGCCCTTGGCAATGGCATAGATTCCCTGATTCAACAGGGCCAGGTGAAAGTCCTGGGCGAGTTCCAGAGAAGGTATGACGGACCGAACGGCTTCCTTGGCATTGCGATAGGGTTCCTCGAAGAAAAGAGAAAATATTGCCGAGCCGACACTACGGACCTGGCCGGTAATGCCCACCTCATCCATGGCCTTTTTGAGGTTGCCCCTCAGGCGGTCTCCCAGGCGGTTGATACGGTCGATCTCGTCCTGACCCAGAATGTCGAGGGTTGCTATGCCGGCCGCCATGGTCAGGGCGTTGCCGCTGAAGGTGCCGGAATGCGTAACCGCCTCCGGTTGCGAAGGATCGAACATCTGCATGATATCTGCGCGCCCGCCAA
>JAOZRT010000405.1 GCA_029940035.1 Desulfobacterales bacterium
ATAGAAGATGAGCTTCGCGTCCGTGTCCCTTCAGATTTGGTAAAAAAAGCTCTGCAGTCAGCGCCGGAACGTGTTGTACTGGCGAACAGAAATGGACAGCGTACGATCTGTCTGGAAAAGCGAAAAAGTTACTTCGGTCTGGGGTCGGATCTAGAGTTTACGATTGATTTGGAGACGCGTGAGCACCGGATGACGGTTTTAGACGATGTCGCAAGATGTGCCAAGGTTGCCGATGCATTACCACATATTGATTTTATCATGTCCCAAGGATTGGCTTCTGATGTACACCATAAAATGACGGAAATAAGCCAGTTTGACGCCATGATTTGCAACAGTACAAAACCGATGATTCTAACTTCATTCACTGAGATGGAGGTTTTGGAGGCAACCTATGAAATGGCATGTGCTGTCCGGGGGGGAGGGAAAGAGCTTAGAAAAAATCCCTACATTATGATTTACGGACAGTTTATTTCTCCCTTTGAACATCATAAAGAGGGCCTGGAACGTCTTTTATTCTGTGCTGAAAAAAGGATCCCGATTATCTATGTCCCCACCATAATGGCAGGCGCATCCGGTCCGGTAACCCTGGCAGGCTCGTTGGTTGTTGCCAATGCGGAATGCCTGGCCGGCCTGGTTATACATCAGTTGAAATCCCCGGGTGCGCCTTTTGTTTATGGCGGTTGTGTTCAGTCATTTGACATGCGTTCAATGTCGATCCCTTATGGTTCACCTGAATGGCGACTCGGGGATGCCGTGCTTTCTCAATTGTCCCAACGATATGGCTTGCCGGTATTCGGCACAGCAGGATGCACGGATTCGAAGACAGTGGATGGGCAGGCAGCCATGGAAGCTTCTAGCTCGCTGTTATTCACAGCGTTATGCGGTACCAATATCATTCATGATGTGGGCTATCTGGAATCCGGTTTATGTGGTTCACTGGATTTCCTGGTCATGTGCAATGAAATGATTGGCTCAACGCGCCGCATTCTCAACGGTATTCGCATCGACCGTGAATCTCTTGCTGTAGATCTGATCGACAAAGTAGGCCCGGGGAAACATTTCACAGAAGAAAAGCATACGTACGAGCATTTTAAAAAAGAAATGTGGTATCCCGGCCTGATTGATCGCAATGATTTTAGTACATGGAAAGCGGATGGCGAAAAGAGATTCGAACAGCGGTGCATAGAAGAGGCAAAGAAGATCCTCAAGGAGCATGAAGTTGAACCCCTCACGGAAGAAACCAATCAAGAGCTTAAAAATATCTTGTCAAAAATGGAGCGTACGGTTGAAGCGGTTAACTGATTTTAAGAAGCGTGGTTCTTGGGAGAATAAAATGAGTATCGATGGACAAAACCAATCTGCCTTTCTATCAAACCTGGCAGAAGAAACGCAAAAGCTACATGAAACCGGACTTTACAAAGAAGAATATCGAATAATCACCCCTCAGCAGGCAACTGTAACGTTAGATGACGGGCGTCAGGTGATTAATCTTTGTGCCAACAACTATCTGGGGCTGGCCAATCATCCTGATATTGTTAAATCCGTTGAGAAAAGTGCATATCTTTATGGTTTCGGCATGGCTTCTGTGCGTTTTATTTGCGGTACGCAAAGACTGCACAAGGAACTGGAATCGCAGATCAGTGTATTTTTGGGGACAGAAGATACGATTCTCTATTCTTCCTGCTTTGATGCCAACGGTGGACTTTTCGAGGCGATTTTGGGTCCCGAAGACGCAGTCATCTCCGATGAGTTGAATCATGCATCGATAATTGACGGTATTCGGCTTTGTAAAGCAATGCGTTACCGTTATAAAAACAATGACATGAATAACTTGGAAAGAAAACTTCAGGAAGCCGACATGGCAGGGGCTCGTTTTAAACTTATCTCTACCGATGGTGTCTTTTCCATGGATGGGATAATTGCCAACCTAAAAGAAATTTGTGAATTGGCAGATAGATATCAGGCGCTAGTCATGGTGGATGATTCCCATGCTGTGGGATTCATGGGTGACAAAGGACATGGGACAGCGGAGTTTTGTGGTGTTGAGGGCAGGATAGATATCATTACCGGTACATTAGGTAAAGCATTGGGTGGCGCTTCAGGCGGTTATACCAGTGGCAGAAAAGAGATCATAACGTGGCTCCGCCAGAGGTCACGCCCTTATCTATTTTCCAATACGCTGGCCCCAATGATTGCAGCGGTTACCTTAAAGGTACTGAATATGATAGAAAAAAGTGATTATCTGCGCACGAAACTCAGAGAGAATAGTCAATTTTTCCAGAAGGAAATGATCAAGCTGGGATTTGAAGTGATAGAGGGTCACCATCCAATCATTCCGGTGATGTTTGGCGATGAAATGATAGCGAACAAAATGTCCAAACGAATGCTGGAAAAAGGAATATACGTGGTGAGTTTTAGCTATCCGGTTGTTCCAAAAGGTAAAGCCCGTATTCGTACCCAAATATCAGCCGCCCATGAGAATACACACCTTGAACAAGCGCTATCTGTTTTCGCGAAAGTCGGTCGAGAGCTGGGTGTAATAGGATAAAAGTCAAACATTGTGGAAAAGAGGTATGGATTATGAAAGCCTTGGTTAAAAAAAAAGCTGAAGTGGGCCTTTGGTTAGAAGATGTTCCGACCCCGGATTTCGGTATCAACGATGTATTGATAAAAACCCATAAGACAGCCATATGCGGGACCGATATTCATATTTTCAATTGGGATGCATGGGCACAGAAAACGATTCCAGTTCCCATGCATGTCGGCCACGAATTTGTCGGAAAAGTGGAAAAAACCGGAAGCAATGTACACGACTTTAGGCCCGGTGATATTGTTTCAGGTGAAGGACATCTTGTTTGTGGCCACTGCCGAAACTGCATGGCGGGCCGACGGCATCTCTGCATGAAAACCTGCGGTGTTGGTGTTAACAGACCCGGAGCATTTGCCGAGTACCTAAGCATTCCTGTAACCAATGTATGGTACTGTGATCCGAATATTCCCATGGAGATATTATCATGTTTCGACCCATTGGGTAACGCTACTCACACAGCGCTTTCCTTCGATATTCTAGGGGAAGATGTTCTAATTGCAGGTGCAGGCCCAATTGGCTGCATGGCGGCCGCCATCGCCAAGCATGCCGGTGCAAGGAATGTCGTTGTCACGGACGTCAATCCATACCGGCTTGAACTGGCAAAAAAAATGGGTGCAACACTGACTTTGGATGTACGGCATGAAAAGATTGAGGATGCCCAGAGAAATTTGGGTATGAAAGAAGGTTTTGATGTTGGTATGGAAATGTCTGGCAACCCGGAGGCACTTCGTTCTATGCTTGCCAACATGTGTCATGGCGGCAAGATTGCCTTATTGGGAATACTTCCTTCAGACACTTCCATCGACTGGGATTTTGTGGTCTTTAATGGATTAATTATTAAAGGCATTTACGGGCGCGAGATGTACGAGACTTGGTACAAAATGTCGGCAATGATTCAGTCAGGCCTTGACATCAGTACCATCATTACCCATCGATTTCACTACACTGACTATAAAAAAGCTTTTGAGGTGATGGGTTCAGGCCAATCCGGCAAGGTCATTTTAGACTGGGAGGAAATTAACTTCGACCAAAAGTCATAAAAAAGGGAATATAAAATTAAGGACGAATTATTTGCAAAAATGGTAAAAAAGCTAAATGCAGGTAAAGAAGTGGAAGAAAAAAATGAAGTCAGGAGGCACTGGGCAAGGACGTTTCAGCTCGTGAGATACTCGATGATGGACTCTTGGTAGGAATGAATGTTGTCCGAAGCTGAAGAACGGATCAACAGCATGAAAAGTCGTATTTACTAAATTCACGTTGTAAAAAACCAGGACCTGGTCGAAAACGCTAGTGCAGCCGACAAGGCTGCTAGGCGCAGATCATTGATTCACACCGATCTTCTGAAAGCAATCCCTAAAAAGGACAATTCATGAATACAAAAGAACAATCCCGATC
>JAOZRT010000092.1 GCA_029940035.1 Desulfobacterales bacterium
ACGGTGGTGTTGCCCTTGGTGCGGCCCACCAAATATCCCCGGGCGGTAACATCGATGGCGCCTTCGGCTTGGATATCGAGAAGACCGGTATCTATAACCAATGCATAGGTATCAACCTCCGTTGCCGGGAAATGACTCAAAACCCCCTGGTCGCGAATGATGATTTCATCTGCATCGATTGTCAGGCCCTCATGTTCAGGAACGGCGATTGTCTCACTGCCCGCTATAACCAGACGTTCTATTGAAATTACGTCTTCGTTCTGGAGGCCCAGGGGGGTAAATGCATTGGTGTTGTTGCCATGGCTGTTGATGTGCAGTTCACCGGGTTCACCTGTTTCCTTCAGATAAACGCTGCCCACCCCGCCCCCACGGTAACCGTTGGCATGACCGCCATGGGCCTGGATGTTCTCTTGGGGAAAGCTCATGAAGTCGTAATACACGGCTATACGCCCGCCGCCGCCGCCGCCACCGGAGTTGTAGGGTACGCCGCCGGTGGAGGTAATCAAACCGCTGCCTGTAAACGTCCCCACATCCAGACGAATCCCGCCACCGGACCCGGCTGTATCGCCGCTGAATCTTCCATTGCCTCCGTTGGCGGTAATGACGCCGTCAATGATCGCGCTGCCAGCTGTTATGCGCACCAGTCCCCCGCCGGAACCGCCAATAGGCCAGGTTGTGCCGCCGCCGGACCCTAACTCGTCGGGGTCCTGAAAGTCCCCGTATACCCGGTTCGGGGTACCGGATGCCTCGTCCACATACCCCAGACCGCCGTAACTGCCTCCGGACTCTTCAGTGGCGGCGCCCACGGTGGTGTTGCCCTTGGTGCGGCCCACCAAATATCCCCGGGCAGCAACATCTATGAAGCCTTCGGGTTCGATGACAAGTTCATCGGTCTGCAAGTGAAGCCAAAAGGTTTCCGTATCGTCGGTATGCTGGTGCGTCAAAACGCCACCTTCCCTGATGACAACGCTTTCAGCAATAATCGGCATATTGTGCTCACTGGCCACCTGGGTATATTCACCGGAGATGATAAGATGTTCGACGGTAAACGTATCTTCTTCACTGGTTCCCAGCAGCATCAAAGAACCGGCATAAATACCATGGCTGTTGATGTGCAGTTCACCGGGTTCACCTGTTTCCTTCAGATAAACGCTGCCCACCCCGCCCCCACGGTAACCGTTGGCATGACCGCCATGGGCCTGGATGTTCTCTTGGGGAAAGCTCATGAAGTCGTAATACACGGCTATACGCCCGCCGCCGCCGCCGCCACCGGAGTTGTAGGGTACGCCGCCGGTGGAGGTAATCAAACCGCTGCCTGTAAACGTCCCCACATCCAGACGAATCCCGCCACCGGACCCGGCTGTATCGCCGCTGAATCTTCCATTGCCTCCGTTGGCGGTAATGACGCCGTCAATGATCGCGCTGCCAGCTGTTATGCGCACCAGTCCCCCGCCGGAACCGCCAATAGGCCAGGTTGTGCCGCCGCCGGACCCTAACTCGTCGGGGTCCTGAAAGTCCCCGTATACCCGGTTCGGGGTACCGGATGCCTCGTCCACATACCCCAGACCGCCGTAACTGCCTCCGGACTCTTCAGTGGCGGCGCCCACGGTGGTGTTGCCCTTGGTGCGGCCCACCAAATATCCCCGGGCGGTAACATCGACCACAGAAGTCTCGTCCACAAGCAGATAATCGTCGATGACCAGTTCCAACCGGTATTCCTGATCAATGGTGGCAGGGGAGTGAGCCAATACACCGCTCCCGAGAATGGCGATACTTTCAAAGTTATGAATGCCGTCGATGGTGAGGGTGGCGTTCTGGATGAAAAGGCTTTTGGTATCAAGGGTCGTGTCACCCTCTGCAATGGATGCATCCCCACCAATCAAGACAGCCTCAAAGGGCCTTTCCATGGAATCCTGGCCGTCGGAAATATCGGGGCCGATGACCAGGGTGTATGTATCCATCCCGGTCAAATCGCTCAAATCAAGCGTATAGCCGGAACCGCTGCCCGAAAGGCCCACAGGAACAATATCGCCCCCGGGGCCTGAAATATTAATATCGGTGAGGTCAAAAGCGCTGACACTGGCGTTGAAAGATATTTCGAGGGTGTCAAAAGGTTGGCCGGGATCGCCCACGGGCAGAATTTCCACCACCCAGGGTCCTGACGCGGGCGGGTGCGCCAGGCAGTTCTGTGACATGCACAACCCCACCAGAATAAGCACGGTTGCGGTTAGGAAAACCAGACGCCGTACCATACTGCTTCCCAGATATGTTGATCTTTGAGAAACCCTGAAACCTGAAAACGAACTGTTCAACGTGTACCTGCTCATCCCGTAACCTCCTGAATAATACCAGCCTTGCGAGCCGGTAAAGTCCACACCAAAATCACTGTCACAGCGTCAATTCAATTTCCATCCTCAGATGGCTGCCCTTGCAGGGGTTACAAGGGCTGAAACCAGTGCAGAAAGCGTTCATCCTTGAAAGTCAGAATATTCTGCATGGCCGCCATGAGCTTGGCGGTTATTGGGCCGGGGGCGTTCAGCGTACGATCCTCGTAACGGTCTATCGGAGAAACCTTGATCCCGGTGTGAGCGCTGAATATCTCGTCGGCGTCCAAAAGGGCGCTGGGCAACATTGTCTCCTCTGATGACGGGATGCCCAGTACAGGGGCCATCTCCAGGACAGACCTGCGGCTGATGCTGTTGAGCACCCTTCCCAGAGGGGGTACCTTCAGCACATCGTCCTTGACCAGAAAGATTGATTCAGTGGACCCCTCGGCCAGGAATCCGTCGGTGCCGGCCATCACAGCTGTATCAAACCCACGATTCTTGGCGTCCTTGCGCGCCAGGTAGCCGTTCAGATAATTGGAGCAGGCCTTGGCCTCCACAGGCACGGTTTCCGGATGAATCTTGCGCCATTTTGAAAGGCACGCGGAGATGGGTTCGGAACTGTCCAAATGCAAATCCGGGGTGTCCGGCACAGGAAAAATAGCCACATCCAGCTTGCCTTCCAGGACCAGCTTGATCACGGCTTCTTCTCCCCAGAAGGCCATGAGCTTGATCACCCCCCGTCCCAAATTGTTGACCCTGACGGTCTCGGCCACGGCCTCAGCCAATTCATCCTCGGTATAGGGTAGTTCCATTTCCAGAAGCTCAACACTGCGCATCAGCCGTTTGAAGTGCTGGTCCATACGAAAGGCAGCCGGGCCATCCGGGCCCACGTGGATGCCGAATATTTCGAATACGGCCGAAGCCCTTGAAAATCCATGAGAAAGAACCGGAATCGTAACTGTTTTCCAGGGAACCAGCTTGCCATTGTACCAAACCAGCAGATCTTCAAACATACTTTCCTCCAATTCTAAATGAATGTTGTCTTAATGCGGTTGTTGCGAATAGAAAAAAAGCCCCAAGACCCGGGGTTATATGTGTCTTCGGGGCATTGGAGCGGTTTTGAAAACACGACAGAGATAAATATGGCGATACGCCTGCTATGTCAATCCTTAACCGATGACCGGTTTTTCATTTTTTGTTCCACGATGGTGTTGAAGGCCCGGCCCCGTGCAAACTCGTTGTCGAATTTCTCGAAACTTTTTGCGCCCGGTGAGAACACGATGACAGATGTTGGTATGTTTTTTGTTTGCCTCAAAGCCACGTTGAAGCATGCATCCAGAGATTTCTCGACAGCAGGCAAATGCGCATAATCTGCCAACGCATGGAGCATCTTGTCGGTGGCGCTGCCTTCCAGAAAAACCAGATGCTCGGCTGGAATCTGCTTTTGCACGGCAACCGCCCACGCCGTATAGTCCAGCTCCCGGTCTGTCCCACCGGTAATGAGTATGCAGTTCCTTCCGCCGAAACGCTCTATGGCCGCGATACTGCCGTCCGGTGAGGTGGCGTTGTTGTCATTCACCACCTGCAGCCGATGGTTTTGAAAAATCACCTCCTGCCGAAAAGGTATTTCCGGAAGCGTATCTATCACGGCCTGGATTTCCGGCCAGGAAACGCCGGCCCGGTTCGCGGCCAGGGCACTGGCCAACAGGTTTTCAAGATTGTGCCTGCCGCGCCGTCTCTCAAAGCCTTGGAGGTCCAGCACCCTCTCCCCAGTGAAAGTGCCGTGATCCCGATAAAAGAGCGCATCGTCTTCACGAAAAAGCCCGGCAACACCTTGGGGAAGCGTTGACGCTGAAAATTGCAGTAGTTGTTGCCGGCCCGCCTTTTCCGCAAGAAAGGGGGTCCAGGCATTGCAGTGGTTTAAAATAAGGGACTGCGCCTCGGACTGATTCTTGAAAATGTTGGCTTTGGTGTCCACATATTCCTGCATGGAAGCGTGGCGGTTCAAATGATCCTGAAAAATATTGGTGACCACGGCCACATCCGGACTGCGGTTCGTTTTCTGAAAATACTCCAGGTGATAGGACGGCAGTTCGTTCACAACGATGCATGCCTTCCCCTTGCCAAAGGCCCCTTTTCCCGGGGGAGCATCTTCAAGGGCCTGCAGGGTGTGCATGAACGGGTTGTCGGGTGAGTTGCCGGCCGGGACAGCAGTAAATTGCTGCGCCAGGAAATGTTCGATCCAGGCACACGTGGTGGTCTTGCCCCGCGTACCGGTAACGGCGATGATGGGCAGTCTGCACAGCCAATAGAACAGGGTGGCCTCATTCTCCACCCGTTTTTTCAGCTTTCTGGCCAGCACGACATAGGGGCTGCGCACGGGGATGTCAGGGTTGAAGAGGACGAGGTCGCAGTTGCGGATGTCGGCTTCATCGTGACCGCCCAATTTCAAACTCACGGGCTGCTCGAGCCTGGACAGGGATTCGGCCAGCTCGGCTTCTGTTTTCAGGTCGGTCACGATCACCCGTGCCCCGTGCCGGATCAGCCAGTTGGCCGCAGCCACCCCGCCGCCGAGGACCCCCAGACCGAATACAAGGGCCTTCATCCTGGCAAAGGTTTTGATGGCCTCTTTGTCAACAGTTTCCCTATTTGTGAACATGGTATTATACGTTGCCATACTACCTGGGTGTCGGGTTATTACTGGTTGCGGGTGTCAGGTTGTAGACATCTGTCTAATATTTCTTCTGAAAACGCTTATGCCTTGATTTATTCTTACTCCCTACTGACCAGCCTCTGTGTTCGTCCTCTGTCTTCTTTTTTTACCACTGACTACGTAAGACCGTCTACAGCTTACCCTCTTACCTTCCGAAATTCCGGCCTCTGGGTCTTCTGTGGCTCTGACCCTCTGTGGTTCCGTCCTCTGTGGTTCTGGCCTCTGTCTTCTGGCCCTGTCTTCTGGCCTCTGTCGCTCTGGTCTCTGGCACGCCGGCATTCCGAATTCCACATTCCGCATTCCGCACTCCACACTCCGCATTCAGTTGTCCGTCTGGGCCTGTATCGCTGTAATGGCGACAGTGTTGACGATATCCGGTATGGTGCAGCCGCGGCTCAGATCATTGACCGGTTTGTTCAGGCCCTGCAGCACCGGCCCGACAGCCACTGCGTTGGCCGAACGCTGCACTGCCTTGTAAAGATTGTTGCCGGTGTTCAAATCCGGGAAAATAAAGACCGTGGCCTTGCCGGCCACCTCACTTTTGGGAAGCTTGGTCCGGGCTACGCCGGCGTCGATGGCGGCATCGTATTGAATGGGCCCTTCTACTTTCAACTCCGGGTGCCGGCGCTTCACAATGAGTGTCGCTTCACGGACCTTGTCCACATCTTTGCCATGGCCCGACTCCGCCGTGGAGTAGGAGCACATGGCAATACGCGGGTCGATGCCGTAGGTACGGGCAGTTTTAGCTGAGCTTATGGCAATGTCGGCAAGCTGTTCGGCGTTAGGGTCGGGGTTGACGGCGCAGTCGCCGTAAACCAGCACACGGTCTGCCAGGCACATGAAAAAAACGCTGGACACAACCGAAACACCGGGCTTGGTTTTAATGATTTGAAGAGCGGGCCGGATGGTTTCGCCAGTGGGGTGGACCGCGCCGGACACCATGCCGCAGGCATCGCCCATGGCGACCATTATGGTCCCGAAATAGCTCACATCCGTTACCGTATCGAGGGCCATGGCTGCCGACAGGCCCTTGTGGCGGCGCATTTCATACAGGGCTTTGGCATAATCCCCGAGGCGCTCCGACTTAAGCGGGTCGATGATGCCGACACCTTCCAGATCCAGGCCGAGCGCATTGATCTTGTACCTGATCTTATCCATACGGCCCAGCAGGGTGATGTCCACCACATTACGACGCCTCAGTATTTCGCTGGCCCTTAAAATGCGGTCATCCTCGCCTTCCGGCAGGACGATATGGCGCCGGTCTGCCCGGGCTCTTTCGATGAGTTCATATTCAAACATCAGCGGTGTCACCTTCTTGGAGCGGATGACATCGATGCGGCTCGCCAATGCTTCGCTATCCACATGGGCTTCAAACAACCCTAAAGCCACGGCTATTTTGCGGTGATTGTCGGCACTGAGGGTAGACCTGACCTTACCGGCTTCCATGGCGGTTGTGTAGGTGTCTTTGCTGGAACAAATCACCGGCAAGGACAGCTGTTTCTTAAAGCCGTCCAGGAGGAGCATGATCCGCGGGTCCGGTTTCAGTCCCCCGGTCAGGAGCAAACCGGCCAACACCGGATAGGTTCCGGACAAGGTGGCCGTGAGACTGCCCAGAATCATGTCGGACCGGTCTCCAGGGGTGATAATCAGGTCACCTTCCTGGATGCGCTCCAGAAAATGCGGCAAATGCATGGCCGCCACTTTAAAACCGGAAACCTCGCGGGTCATGTCGTCCGCCTGCGCATGCAGGATGTGCGCATCAATGGCCTGGGCAATGTCATTGATCGTAGGTTTGCGAAGCACCGGTTCTTCAGGCAAAACCCACACGGGACCGGTTTCCGGCATTTCCTTTTTAAAGTGACGCTCGACTTTCGAGCACATGTCCGGGTCCACCCGGTTGACAATCGTGGCCAGGATGGTGCAGCCCTTGTTCTCAAAAGATTTCCGGGCAACGGTCACTGCCTCGTCTATGGCTCCAGGAGACCGCCCGCGGCCGTTTACCAGGACCAGCACGGGGCTGCCCAGGTTGTTGGCCACATCCGCATTGAAGTCGAATTCAAAGGCCGATGAAACACCTGTGAAATCCGTTCCCTCACACAGAACGAACTTACATTTGCTTTCCAGGGCCTTGTATTGGAGCAGGATTTTATTGAACAGAGGGGCGGACTGGCCGCGGGTGGACATTTTCTGGGCGGCCTCGTTGGTGATGCCGTACATCTCTTCATATGCCAGATCGCTGCTGTAGCGGGCCCGGATCAGCTTGATGTTGTTATCCGGCAGACGATCAGAAGGTATGACCGGCCGAAAATAACCGACATTGCGAATCCGTCGGGACAGCATTTCCATTACACCTAAGGAAATGACAGATTTACCGCTCCTGGGTTCGATGCCGACGATGTAAAGACTTTTGGCCAACTAAATTGCTCCTTTAATCATACAATTGACAAGGGTATAAATGAACTTGTCTCACAGCAACCTGAAAAAGATGGATCCCCACGGGTAAACCCGTGGTCCCATTAAAATACCCGTCTTCGCCTTCGGCTACGACGCGGTTATCCGCCTCATCCATGGGGAGACATCGCGCCGTAGCAATTAGCATATTTTTTTGTGCATTCATCCACGGGCATGCCCGTGGTATTCTGCGAAGGCGGATAAAAATCCTTATCACGAAATCACGAAAAGATGAAACCACGAAATATGGTTATTTCATTGTATGTTTTCTTTGTTTGCCGTTACACATGCAATATGTTTTTCGCATGCCTAATCGCAGTAATCGGAAAAACGAACACGTAACTCGCAACCTGCAACCCGCAACGACTTACCCATGCAATCTGTGTCTGAATATTCCTGCTCACTCAGGCTAGAAGCTCCAACGCAGCCGCCCGAAAATCATGTCAGCCGGGTTCTCCCCGAACAGGCTGTCGCCGGGTCCGTTAAAATGCTGCCACACCAGCATGAACTGCCAGTCATCCGCCAGGGAATAGGCATTGGTGGCCGTCAAAAACCATGAGCCGTCATCGTAGGCAGCGGCGCCCACAGTCTGGCGGCTGAGGGCGCTTATGTCA
The DNA here is from genome assembly GCA_029940035.1 of Desulfobacterales bacterium. Lineage (GTDB taxonomy): Bacteria > Desulfobacterota > Desulfobacteria > Desulfobacterales > B30-G6 > JAJDNW01. The sequence continues at coordinate 8,106 of JAOZRT010000092.1, forward strand.
AACGACAGGTCGCCATATCCGGTCCACCGGGTAAAGCTGATGGATTTGGCGGTCAAAGGCTTATTGAGGTAAATAAAGGTATTGCCGGGGTCCTCGGGATTGCTGATGTAGAGTACGCTGGCCCTCAGGGTCAAATTGCGCCGGTTGGCCACGCTGTAGTCGGTTTCCAGCGTGGCCACCGTGGTCTGTTCCTGCTCGACACCTTCCCACTCGTCCTCATAGGGGTAGAAATAGCTGATCTCACCGTTCAGGCCGGCTCCCCACACGCTCCCGCTGAAACCTGTGCCGATAACGAGATCGACCCATTTCTTGCCCCCCAGGACCTGGAAATCGAAACCGGTGGTGTTGAAGCGGTATCTGCCGGCCAGGCTGGTTTCATCCCAGTCGTCGCCAATTCCCCAGACCGCATCGGCCCGTGAGGCAAATCCCAGGCTGCGTGACACCATGACGGCATCGGTTCCCGGATGCTCCTCATAGTCGAAGTCAAACATGGAATACACATTGAACAGGTCATTGGGGTTCCACAGGGTGGCCATCCCCCAGTTGATGCGCTGCCGGCCTGCCCTCGCCTGCCAGGAGCGCGCCTGCCAGTCAAGGTACAGGCGGTCGAAGGTGGTGTTACCGATCACATTGTTTTCACTCAGCCAGTTCCAGTTCAGATCGAAGTATCCCGGGTCCGTGCCCACGAACTTATCAAAAGCAGGAATGTCCAGGCTGTCCCCCCACATCAGGCGGTTGCGCATGCCCGCGTTGAACGAAAAGGCATCCGCCCAACGGTATTCGAAATTGAAGCGCTGGTGAATGAGATTATCCCAGGCAGTGGAACCTGTCTCGGGGATAACCGCCTGGGACAGGTATTTTACATAGCCGCTCAATGAATACGGCTTCTGCGGCGCAACGCCCGGTATCTGGGCATAAGCCGCAGCAGTCATAAGCATGAAGGCCCATACGACTACAAAAATGGTAGTAATTCGATATTCGATGTTCATTTTTTATTGGACAAGTCCTGATCAAAAGTTGTCACGTTTTAATAGATTTTTATCAACCTGTCTTCCGTCCTCTGTCTTCTTTTTTTTGCGGCTAAGGTTTCTGCTCTGCTGTGGTTTTGACCACTGACTACAGGGTTCTGTCCTCCGGCTTCTGTGCTCTGGCTACCCGGTCCTCGGCCACCTTCCCGTCTTCGAACACGATGACCCTTCTAGCCCGCTCGATCACCCGCGGGTCATGGGTGGAAAAAATGAACGTGGTCCCCTCTTTTTCATTCAACTGCTGCATGATGTCCAGAAGGCCATAGGTGGTTTGGGCATCCAGGTTGGCGGTGGGCTCATCCGCCAGCACGAATTTTGGCTTAGGCGCCAGGGCCCTGGCCACCGCCACCCGCTGCTGCTGGCCGCCGGACAGTTTGCCGGGCACGTTACTGAGGCGGTCCCCCAAACCAACATCATTGAGCAATTCCACGGCACGTGCTTCGCATTCCGTCCGGCTTTTACCCTGCAGTTGCATGACGAATTCCACATTTTCCAGAGCTGTCAAAACCGGCAGCAGGCTGAAGTCCTGAAAAATAAAACCGATAGAGTCCCGGCGAAACCCGATCAGTTCCTTGTCGGTCAGTTGGGTGATGTCTGTGCCGTCTATGATCACCGTACCTTCGCAGGGGCGGTCGATGCCGCCCATCATGTTGAGCAGTGTGGTTTTTCCGGAACCGGAAGGTCCCATAACCGCCACGAACTCATCCTGCTCCACCTGCAGGTCCACATGGTTCACCGCAGTCACTGGAAAATCCGTGTCTGGATTGTAGATTTTCGTTAGGTTTTCGATCTGGATGCTCATTTCAATTCCTCTCCGCCAATGCTTCGCTCAATCTTTTCTTTAATATCTGTCGCGCCGGATAAAGTGCCGCCAACACACTGGTCACCATCAGCATACCCAGTGTGCCCAGATAAGTGGCCATGGTGACCTCCGGGTACAATACCGCATCCAGACCAAACGCCCCTAGCCCCTCGGCCATCCTGCCAAATGGCAGGCCGACGGTTCCGGTAATGGCTATCATCAGGCTGCTTGCCAAAAGCCCCAACACACTGCCCACGCTTCCCAGCATCAGGGATTCCATGACGACCAGCCGCAGCACCTTGCCGCCGGTCATGCCCACGGCCATGAGCATGGCAAACTCGCGCGTGCGCTCGAACACGGACATCAGCATGATGTTGATGATGCCAAAACCCAGGGCCGTCACAAACACCCCGATAATGATGGCATTGGAAATACCCATGGTGCCTTGCATGGCGGCCAGTATCGGTTGGACCTCTCCCCAGTCCCGCACGATGCCGCTGTCGCCGACCACAGCTTCCACACGTTGCCTGAACGCATCGACAGCATCTCCGTCTTCCAACCGTATGGCAATCTCGTGCGACTCATTTAAGCCGGTATAGCCGGCCAGGTCTGTCCGGCGCACATACACATTGCCCTCGTCGAAACCGGTGGATGGCGTTTTGAAAAACCCGCACACCCTAAAGGCGGCCCCGGACACTTCCCCCTCGATATCGCTGAAGGTCAGCACGACCTTGGATCCAATTCGTAAGTTTAGCTTTTTGGCGCTGCGTTTGCTCACCATGATGGGGTTGCGCCCCTTTTCCGGCAGAAATTTACCGTCCACAAGGCTCTCTTCTAGAGAGGTTACCGCGGATTCGTCTTCCGCCAAAATCCCGTTGATGCGCACCCCCCGCGTGCTGGCTGCGGATGCCAGCATCCCGTCCACGACGTGTCGGACCGTCACGCCGGCAACACCGGAAATTCCCCTGATTTCCCGGGCCATGGCATCGGCCCGGGGCAGCCATGCTTCCAGTTCTTCGTTTACCAGAAAATCAGGGTTGTGAATCTGCAGGTGGGCGGTCTGGTATTTGATGGCATTGTCCAGCATGTTGTCGGTCATGGCCTTCATAAACCCCACCATCAGGATAACACCGAGCAGGCCGAACACCATGGCTGCCACCATGATCCCGCTCCTCAGCCGGTTGCGCCAGACATTTTTCCAGGCCAGCTTTAACAGCATTACAGGTTTCCTTTCAGGCCGGCAGCCACTTCGAGTTTGAAAATACGCGCCACAGGGTACAGGGAGCAGATAACCAAAAGGGTCAGCACTATGAGAATCTGGCCTGCAAAAAGCTCCGGTGCCAGGGAAAAGGGCATAATCGCCTCGAATCCCATCTCTTCAAAGGTTTCGGCCAGGTTCCCGGTGAGCTGTATGGGATGATAGTAGAACCAGAGCAGGATGGGGAATGCCAGAACAAGCCCCATGATCACGCCGGTCAAAGCTATGAACAGCGACTCGAGAACCACCAGCACCTGCAGTTTGGCCCGTCCCATGCCGGTGGCCAGCATGACAGCAAACTCACGCCGGCGTTCCAGGGTCATCATGGCAATGGTGGCGAATAACCCGAAGCCCACCACGCCGTACAACACCAGGATCATGAACATGCCGCTGGCCCGGTCAAGGCCGATCTGCTGGGCCAGTTCCGGCGATATATCCGCCCAGTCACGCACATTTACGTCCTTGCCCATCTGTTTCCGGGCGGATTTTTCCAGCGCTGGGATTTCTTTGACAGCATTGCCGTGCAGCACCCAGGCCGACACCTGGTTGCCGGTCTGATACAGCGCCTGGGCGGTTTTCAGGGGCAGGTACACAATGCGGGCGTCGATCTGCTGGTTGGGAAAATGAATGATGCCCGCAACCCGGTAAAGACCGGCAGCGGTGGTCCCGTGGTATCCCTGGCCATACAGCACGAACTCGTCACCAACCCTTAAACTGAAATATTCAGCCAGCTTCCCGCCCACGAGAACCGCCTTTTCATCTTCGCTGGTAAAATAGCGGCCCTTGAGCACCCGTTCGGCAAGGCCGGAGTAGGCGTCTTCAGCCTGGGGCGCCACGCCCATAACCATCACCCCTTTGGAGCGGTCGCCGGCTGCGCCGAGTGCAAACGACTCCAGGCGCGGTACCGCAATGGTGACCCCGCGGATAGACCGGATTCTTTCGACAAAGGCCTGGTCTGCCGGCAGGAGCTTGTCAATGGATTGATTTTCGGCAAACCCCGAATCCTGCAGCTGCAGGTATCCGGAATAGAAACGCGTAGCATTGTCCAGATTATGAGAGTAGGACCCTTCCTGCATGGAGCGCATGACCAGGGAGAGCAACAGTGCCACGGCGATAGCGCCGGCGGTTATGAGGGTTCGCCGCTTCTGGCGCCAGATATTACGCCAGGCCAGCCGGACTGTAAATTCAGGCGTCATATTCTCAGGTCCCGCATGTTCTTCTGGGAAAAGAATTCAAAGGGGATGTCGAAATCAAATTGGGCCTTGTGGAACAGTAAAACGGTTTTCTGGTCAGGCTTGTCCGCCGGCAACATCTCCTGCCGGGTAGCAATCTTGCGCCCGCCCAGGATTTTGACGTCAAAGGTGCTCATGGTGTTGATCAGGTCCTCGAACTCGTCATAGTACTCGACCTTGCGCATGTTGTATTCGCCCTTGCTGATCCAGATCACCTGCTTGCCCCAGACCACCGGTGCATTGGGTTTGGGGGTGGCTTCGATGACCCAGCACAGGGTTTTGTCAAAGTTTTCCTCTTTTATCAACTTGTGGGTATAGTCCACCACAATGGAAGACTGGTTGATCAAGTCGTCGTTGGTGAAGTCAGACCCCATCCACGACTGCCCCAGCATGGAGGGCGCGATCTTGATGATGCGCTCGATGTTGGGCACCCAGTTCCACATTTCCTTGAACCGCTTGAGGGAACTGCTGCCCTTGTCCTGGGCCGGGGCCGTCACCAGCACCAGGGAATAGTCCTGGTCCTTGGTCCAGGCTTTCATGCTCATGCTGCGGGTCCACGTCGGGCGTATGATCTGCATGGTCATTTCCGTGTAGCTGGACTGGCCGCGCATTTTCAGGTCCGCTTTTACAACGATTTCGTTTGCTGTTTCCGCCAGAGCCAGACCCGTCTGCACCATCAGACTCATGAATAGGATTAAAAGACTTTTTTTCATATCAACCTCTGATTAACGGATTGGTAGAACCTTTTCAATTCTCACCGGCTGCGCCGGTGGCTTATGAAGGGAGTTACAGGATTGCCTTCTGTCTCCCTACTGCTTACTCCATACTCCTTACTGATCTTTCTGTGGTTCCGACCTCTGTCCTCCGTCATCTGGGGTTCTGAGGGTCACCTTGCTTATTCCATTAATCTTAACATGCGTTCCACGCTCATAACCCACGTATTATTGTCGGCTTTCTTTAGTATATCCCTTTGGTCCACCAACTGGACACCGATTGTCGAAAATTCACGCAGCCAATTTGCTCTGTTTATCAATGGTTTTGATACAGATGTATCGTTTTTTTTAACTTCGATAGCGATGATTGGGCGGTTGTCTCTACAAATGACAAAGTCGATTTCCCTTTTGTCCAACGTCCGAATGTATTTCAGCTGAAAATCACCATACCCCTGATCTGTAAGCACTTTGCATGATCGGTACAAACAGCTTGCCACCATATTTTCCAACCTGGCTGCCCCTTCAGATGCATAGTACCAGTCCAGAAAGTACCATTTTTTTTCTTTTTTCAATCCTCTCGAAACTTTCTTTGACCAGGGTTTGACCGGAAAGATCAGGTACAGTCGTTTCAGCTGTTCCAACCATTGTTTTATGGTTGTATGGGCAACCTCAAGCTCGTTAGCCAGGTTAGCCATTGAAAGCGGGGATGTTATCCGCTTAGGCAGCAGGTTGACAAGGTTCTCAATTTTATCGAGTTCAACAACCCTGCTGATATCCCTTAAGTCATCTCGTACCAGGAGGCTGATATAATCCATGTGCCATTTCCGGCAAAACCGATCATTTTGTTTTAAAAACGGTTCCGGAAAAGGACCGAATTTCAACAGACTGTTGTAAGCATGGATGTTCTCGGCAGGCATGGGCTCTGAGATCAGTTCGTCAAATACTTTTGCCATTTCCCTTTCTTCCAATATGGATAGGAATCTGCCTGATTGTGGATACCCAACCACCTCCCTGATATTGAGTGGCATCATGTGGAACAGATTGTAGCGACCAACAAGTGAATCACCGGATTTCCTAAAAAGGTCTAAACGGGCACTGCCGGTGATCAGGAACCTGAACTCATCAGCAAACACATCATAGGTACCCTTTAGAATATCCCGCCATTTATTCCTTTTATGAATTTCATCAAAAACGATCCACGGATCTTTTATTCCTAGCGTTCGTGTTTCTGATTCGAAAAACCGGCTGTCTGACAAATATTTCTTCCGGGTCTGTACATCATCCCAGTTATAGTAAAGTTTGTCGCATTTCTTTGTCTTCAGCCACGCCTTTGCAAGGTATGTTTTGCCAACCTGTCTCGGACCGGCCAGAAAAATCATATGTCTTGCAGTCAGGCTATCATCAAAAATGTAACTCCGTACCTCTCTATTTAGTCGTTTAATTGATTCCATGTGCTCATATTATCGCGATAATATGAGTGCGTCAACTCATATTATTAATCTATAGCGTTTGGCAAAAATAAAGTTCCGAAACTAAATTTGCCGCGGGCCATCTCTTACATCTGATGACGATAAAGTGATCATACTCCAAACGCTATTCTAATTGCTTTTA
>JAOZRT010000406.1:0-2305 GCA_029940035.1 Desulfobacterales bacterium
GTTTGGTTTCAGGAAATATGTTCTCCCAGTAAATAAACCCTCCTTAGGTGACCATGAATGATAACCACCCTCATAAGAATATTTATTTCCTTGCATATCCGTACATTGAATGTTTTCTCCAATAAAGGTATCATTAATCAAAATTCTATATGGTAAATTTCCGCGATTAAAAAATACAACTTCAAAATGAATTTCATCTCCTATAGAATAAGATGTCTTATCTGTGAAAAGAGAGATCTGCAAGCTGCTAATCTGGCTTGAGGATGTGAGGGTTGTATTGATTGGTTGATCCTTTTGAGCGCAGGACTCGATGGGAGAAGCAATTAGAATACCAGAAATAAAAATACAACATAATATTGATAGGGTATAACTATGTTTCATAAGTTAGTTCTCCCTGTTCAATTAAATAGCACAACGCAGAAGTCACCTGCCGGAAAAGCTATGCTGAAGCTGGCAGATGCAAAGCTTTACGAAAATAAAGTAACTGCGAAAATGCTACGGCTTTTCCGGTCAGGCAAACTGATTGGTTATCCACCCGATATTTCATCCTTTAAGAGAGATATTACCTTCGCACCAAGTGCAACTGGATCAGCGTTTTTATCTATGCAAATCGATATATGGCCCCAAGTTGTAGGCAAGACAAACTGAAAAAAATTCCCATATCTTATTATCAGGTAGTCCAGTCCGCCACAGTCAATATTGCCTCTTTGTGTAGCAAGAGTGATAAGCGTCGGGTTGACTAAAAGTTCTTCATATCGATCAGAGTCTGAACTACTGGCACCAATGGTACCTTCCTTTGACTTTGTTTCGAGATGCCCCTCTCGGTAGATAGCTACATATCGCACGTCGTTTGATAGGGCAAAAATATCATTAATCATATGAATCCTCTTTTGGCATAACCCACAAACCCGCTGGTTATTCGCAATTTATGCTGAAATAAGTGAATCAGTTGTAATTACGTTGCAAAACTCGCCATTGAGACTTGTGATGTGAATAGAATGAATATCTTCAGCCATATATTCTTTTTGGTCAGGGCCTTTTCTATCAAATGTCGCAGTTGCATCTGAAACAAGCAACGCTTTGAAGCCAAGATTGCCAGCCATACGAGTAGTTGTTGAAACACAATGATCTGTCGTTAGGCCAACAATCACAATATGCTCTATACCGTTATCTCTGAGATATGATTCGAGTTCAGTGCCGATAAAAGCACTGTTGACTGTTTTCTTAAAGACGGGCTCACCCTCAATCGGGGTGGCTTCCGGTTTGAATTGACATCCGGGCAGCTCAGGTCGCAACGGTGAATCAGGCTCCACAGAACAATGCTGGATATGTATCACCGGCCTTTTCTCGCTTCGCCACAAATTAATCAAGCGTGATATATTTGCTTCGGCATCAAGATTATTCCTTCGTCCCCATTTGGGGTCGTCAAAGCCTTGCTGAACATCTATTATTAAAAGTACGGTATTTGATGGGATTGAATTGTCCAAATTATTCTCCTATCCGGATAACGTCTGCGCATCAGCTGCGGGCAAAGGAAGTTCAAATAACCTAATAGTTTTAAGGGTTTTTCCGCACCCCCATCCCGTCATCTGCATGCGTCTTGTTAGCCATTGCTTGATCATGTCAATATTTTGGTTGCATGTTCTAATCTTGCCAGAGCTTCTTTCAACATTGATTGTGGACATGCAATTGTCATTCTCGCGTATCCAGCACCTTGTCGTCCAAACCAATAACCTGAATTCAGTGCTAATCGTGCTTTTTCCGCTAAAAACACATCAAGTTCTTTGACTTCCATGCCTAATTCTCTAAAATCCAACCACGCAAGAAAGGTTCCTTCAGGCTCAACCAACCGTACCTTTGGAATGCGATCTATTAGATAATCCTTGAGATAACTCATGTTACCTTGCAAATAATCCAAAACTTGATCAAGCCACCCCCCACCAGTTTGATAAGCAGTCTCCATTGCTATGACAGAAAATGCATTTGTTTTGTTTATAAACAATTGCCCAGAAAACTGGTCATATTGTTTTCGAAATTCTTCATTCCGTATTATGACGATTCCATCGGTCACCGCCGCGATATTAAACGTCTTAGCAGGTGATAGGCAGGTAAATGAATTTCGCGCGATTTCATCTGAAATTGAAGCAAAAGGAATATACTTATGCCCCTTAAAAACAAAGTCACCATGAATTTCATCTGAAACAACTAAAACGTGATGTTTCTTGCAAATCTCTCCGACACGTTGTAATTCATCACTCCCCCAAACTCGACCAACTGGATTATGCGGGTTACATAATATCAACAT
>JAOZRT010000406.1:2315-3973 GCA_029940035.1 Desulfobacterales bacterium
GTTCGAGGATCGGCGGCTTTTTCTTCCAGGTCATCAAAATCCATTTGGTAACGTTCATCAATTCTCTTGAGAGGATTACGAATGGCATTTCTTTTATTGCCTCTTATAGCGAGTCGGAACTCGAAAAACACGGGTGGTTGAATGATAATGCCGTCACCTTCCTCTGTGTGAAGATTGATCAACATGGAAATGGCATTCAATATACCACGGCTAAAACGCAGGTCTGATTTGTCGATCTTCCAATGGTGGCGTGTGGAATACCACTGGATTATTGCGTTGTATAGACTGCCCTGCTTGTATTCATATCCAAAAATTCCATTTCCAGCACGCTTGATAAGGCTATTACAAACAGTGGGAGGCGCTTTGAATTCCATATCCGCCACCCAAAAGGGCAGAAGATCGTCACGACCGAAATGCTTTAACAAAGCTGGTTTATTCCATTTTTCGGCCGGTGTCCCGCTTCTGTCTAAAACAAGATCAAAGTCTGTCATTTGTTATTTCCTTTGCATAATTTTCAAGATACCCAAAGTAATCTATAGAGGGCTAACGGTTACATCACTTGCCGGGCGTTTTGGCTCCGACTGCCGCTTGGCCATAAACAAATTTGGCAAATTGCGCCGCTTATCCTCCGGGTAAAGCCCGGTCAAGTGCATGTGGGGTTAGGCACCGCGCTCGACAGGCATAATGAGACAATTTGGCCCACCCATTCCTTTGGCAAATTCGCCCAAATCAAGATTGTGAACCATATACCTTTCAGCTTCCAGGCGATCTATCACAATTGCATTTGAGCGGTTTACGATTAACTCCTTATCTCCTAAACAGATTATATTCGCTGTGGTATCTCCTCCACAAGATATTCCAATTCCTTCAAAATCATTTATCTTTTCTTTAGGCACTATCTCCATACAGTAGAGCACTTGTTTTGGGCCAAGAACCATCAACGCTTTATCAAGATGCAAGATTGTATCGGGCAATTCTATTATCCGAATCTCATATCCCATCTTCTTCAATAGTGCTGAGAGTTGTCTTATCCCTTCTTCATTCGTTCGTATTGACTTCCCTATAAATGCAACTGTTCCAGCTAATACAATGTCTCCCCCTTCAACTGTCCCTGGTGCTTTGATTTCACCCACACAAGGTTCGCCGAGTGACTCTAAAACTGCGGCCATCCACTCGTCTTCGCCCTGTCGCGTTTCTAAGCCTAGCCTGAGTCTTATGTATCCTTGCGGCGTACAAAGTGCTGTATCCCGAGTGAAAACAGAATTTGGATGTTCATCTAATTCTGGAATATCTATCACTTCAGCGCTAAATTCTCTAAGTTTGGATTTCAACTTATCGTGCTGTTGAATTGCAACTTTCGGATTGCCCAGTTTGCCAATATTATGCTTTTCAAGATTGGTGGTACAGGCATATTCACGTTTTGGCGTACAAACAATAACCCGTTTCAATCTTTCGCCTTCATTTCTTAACATTTTTTCCTTTCACATCTTTGTATCTCAAATCTGATGCCTAACCCCAAGATCACGGGTTGCAGGGGGTTTTCCAGTAAACTTGTTCATGATAATAAAAATTTGTTAAACCAAAACATTTCAAAGCGGCTGAGACCCCCTGCAATCCAGTGAATCGACATGTTGGAATTGAGTATTTATTCAACTATC
>JAOZRT010000407.1 GCA_029940035.1 Desulfobacterales bacterium
CCCTGTTTTTGACGATCTTGTAATCCCCTTTGAAAAGGGCTGCATGGCCGGTCAGCTCATAGCCGATAGTTTCATCCTCATGGTAAACCCGGTCCGCCTCCCCTTTTGCCAGCGGCAAAAGGCTTTTGCCGATCATGGGTTCGACCCTGCGGCCTTGGTAATTGCCCTGGTGGGGCGTGACACCTGCTATGTCCAGGATGGTGGGGGTGATGTCGGTCACATAGGTAAAGGCATTGGATATCTTCCCTTTTTCATGAATGTCCCTTCCGGAAATAATCAGGGGAACCCGCATCCCGCCTTCCCCGACCCAGAACTTATAATAGGCCAGGGGCGATGCGGCTGAACTGGCAAAGGTGATTCCCATGTTGATGTAGCTGCCGCGGGTTCCCAGGGTCTCGTAATCCCGGTTGATCCCGTTGGCCTTCATCCACAACTTCAGATACAATCTTTCCCAGGCAACCTTATTGCTGTCGACATCGGTGCATGCGGGGCCGTTGTCCGAAGTGAAAATAAATATTGTATGGTCATACTGGCCGGTCTCTTTAAGGTAGGTGACCAGTCGCCCGATGTGGTGGTCCATGGCATCCACCATGCCGGCATACACCGCCATTTTCTTGGATTCATATCTTTTTTCCGAATCGCTCAAAGATTCCCAGTCAACAGAGGTCCCCATTTTGACCATCTTTGTCCCGGGCGGCACGATTTTTTTTGCCTTGGCCCTTTGCAGGCGACTTTCCCTCAAGCGTTGCCATCCCTCATCATATTTTCCCATGTATTTGTCGGTATATTCCTGAGGGGCCTGGACCGGCGTATGTACGGCCTGGAAGGCAACGTAGGAAAAAAAGGGCAGGCCATCCTGGCGGTTTGACTCGATAAATTCAATGGCCTTGTCGACATAAAATTCAGAGGAGTAAAAGTCTTTTGGCAGATCGTCTATCTCTTTGCCGTCGGCAAACCAGTTGGCCTTCTTGTTAAGGGGTGAATAGGTTTTTTTCTCCCAGTTGTCGGCCCCGGTGTCTGCCATGGCCACGGTACGCTCGAACCCCCTTTGGCTGGGCAAAAGATCGGGGGTCATGCCCAGGTGCCATTTGCCGGTCATGTAGGTATGGTAGCCGGCATCCCTGAGCTGGGTGGCAATGGTGACCACCTTGTGATTGAGGGTTCCCTGATAATGTGGGTGTTCTTCCAATTCCGGGGGAATGGCTTCCGGTATGTTAGGCACACCATTGCGGTGAGAATCCACGCCGGTCAACAGCATCGCCCGGGTAGGGCTGCAGTTGGCTGCCGTGTGGTAGTTGGTAAACATCAGGCCCTCATCCGCCAGTTTACTGATATTGGGGGTGGGAATTTCACTTCCGTAGGGCTGTGTATCCGAAAACCCGAGGTCGTCAGCCAGGATCAATACGATGTTGGGCGGTTTGGCAAAAGCATTACCTGCAGCACAAATGATCAATAACCCCATGGCCCCGGCCAATACGATTTGCCTGATATTTTTTATATCCACCTTTTTTCCTGTGCCTAATTTTTTGTAGTTATTTCAGCCATGGCTCAATTATTTGTTTTGTAAAGGTTCGGGAATGCCGGATTCACACGGCGTCCCGGTGGCGCAGATACCGCACCCGTATATAAAAATGTGAAAGTTCTTCATGCAGTACTTGGTGGAGGCTTCCACCCGCTTCATACATCTCTCCTTGTCATGGGCATCTTCAGCGGTAATCGCATCCACGGGACATCTTTCGGCACATTTAAGGCATTTTATGCCCTGGTAGTGGAGACAGTTGGCGTGGATGTCCGCTTGTTTTTCCCGATTGGGCGTTAGCTTCAGGTTGACCACAAAGCTGGCCGCCCGAAGGGCACACCCTTTCTCCGTGATAAAAAAATCGTGCATGCCAAAGGACCCCAGACCGGCTGCATAGGCCATGTGGCGGTGGGACCAGGGTGAAGCCCAGCCCACAATGGGATATCTTTTTTTATTGAACATGGGCGTCACATCCGGCGCGATGGCCAGGATGCCCCTGTTCATGAGGTCCGTGACCATTTCGCGCACAAATTTCTGGCTGAATATTTCACCCAGCAGCCGGGTCTGGGCCCAGCGTTCGGCGGTCCAGTCCGCTTTCTCCCGGTTATCCTGTTTTGTCTTTTCCGTCAAAGGCATGATGATGGACACCACGGACAGAGATTCAGCTTCCGGTGCCGGCACCTTGTTTTTTTCGGCCTGCCACTGCATGATTTCATACGGGGTGAAATGGTGGGGACCGATGATGTTTTTGTATTCCGCCAGAAGCGGGTCATCCCCCCTGACAAACCCCACCAGGGGTTCCTCGAATATTCTCTCCCCGTAATAGGGATACTCCATGATGTTGTCCGGGTGGTGATAGAGCTTTTCCTTGATGGTTTTCTCAAACCACGCTTCGTCCAGCAGGGGGTCGTCTTCCTGGGGAGTGTACTTTTTGTTCAGGGGCGGCTGCTTGGGGTGGCCGATGCCCTTCATTTCACCGATGGAACTCTTTATGCCGTGTATATCGGAAAGCAGGGAAAACCTGCGGTACCTGGTTTTCATTTTTTTGCGTTCACCCATTGTCGGATTGCTCCTTTCTGCCGGTCCCTGACAGGTGTGATATGAAAATATGAACAACCATTTTCAGCATCCAATGAAGCGTTTTAGCTTCACGTCATTCCCGCGGAGGCGGGAATCCAGAGCGTTCATCTGGACGCCCATCTTCATGGAGTAACGGAAAATTTTCAAACAACCCCTAATTCGGCCAATATACATATTCATCATCCGCGGATTCCGGCTGGTCCAGGGTTTTATCGATGGCAATTGGCCCTTCAAAATTAGAGGGCCACAACGGCTCGGCCTGTTCGGCGTTGTGATCCGCCAGCAAGGCTTTGAGCGCTGCGACCTTGTCCGGTCGTTTATCCACAAGGTTTACTTGCTCCGTGGGGTCTTCATCCAGGTTGAACAGCCAAACCTTGTCCGGACGAAGGGCAACCTGCAGTTTCCATCCATCTGCCAGGACGGCCTGGTAGTGGCCCTGGCGCCAGAATAGTTTATCGTGGGGCTCTCCCGAATTCTCGCCCTTGATATAGGGCACCAGGTTTACCCCGTCCATTACACGGTCGGAGGGTATTGACGCCCCGGCGATGCCGGCCGCTGTTGCATAAATATCCATGTGGGAAATGGGCTTTGCATAGCTGCTGCCCAATGCAATCTGTTTTGGCCATTTAAGAAAAAAGGGGACATGGGTGCCGCCTTCGAACATGGTCAACTTCCATCCCCGATAGGGCTGGTTGATATGGGGGATGCCGATATATCCCGGCCCCCCGTTGTCCGAGGTGAAAACAACCATGGTGTTTTCCTCTAGATCATTCTCTCTGAGCGCCTCCATGATTCTTCCGACGCTGCGGTCAAGGGATTGGATCATGGCTGTGTAGACCCTCAATTTGTGGCCTTTTATATGGCCGAGGGCATCATAATCGGCCTTGCTTGCCTGCAGCGGGGTATGCACCCCCCAATGGGCTAGGTAGAGGAAAAAGGATCTATTTTTATTGGCTTCGATCACCTTGACGGCCTCGTCGGTCCAATAGTCGGTGAGATACCCCCCCGGTTCGAACCTGTCTCCGCCGTTGAAGCTGGCCGAAAAACGCCCTATTCCCCAGAGGAATCGATCAATGGGATCATAATCCAGCTTGGCATTGACAACTTCAGGGTGGTCAGCCGGCAAATAAAGGAAATTGTCCATGTATAGACTTTCGTCAAAGCCCTGGGCTTCCGGACGCAAAGGGCCTGTTCTACCCAAATGCCACTTGCCGATGTGGACCGTGTGGTAACCGGCTGCTTTCAAGGCCTCGGCAATGGTAATCTCTTCAGGCGGCATGCCCATGTCATCAAAAGCCATGATATTGTCCATGGCTTCCTGGTGTACGATGGGATATCGCAGTCGATCCTTATTCTG
>JAOZRT010000408.1 GCA_029940035.1 Desulfobacterales bacterium
GAAAACCCCAACCATAGCAATAGAGCACCAACAAAGCCGATACCGATAATAAATAATTTTTTATTCATAACATTCCTTAAAATAAGATCAGCAAACCTGGTAGGGGTATCACTTTTACCAGATAATTGTGTTTTCTTAGCATATCTACAATCAGAGCTTACTTCAATTTTCTATTGTCAGGCATTCCAGCTGAGAATGATTTTCCCTGTTTTTCCGGTGTTCATGGCTTCGAAGGCCTCAACAAAATCCTCGGCATCAAAGTGATGAGTGATCACTGGCTGAATATCCAAACCCGAGGTGAGCATGGTTTCCATTTTGTACCAGGTTTCGAACATCTCGCGACCATAGATGCCTTTGATGATCAAACCTTTGAAAATCACATTGTGGATATTGATAGTCATCTGCTCATCAGGGGGAATACCCAGAAAGGAGATCTTACCGCCGTTGTTCATGTTTTCCAGCATGTCATTAAACGCGACGGGAGAGCCAGACATCTCAAGACCGACATCGAATCCTTCTCGCATACCCAGTTCTTTTTGAATGTCTTTCAAATTTTCAAGCTTGGCGTTCACCACGCGGGTAGCGCCCACTTGATCCGCCAGATTTAGACGATATTCGTTTAAGTCGGTAACAACCACATGGCGTGCCCCTACATGTTTGCAAATCGCTGCAGCCATGATGCCGATTGGTCCCGAGCCAGTGATTAGAACATCTTCTCCGACGAGATCGAAGCTCAGGGCCGTGTGGGCAGCATTCCCAAACGGATCGAGAACCGATGCCAAGTCGTCGTCAATTACGTTGGGGATTAAAAATGCGTTGCCGGCCGGAATGGCCAGATACTCGGCAAAACAACCATCCCTGTTGACCCCCACTCCGATCGTGTTTCGGCACAGATGCCGCTTCCCGGCACGACAATTTCGACAATGTCCACAGGTGATGTGCCCCTCACCAGACACTCGATCGCCGATCTTGATGCCCTTGACGTCCATACCGACTTCCACAACCTGCCCCATGAACTCATGGCCGATGATGGTGGGCACCTTTATGGTCCTGCGGGACCAGGCATCCCAGTTATATATATGCTGGTCAGTGCCGCAGATGGCCGTCTTGCAAATTTTAACCACGAGATCGTTGTGCCCACAGTTCGGTTCAGGAACATTTCTCATCCACAGCCCTGTTTCGTCCTTGGCTTTTACTAATGCTTTCATTGCAAGCTCCATCCCGGATTTTCCGGATAGCATTCAGATTCTATCGATTACACCTAGTTTCCGGCCTACCTTGGCAAATGCATCAATTGCTCTATCTATATGCTCTCTCTCGTGGGCGGCGGACATCTGGGTGCGGATTCGGGCTTTGTCCATGGGCACTACCGGGTAACTGAAACACACTACGTAGATTCCCTCTGCCAGCATTGCCTCGGCCATGCGCGACGCTACACGCGCATCTCCGAGCATGACCGGTATGATCGGGTGGCTCCCCGCTACCAGTGAAAAACCCAGGCGGGTCATTTCTGTGCGGAAGTATTCACTGTTCTGCCTCAGCTTTTTACGCAGTGCATCGCCAGTCTCTAACATATCCAATACCCGTATGGAGGCTGCGGTGATCATGGGCGCCAGAGAATTCGAAAACAGGTAGGGACGTGAGCGCTGGCGCAGCCAAGTGATGATTTCCCTGGGTCCGGTAGTATATCCACCTGAAGCGCCCCCAAGCGCCTTGCCCAGCGTACCGGTTATGATGTCGATTCGGCCTTCCACACCACAGTATTCCGGCGTGCCGCGGCCGTGCTCACCGACAAATCCGACCGCATGAGAATCGTCCACCATGACCAAAGCGCTGTACTCGTTGGCCAAATCGCAAATACCCGTAAGGTTGGCGATAATGCCGTCCATGGAGAACACGCCGTCGGTAGCGATGAGTTTGTGACGGCAACCGGCAGCAGCCTTGAGTTTAGCAGCAAGATCGTCCATGTCGTTGTTTTTGTATCGATAGCGTTTCGCTTTGCAAAGCCGGATGCCATCAATGATGCTGGCATGATTTAGTTCGTCGCTGATGATCGCATCTTCCGGTCCCAGCAAGGCTTCAAAAAGCCCGCCATTGGCATCGAAGCACGAAGAGTAAAGTATGGTATCCTCTGTGCCTAAATATCTGCTGATCTTCGACTCCAATTGTTTGTGCAGGTCGTTGGTACCGCAGATGAAGCGGACCGAGGCCATACCAAACCCGTAACGATCGCCACCGTCTCGGGCGGCCCGAATCAACTCTGGATGGTTGGCCAAACCCAAGTAGTTGTTGGCACAGAAATTCAGGACACTTTCGCCCCCGGCCACAGTAATATCAGCTTGCTGCTGAGACTCGATCACGCGTTCGGCCTTGAATAGTTTCTCTTTCTTCAGTTTTTCTGTTTCATTTGCCAATTGATCCAAAAGTGTATGTCGCACAGCACCTCCTTGCATCCCTAAAAAACTGTTATTGCTCCGGCGAATAAATACGTTAACGCCGTCATTCCCGCGAAGGCGGGACACGAAGTGAAGCCTTGGCGCTATCCAGGATATTACTGGATGCCGGAACAAGTCCGGCATGACGTATTTGGCTATTTAGTTGCCAGGTTAATATCTGACGGAAACGGCTAAAATTACAAAAACTAATGGACAATTGTCTTCGAATAGACATTGATTATTACTACCCTGCGATTATTAAACCCATACCTATTACCGCCGGAGTGTCAGGGATTTGTTTGTACAAGACGGCCCCTACTATCGCAATTCAAACGATTCCTACCCCTGACCATATAGCGTATGTGATACCAATAGTAACAGTTCTTAATACAAGTGCTACAAGATACATGGAGATAAATCTATATTTCCGGGCTTTAAAAACATGTGATGTCACGATATATCCACCACAATGACGAACATAGGCACCTATATCAATTTTCTTACAAAATTGCAAAAAGGGCAAATTCCTCTGAATTTAGGCCGTTACGATATAATTTCAGGTGGGATGTCCGTTACCGAGGAGCGTAAGAAACTCGTTGATTTTGCCGATCCTTTCATGACCGTAGGCCAAACCGTGCTGCTCAATGCGAAACACGAGGACAGGGTTCAATCTTACAAGGACCTGAATGATCCCGAGTTTACCGTGGTATCAAAACCCGGCACCACCGGCGAAGAGGCAGTCCAGTGCCTGATACCCAAGGCTACCTATGAAACTGCCAATACGGAGGTCGAGGGCGCCACGCGGGTACTTGAAGGCACTGCAGATGCTTTTGTCTACGATTATCCGTTTAATGCCGTGTTTATGGCTTTGAATCCGTCCAATCAGCTGGTCTTCCTGTCGGAACCTTTTACCGATGAGCCCATTGCCTGGGCTATACGCAAAAACGACCCGGATTTCATGAAATTTTTAAATGATTTTCTTTCCCGCATGAAAGCTGATGGTCGCTTCGATCAGATATATCAAGAATGGTTTCTAAACTCGGATTGGCACCGATTTGTACGATAGGCTGCATCATTGTCCTGGTTTATGGTTGACTCGAAAGGATGTTATGATTTATTAATTCGGATAAACTTGAATGGGAATGCTGGGTTATACATCCTGATCCTCATTTGATCTGGTTCTAATTTGAATGCCGCTATCTTCTTCAAGTTCTATCTGAATTAAGACAGACATTTATATGTCTATTCCCTTATATTTTTTGCATGCAACGCACACCCATTGTTAAAAGGCTGTCCAACACATAAATGATGGTCTCAAAATGCCGAAAATCTGGTGCGAAAGGGGGCAAGCACATCTTCTAACAATCTCACTATCGATCAACAATAAGAAAGGAGCGCCTATGACGACCCGGTTTTACAACGAACATGGCGAAAACAATAAATGAAAGTCAATTCCCCGGAAGCATATATTAATCGGGAATTGAGTTGGCTCAGTTTTGCTCGCCG
>JAOZRT010000409.1:0-3379 GCA_029940035.1 Desulfobacterales bacterium
CATGACCCGGCTGCTGAGAATCGCTAAACTCAAAGACAGTGCCTGTATCGAGAATGTCGACTTCAGGACACCCCGTACCTCCTTATCCAAAATGTTCTGATAGAAAAAGCGAAGTCCGGTTAAAACACTATGGCAACTGCTGGGCGCGTAATCCTTTTCGTTCTTCAAATACAGCAGGTAATTAAGGTCCTTCACTTGATCAAACTTTTTCTTAAGCAGGAAATCTTAGAGGACATGAAACTCTGGAATCCAACCAGCGGCACACCGCAAGGAGCGGTTCTCAGTCCGTTGCTGGCGAATGTGTACCTTCACCAGTTGGATCTGGCTTTACATCAGAATGGGTTCAAAATGGTTCGTTATGCAGACGACTGGGTGGTGCTTTGTCGAAATATGGATGAAGCGAAAGACGCCCTTTCAATGATCCAACTATGGATCTCTAATAACGGGCTTGCGTTGAGCCCTGAAAAGACCCACATCGGTAGCAGCCTTCAGCCAGGTCATGGGTTTGATTTCTTAGGGTACCGGTTTGAGGATGGTCGCCGTTATGTGCGATCGAAAAGTCTTAAGCGGTTTAAAGATAAAATCCGGCTAAAGACTCGGAGAACGCGAGGCGACAGCATCGAGAAAATCATATCCGATCTAAATCCGACTATCAAAGGCTGGTTTGGTTACTTCAAGCACGCACATCATTACACGTTCAATTCCCTCGACGGATTTATACGCCGTCGCCTGAGAGCCGTCCTGAGCAAACATCAAAAGCGGCCAGATTCTGGCAGAACTGGTAAAGATCACAGGCTGTGGCCAAATGCCTTTTTCGCTGAACGTGGGCTTTTCACCATGCGCGAAGCTCACGTTCTTGCGCGTCAATCCCGATGAGGAAACCACCGACTGGAGAGCCGTGTGCGGGAGAACCGCATGCACGGTTCGGAGGGCGGGGAGGGGCGACCCTTCCCGACCCCTATCACCATACTGTCAAGCAATGTCCTGGCCTTAATGTCGGTCTTGCCAATTGAAGAACCTCGCAGCAAGCTACTATGAAACGGGCTAGTGTCAAGTAGTTTTTTTGTTCTTTGAAATATTTTTTTCATCGTCACATTTTGACCCCCTTGGATAAGCAACAGGGACTTGAGGTTTCTTCGACGGTGAATCAAGCTGCTATTCGTGGGTCAAAACCACCATTTTTCATAATCCGTCCGGAGGACACTCGATCTGCGATCGTGAATAAGGCTAAGGTCTCTCAACAAAGCTTGCCCGAGTATCTCCTGACATACCTCAAGTCACCTGATGCTTAAACCGAATTAAGCTTTTCAGTAAAGGGTTATTAACCTGTTCATATTTAGCATGCTTCAACCGGTACCGGCTGCATTATGGACCAGATAAAACCGACAAACTCTCTTGCGATTGCCGTAATCACAACTGGTCGTATCTTGCCCTTCATGGTCAGGGACCAATAGCGTTTATGCAAACGTTTAAGACTCTTAATCGCGATATTGGCGCTATGGGAATCCACCTGGGCTAACTCTTGACGTATCTTGAAGGTTTAAATACGTGTACTCGTCTCCATGTATCTTCGCCGGTACATACCTGGTTTTCTGGTAACAAATTGCATTTTGGTACGGATATCCGGAACCGTATAATCACTTGTTAGGCTTGAAGAGGATAAGTATGAAACTAAAGACTTTTCTTTATGACGCTTTTTCTTCGAAGCGATTCGGTGGGAATGTCGCGGGCATTGTGATTCTTGAAGAGGATTTGAAAGACTCTGAATTGCAACATCTGGCAGCAGAAATAAATGCTCCTACCACAGGTTTCGTTCGTATGCTTGGAAAGGGCGAGTATGAGGTGCGATTCTTCAGCCCTACAAGTGAAATGGATATGTGCGGCTAACAATGCTGCTGCAACCGTCCGTTTCCCGCGTGCCGTTGTGGGTTTTTTGCTCACTCAACGTTACGTGCTGTCGTAACGTTGTTTGTCAGCGTCAAGGCGGCGGGGAAAGGCGGCTGAACAGCGATGTTATCAAGCGGTGATGCCTCCTACATCTATTTACCGGTACTGAATTGCAGATCACTGGCATTATATTAGTATTGGACTTGTTTTTTTGTATTTTCTGGTATTAAAATTTTGCAATCAGAATGTATAAAGCCATGTAATTCAAAAAATCTACAATGATATTGTCTCCATGCTCGCAAATTTTGGTTCGTGAAGCGGGATTAACAGGTCTGCCATCTCCTTGACTTTTATAATGATGTCATAGGCTTCATAGGTATTCACATGGGTTCCGGGGGGTATGACATCCATCTCCATGGCGCGGATTTCTCTTGGAGGGTTGAAATTCTCATCGATAACACAAAAGCCGGTGATGGCGGCCCTTCCTTTTTGCGTGTCAATGAACACCGTCATACCGCCTTTTGTGTGGACGGGTGTGTGCATAACGCTGATTCCGGGAACGATTTCCGTATCCCGGGAAAGGGGTTTGACCTGGCCGTTATCTTCAACGTCTTCAATAAAATCTTCCAGGTAACGGTAATCCAGGGGGTGCGGATTGTGAATACTTTGCAGTTCTTTTTCGTGGACGAAAATATCAGCATAGCCATGCTGGTAGGTCATCATGGTCTTGTCGAATATTTTTGTGCCCAGAACGATTGGATGTATTTTAAAATCTGGCATGGTTTAAAACTCCTCAACAGAGATATTTTTTGTGGCAAACATGTAACTGGAACCCACAAACGAACCGGATGCATCTGCTTCAATGATGGCTGAGTGCATGTTGATGCGATCAAACAGTTCATTTTGTGTAAAATTAATGACAGCGGGCAGAGAACCACCAACTGTATCACGAACGATCCTGGCTAAAATGTTGGTTGTTCCACTGGAATAATACCACTCACTGTTGCGGTTCAGGTGTTTTATTACGTGAACTGTTTTTATTTTTATCCGAATAGGCTATAATTGAACATCGTAGCTTTTTGTTTCGGAATCCATGGTTGGAACGGATCAAAAAAAAGAGAATATTTGGAATGGTTACCCATGTCAAACAGTTTAGCACTCAACAGTTGATCAATTATACACATGGGTGGTGAGAGACTTTTATTATGGGAATTTACGGCAAGGCACTGCATGTCAACCTGACAGAGAAGCGACATTTCTTATCGCCTGTTCAGGACCGTATACTGAAAACATCTATCGGTGGCAGAGGCTTCAACGTGGCCTATCTGTTTGATCGTTTTTCAGAAGAAATCGATCCCCTTGGCCCGGATAATTGTCTGCTCTTTAGCTGCGGCCTCCTGACCGGAACCGCTGCCCCGGCTTCTTCTCGTCTGCACATCAATGCCGTCTCGCCAGTGACAGGCCTTCTCGGGAGTTCGAATATTGGCGGACA
>JAOZRT010000409.1:3389-3937 GCA_029940035.1 Desulfobacterales bacterium
ATCTGTACATTGAAGAGGGTCGTGCAGAGATTCGTGATGCACGTTTCTTAAAAGGCCTTGGCACCCTTGAAACCCAGGAAAAAATCAAGGATGTCCTGGGAAATCGTCACCTGGCATGTCTGGTTATCGGCCCTGCCGGGGAAAATATGACCCGGTTTGCCTGTATCATATCCGGTAGGGATCACGCAGCCGGCAGAACCGGTATGGGTGCGGTAATGGGGTCGAAAAATCTCAAGGCCATTGTCATGGTAAAAGGAGGTAAAAAGAAGTCTCTTGTGAAACCATCCCTTACCAGAGAGGCCGTCCGAAAATATGTTAAAATGATCAAAGCCTCACCCGATTTCAAAACCTTTGCGCAATATGGCGGCGCAGGATATGTCAAATGGGCTGACGATATGGGTATCATGGCGACACGTAATTATCAAAAGAATCGCTTCCGTGAGGTTGACAGTATCGATGGTAGACGATTGGAGGCCTTCAAACTCAAATCAAAGGGGTGTTATAACTGCCCGGTTCAGTGTAAGGCGGTTCTCAGTTTTGCCCGGGAA
>JAOZRT010000093.1 GCA_029940035.1 Desulfobacterales bacterium
ACTCGATCCGTCATTGAAAGTCGGGCAGTGTATAGATCTGTATTATATGTATTGTTACCGCCAGATCCATAAATGGTATTTTCACGGTATGAAATGGAAGCTCGTGGATTCAATTCCAAGGTTTTTTGATTTGCTATGGAAGACCATATCGACACAATAACAGAAAAAAGGGCATTTCCCTTGCAGTCAAAACAAAAGCATCAAGGCCCAAAAGCTTTTTCCGGCAGACGCATTCTGTTCAAGCGTATTCTGAAACAAAAATCGGGGCTAATTGGTCTTTTCATAATTGCCTTTTTCATTGTCATGGCTATCGTTCCAACCCTTTTTTCTCCTTCCGATCCTTTAACGATGTACAAATCATACCGTCTTGGACCTCCTACAAGTCAATTCTGGTTCGGAACAGATCAACTTGGCCGTGATATTTTGAGCCGCATTATCTGGGGATGCAGATCATCACTGCTAACCAGTTTTCTGACCGTCATGACAACCAATATTTTTGGCATATCCCTTGGGCTGATCAGTGGATATTTTGGCGGCGTCCATGATAATATAATCATGAGATTTGTGGATATTCTGTTGTCGTTTCCGTTCATTCTCCTTGCTATCCTCATTATTGCCATAACCGGGCCGGGTTTATTTCCTGTGGTGATATGTCTCTCAATAGCCTATCTGCCCTATTCTGCCAGAGTTGCCAGGGGATCTGTCATGGCTGTAAAGGAAAATCAGTATATTGAAGCAGCAATAGCTGCAGGCGCAGGAAATACTAGAATTATTCTAAAGTATATACTGCCGAATATCGCATCTACAATTATTGTATTTGTCACTATAAACTTTTCTTATGTACTGCTGGCAGAATCAGCACTTCAATTTCTAGGTTTCGGAATGCCACCCCCTACACCATCATGGGGATTAATGCTCAGAGAAGCCAGAAGCTTTTTTGAACTGGCGCCATGGGTAGCCATATTCCCCGGCCTGGCTATAGCATTGGGCGTAGTAGGATTTAATTTATTAGGTGATGGATTAAGAGATTTTTTTGACCCAAAAATGGCAGGAGTAAAAGGATGAATTTTCATAAAACTTATTTTAAAATGGAGGTACAAATGATTAAGGAAATTAAAACCGCTTTAATATTGTTCATTGCCATTGCAGCGTTTGGAATAGTCGGTTTGGTCCCGGGTCATGCGTCAGAACCCAAACACGGAGGCAATCTTGTTTTTATCGCATCCCCGCTGTTTGGCCTGGACATCCACAAGGAGCTTATCCATCCCGGCATCCAATGCCTTAGTAACATTCACAACTCATTACTCACTTATGATGAAAAAGGTCATATTATCCCCGATCTTGCCATGTCATGGAAAATATCATCCGATGAAAAAGTTTACACCTTCAAATTGCACGACAACGTTTATTTCCATAATGGACGTAAGATGACCTCTGCTGATGTAAAATACTCCATCGCGCGTATCATTAATCCGGCAAATGGCTCTCCCCGGATGGATACACTTTGGGTGATAGAAAAAATTGACACCCCTGATGATTATACTGTCAAATTTACGCTGAAACAGCCATTTGCCCCTTTTCTGGCCTATATTGCAAACCCCTGGGCCGGAATTGTGGCCAAAGAGAATGTCGAAGATGGTAGTATTCTTAAACACCCAATTGGAACAGGTCCTTTCAAGTTTAAGGAAATGCTGTCTGGAAGTTATGTGTTAATGGAAAAAAACAGCAAGTATTTTAAACCGGGCCTGCCTTATCTTGATACAATAAAGCAGCAGATGGAAAAAGGAGTTTCACCGGTTGTTGCAGCGCTGAGAAGCAAAAAATGTGATATCACCAACCGTTCCGGCGGAGGAATCGTTCAAAACTTAAAAAAAATGAAAAATATCCATACATATAAAACTCCGCCACTGCAGTATTCCTCCATGCTTTTCAATAATACCAAAACTCCCTTTGACAATCCCAAAGTCCGTTTGGCCATTTCCTATGCCATTGACAGACAAGAGGTTATTGATGCGGGCATGATGGGGATTGGACATCTGACAGCGCCTGTTCCCGAAGGATTGCTGGGTGATTTTGCAATGCCTGTCAGTCAACTGGCAGGTTACAACCATAACTATGAAAAAGGCAAAGCATTGCTAAAAGAAGCAGGGTATGCAGATGGGCTTACCATGAAGCTGCTGACCACAAGTGATTTTTCCGATTATATGATAATGTGCCAGATCATTCAAGATCAGCTTAAAAACATCGGGATTAAAGTTGAAATCGTTTCCATGGAATGGGGGGCATTTATCGGCACCATTTTTCAAACCGAAGGATATGATGCATTTTTATTAGAAATTGCACCCGTTGCCCTGGATCCGGATATGTATCTTTATCGGTTGTTTCATTCAAAGGGAATATGGAATGCGAGAAAGTTCAATGATTCTGTTGTAGATCAACTTCTGGAAAAGGGCAGACTTGTTTCTGATCCTGGAAAGAGAAAACAAATATACCGTGATCTTCAGTCCAGAATGGCAGATATCGGTGCTGCTATCTGGCTTCTCAGAATAAATATCAACTGGGCGACTCAACCCTGGGTAAAGGGAACCGTATTCAATCCCATGGTTGCAAAGTTTGAGTCTACATGGCTGGATAAATAGTACAAAAGGCTTTATGGAAACGATCATAATAAAAGGCGGGATAATATGTACACTTTTATAGTTCGCAGACTTTTGCTGGCTGTGTTTGTTTTATTCTGCCTTTCCATCATTGTTTTTTTTGCTGTCCATATGATTCCGGGGGATATGGTTCAGGTCATGCTCGGGCCTGCGGCAACCAAAGAGGCGATTGCGGCTTTAAGAAAATCATTTGGCCTTAATCAGCCCCTGTATGTACAGTATTTCTTATGGATATTAAATTTACTGCAGGGGAACCTTGGCGAATCTCTGCGCATGGGAGCACCTGTCCTGGATGCAATCATCAGCAGGTTTCCCGTAACGCTTGAGCTTATTTTATTGGCAATGGGGCTTGCCCTTTTGATCGCATTCCCCATCGGGATTATCTGTGCTGTTAAGCACAACTCATGGTTTGATCACCTGTTGCGACCGGTTTCAGTTATAGGGCTTTCCGTTCCCGACTTCTGGTGGGCAGTTATATTGATCATTGTCATATCAACCTATTTTCCACAATTTTATATTGTTGAATATATGGGTTTTTTTGACAATTTTGCTGTAAACCTTAAAGCCATACTGCCGGCAGCCATTGCGCTTGGTATTACAATGAGCGCAGTAATAATAAGATTTGTCAGATCCAGTTTGATAGAAGTCCTCCAGACCGATTATATTACCACTGCCCGGGCAAAAGGATTATCTGAAACCGTGACAATCGGAAAACATGCTCTCCGAAATACGTCAACAGATGTATTGACTATCATAGGGCTTCAAATGGGTGCACTTATCAGTGGAGCAGTGCTTGTAGAGGTCGTCTTTGGTCTGCCCGGTGTGGGCAGACTTGCTCTTGATGCTGTCCGGCAAAGGGATTATCCCATGGTCCAGGGAACCGTATTATTCATGGCCTCATTTTTTATTTTTATTAATCTTCTGGTTGATATCCTGTACGGTATTCTGGATCCCCGTATCCGGATATCATAAATCAAGAATGGAAACATACGCGTGCCATTACTGGATGTAAAGAATCTGTCCGTAAATTTCAACACCCTAGAAGGGACTGTAAGGGCAGTACAGGGGGTCAGCTTTTCCCTTAAAAAGAGAGAAATCATTGGCATCGTAGGTGAATCAGGCTGTGG
The DNA here is from genome assembly GCA_029940035.1 of Desulfobacterales bacterium. Classification (GTDB taxonomy): domain Bacteria; phylum Desulfobacterota; class Desulfobacteria; order Desulfobacterales; family B30-G6; genus JAJDNW01. Next base: position 3,785 of record JAOZRT010000093.1, read on the forward strand.
CAAAAGCGTAACAGTACGTTCAATACTGCGTTTGATTCCCATGCCGCCGGGAGAAATTTCAGAGGGTAGAATCATGTTTAATGGTGAAAACCTGCTGGCCCTTGATCAAAAAAGACTGCGAGGTATCCGCGGTAGCAACATTTCCATGATATTTCAGGAACCCATGACCTCACTTAATCCTGTTTTCACTATTGGCAATCAGATTTCTGAAACATTTAAAGTCCACCAGAAAATGAATAAACAACGGGCCAGGAAAGCTACCATAAACATACTTGAAAAAGTGAGTATTCCATCACCAGAAAAACGATTTGAAGAATATCCCCATCAACTCAGCGGTGGTATGCGGCAACGGGTGATGATTGCCATAGCACTTGCCTGTCAGCCCAAACTACTGATTGCAGACGAACCTACAACTGCCTTAGACATGACAGTTCAGGCCCAGATACTGGATCTCATGCTTCAACTGTCCGATCAGTTTGATACATCCATTCTGTTGATTACTCATGATCTTGGAATTGTTGCCCAAACGGCAAGCAAGGTCATTGTTATGTATGCAGGAAAAATAATAGAAACAGGGAGCGTTAGTTCAATATTTAAGCATCCTTTTCATCCTTATACCATTGGTCTGATAAAATCCCTACCCCGAATGGGATTGCGGTCACAATATGGCAAAAAGCCTCTTCATGAAATTCCGGGTATAGTTCCCAGTATGAATGAAAACATATCGGGATGCTGGTTCGCACCCAGGTGTGATCAGTCCATGGATATTTGTCGGAAAGTTGCACCTTTACAAAAATATATCGACAGTGATCATAGTGTAAGCTGTTGGTTATTCAACTAAATAGCGATTCCAATAAAGATCACTAAAATTAAATATGGAAAATCTTCTTCAAGTCAATAATTTAAAAAAATACTTTCCTGTAAAAAGAGGTGTTTTTAAAAGAACCTTTGGCCATGTGTATGCAGTGGACGGTGTAAGTTTTCACCTGGCAAAGGGAGAAACTTTAGGAATTGTTGGTGAAAGCGGATGCGGCAAGTCAACAACAGCCCGGGCAATATTGCGTCTAACCGAGCCGACCAAAGGAGAAATCTATTTTCAGGGACAGAACATATGTAAACTTGATTCATCCCGCATGAAATCTATACGGAAAAAAATGCAGATGATATTTCAAGACCCTTATGGTTCCTTAAATCCCAGAATGACGGTGGGTAATATCATAGGGGATTCAATTGACATCCATAAACTCTATCGGGGAAACCGAAAAAAAGAACGCATTGTTTATATCATGGAAAGTGTCGAGCTCAATCCGGATCAGATCGGAAGATATCCACATCAGTTCAGCGGTGGACAGCGGCAGCGTATCGGCATCGCCAGAGCCCTGGCTACGGAACCCGAATTGATCATTGGGGATGAGCCGGTTTCAGCACTGGATGTTTCCATTCAGGCACAAATCATCAACCTTTTGGAAAATCTTCAGACCCGATTTGGCCTGTCCTATATTATTATAGCCCATGATATGGCAGTTATAGAACATATGTGTGACCGAATCGCAGTAATGTATCTTGGCAGAATTGTGGAAATGGCAGACTTTAAATCCCTTTACGGAAATCCCCTTCATCCCTATACCCAAGCACTGCTGTCTGCGGTACCGGTAATTGATCCTGACACAGAAGGGAAAACAATTATTTTAAAAGGCGATGTACCAAGTCCCATCAATCCGCCTCCGGGTTGTCATTTTCACACCCGCTGCATACACAAAAAAGAAGAATGTGAACAAAAGGTGCCGCACTTAAAGCCTGCAGGAGGAGACCACTTTGTCGCCTGCCACTTTAAGCACAAATGATCAGGAAGAATTATCTGGGTTTTGCCATCCTTGCTGAATATGATGCGTTCCCTTATATAAGCCATACCTGCAATAGATTTCGGCGATGGATCCCAATTTATAAAAAGACCCAAAAGAAAAGTAACTGATGACTCTTAAAAGAAGAATACCATTATTAAAAGATCACCACACCCACCCTTCAGGTTTTGCAACATTGAGAGGCTGTCTTGATATTAGTTCAATAACTGATAAGCAAAGAGCTTTATCTTTAATAAAAAAACAAAAAGAGGAGATTGTTGTTGTTACCGGATGGAATGATAGTCTCTATTCATTCACAAAAAAAGAGCTGGATACATTAATGCCGCTACTTATATGCAATGTATCATTTCATAAATTTATAATGAATCAAGGCTCAAAAGATAAACTATACAATTCCTACAAACATATTGTCAGCAAGATAGAAGATCAAAGCTTTACCGAAAAAAACCTTTTTCTAATCCTGCAATTCATGGTGAATATTAAGCCTTTAAGCTCCGATTTACTGAAATCTTTCTATGACATAATCCTTGAGCAGGGGATATGGTATGCTGAAGAAATGATGTTGCCTGACCAGGCAACCATAAAGAAATTTGATCAAGCAGGGTTTTTAAATACAAGAACATTATTATGGGCAGATCTTACAACATTTTATTCTCTGGACCGGGGAGATCAAACAAAAGTATATGGCATAAAAATTTTTAGTGACGGCGCTCTTGGTTCCAGAGGGGCTGCGATGAAAAAACCATTTCTTTCAGGTGAAAATGGCATACTGGTATACTCTGATAAAGAACTTAAAAAAATATTGGATGATATTTCTAATATCAAAAAGCCTGTTGCCATACACGCCATAGGGGATAAGGCAATAAGTCAGGCGATAAATATTCTGGACACCATAAAACAGACCGGGGGACATTTGCCGCCAATTATCAGGATGGAGCATTGCCAGTTTATGTCAAAAGACAATGCCAAGAAAGCAAAATCACTTGGGATTATTTTATCCATGCAACCAAATTTCAGCTACGATTCTATCCAGTACATTGATAGGATTTCAGAAAACTATTGCCGGCAAAACAACCCATTCCGCATGCTCATTGACAAAGTAGGATTCATCCCCGGCAATGACTTGATTTTCGGATCAGATGGCATACCTCACGGTATTGATTATGCTCTGACAATGTCTTTGTTTCCTCCATTGCCAGATCAGAAGCTGACACTGGATGAATTTATTGCCGGTTACTGCATGGAGAATATGGAGAATGGATTTATTGATATCAATATCGATGAAGGCAAACGATCAATTTCTTACAAAGTATATAAAAATTAGCAGGAGGATGTTTTGGAGTATAAATATCTTAAAATTGAACGCCGCATACATGTGGCAACTGTTAGTTTCAACCGACCAGAAAAATTGAACACTTTGAATATTGATCTTATGTCCGAAATAATAAGGGTTACCCAAGAATTTAACAATGATGGAGAGACTCGTGTTGTAATTTTTACTGGAGCAGGAAATAATTTTTCCGGTGGTGTTGACTTAAGTGACCCAGAATTGATGCAGCGTATGAGTCAGGGAACTATGCTGATGAAAAGCCGTTTTCTAAAACTGGGACCCAAAATGATTAGAGAGATTTATGAAATGAGTCAAATAACTATCGCTGCTGTTAATGGTGTTGCCATCGGCGGAGGAGCGTGTATCGCTGCTGCCTGTGATTTCCGCATCGGTGCTAATAATTGTAAAATTGGTTACCCAGAGGTCAATCTGGGTATGAATCTAAGTTGGAAGGCACTTCCCATGTGTGTTAGCCTTGTCGGTCCGGCACGTGCAAAGAGAATGATTATCCTTGCGCAGAAGGAAAATGCAAAAACCCTTATTGAGTGGGGTTTCCTTGACAAGGTTGTTCCATCAAAAGAACTTATTCCTGCAGCAAAGAAAATGGCGGATAAATTTGCTGCAAAACCGCCCATGGCAGCCCAGATGGTCAAACAAAGTGTCAATGCAATTGCATCTGCCCTGGATCAGGCGATTATGCATATGGATGCAGACCAGTATCAACTCACAACAGGCAGCAAGGATTTTATGGAAGGTGTTCAGGCATTTTTTGACAAAAGGGCACCTGAATTTATAGGCGATTAAATAATATATTTTTTCACCTGGTCTTCAACTATGATTTTTCCGTGATATAATTTGTCCTCTGAATAAAAACCAAGAAAGGAACAATCATGAACGTAATAGACGAGCATATCAACCTGGGGATTGTCGATAAAGCATTTATTGTACAAAAAGATAATTTCAAAGAACTCTACATTACTGGATCAAATTACGAGATGGGGTTTCAGCATGGAGCGCTTCTGGCAAATGAAATAGAAGAAGTGGCTTCAAAAATAATCACGAAGTTAAGCCTGATGCTTGGCCAAGGTGATATGGAAAAAGGCCTGGAAATCTTCAAGTTCGCTGCCAAAACCATGGAGAAATATATTCCACCTGTTTATAAGCGTGAGATTCTGGGTATCGTGGATGGTATGGCCTCAAGAAAAGTCAAGTTGTTAACCTACGATGATATGATAATGTATAATTGTCATGCAGACATTGCTCTTTTTTACTCAAGTGAAGGTCAACAACCGGGCAGGCCGTCAACGGGGTTTCCGATTCCGGCAGCCCCGGCCTGCAGCAGTTTCACTGCCTGGGGAAATGCCACAAAGGATAACAAACTGATCTTGAATGCTAATACTGATTGGTATTCTTCTGAATTTCTTTATAAACACGCTATTGTCATGCGTGGTAATCCTGATTATGGCTATTCCTTTATTTGTCCCACCTACCCAGGTCTTGTTGGCCTGACAAGCGGCATGAATGAAGTTGGTATCGCTTTTAATAGTCAAACCAGCAGATCTTCTCATCTGACTTTGGCAGGGACAGGGTTTATTTTTAACACAAGGTGGGTACTGGAAAAGGCGGTTTCAATAGATGAGGCAATTGCTATCATAGGAGGATATAAATCACTTGGTTTAAATTGGTCCATTGTAGATGGAAAAACTAATATGGCTGCAGTAATAGAAGTTTCAGCCAGTGAAATTACTGTTCGAACCAATGATAAAGACAAAAATGTCCTTTGGGCTACAAATCATTTCAACAGCTACCCGGGATGGCAAAGTTATTCAGGATATAGCATGGTCCCGGGACAAATGAAGTATTATGGAGTAACTCCCCCAGAAAGTATTAAAGTATGGCAAAAGCATCTTGAGCAGGTTAATCCTGGTACTTACTACCGCTATAACCGGCTCAAGCAGCTGATAAATGAAAATTACGGAGAAATCACAATCGCCAAGGCCAAAGAATTCAGCCTTGATAGATATGACCTATCGATAAACAAACAACTTGGCCTGAATGAACCGTCGGTAAACACTATTTATTGGTGGGGGGCTAAAACCACGCTTTTTAAGGATATCAAATGTTATAAAACAAAGAAAACCTGGAGCATAACTGACAGGGAAGTAGCGTTACATAAATTTGTAGCCATTCCTGAGATGGGAATCATCTGGTTTGCCATGGGAGCAGAGCCAGTCAAGTATGATCCAACCCCGCTTTTTCTCGAACAACACTGGCGAATAACAAAAGCCGCTCGTTCCTAAATCGCATTTCTCATAGCGGGGTCTTCCTCCTTCCGCTTCCGGACATGTCCAGGTAATTTTGTGGAAAGGATCCTTAATCTCATAGGTTTTAGCAGTGTAGGTAGTTGGCTAGATTCAATTTAAGGCGTCTTTGGCCGTTTGCATCTTCATCCATATCTTGAAGTTCCCATAATCGGTGACATCAAACGATGTGTCGCCTGCCACGCTGACTACAAATGTATCAGCTCTGTTACAAAGCCTTTTGCCTGGGAAACTCGTCGGGATTGGTGAAGTCTTCGGTTTTCGGCAATGGTCAATAATCGAAGGCTTGATTCGTAAATCTAATCCCGAAATCTTTAAATATTCAAGACCTCCATCGTGGCCGATCTGTTCAATGATACAGAACTATAGGTAGACTAAGCGGCACTCGCGATTATTGAGATGGCTTTTGATTTATCCCCAATTAACTTTGCTTCTTCAATTTTAAATATTGTATTGGCCACCATTATGGGGGCGATATCCAGACCCGGGTTGCCAGGCCTATTGGCACCGTTCTCCCGAGATCATGGGAATGATTACTTCCAGCCCGCCTCCTTTAGTTTCGGTTTCCAAAACACATCCAACGGTTTCATTTTAAGCGGACGGCTAATTTCGTTTGATAATCACACTGTACGACCGACATTAAATCCGTCATGGACAGCATCGAATGCCTGGCCGATTTTACGGACGTCACCCACCAAAGTGAAATCAATGCCTTTTTCTTTTAACGCCTGCCCTAATACGGTGTCGGGTATGGCACCGGCTGCCAGCACTACCGTATCGACTGGAATCAGTTTTTCTATACTGTCGGAGACAACCCGGATGCCTTCATCCGTAATCTCTAATGCTTTTGAATTGATTTGAACGCTAACTCCATAACGCTCTAAGTCTTGTATCATGCCCCATCTTGTACTTTTTCCGATATCCTGGCCTATTCTGTCCAACATTTCCAATAATACGATATCTTTAGTACCCCGGGTGGAGAGTTGATACAGGTCTTCCGGTGTTTCTGCTTTGTTGACCAGGAGAAATTTAACCGATTCCGGCGACAAGGTCCCTTTTTCCGCCAAAAACAAAGCTGTTTCGATTCCCACGGCTCCACCACCGATAACAGCAATTCGTTGACCGGTGAACACGCTTCCCTGAAGTACATCCCAGGCTTGTACTACGTTTGGCCTGTCCACCCCTGGGATACCTGGAGTTAATGATCTTGCTCCGTTGGCTAATATGATCGTTTCCGGTTTTTCATTTTCTATCAGCTGCAGATTAACTTCTTTGTTTAAAACAACTTTAACATTGTTAACAATTAATTGATTGGCCAAATCATTGGCCAGTTCTGCGAACTCCTGTCGACCTGGCGGAGCTGATGCCAGAAAAAGTTGACCACCCAGGCGGCCGTATTTTTCATACAACGTTACGTTGTGACCTCTTTCTTTAGCTGCCAGAGCTGCGCTCATACCGGCTGGCCCACCACCGATGACCATGACCTTTTTCGGCTGATCGGCTTTTTCGATATGACGATCGCATTCATGCCCTGCTTTCGGATTGCACAAACATTCCACGGGTGCAAGACGGAACAAAGCGTCAAAACACCCTTGGGCGCAGGCGATACAATGAACAATGTTCTGCTCGTTTCCGGTTCGAGCTTTTTCAGGAAAATATGGATCAGCGATCAGTCCACGACCCATGGCGGTCATATCGCATAAGCCGTCTGCCAGGAGTTCCCTGGCCGTTATAGGATCATTAATGCGGTGACTGGCAATCACCGGCACATCCACCAGCTGTTTAATGCCTTTTGCAAGGTAGGCATACATGCCTCGCGGCACACTCGACGTTATCTGAGGAACCCGGGCCTGGTGCCAGCCGACATTGACGTTTATGGCATCAACCGTTCCAACTTCAACCAATTGGCGAGCGAATGTCTGTAAGTCTTTTCTGTTGAGTCCGCCCGGCATAAATTCATTGCCGTTGATTCGGACTATAATTGGAAAATCTTCTTTCACGGCTTGCCGTACAGCTTGCATCACTTCAAGACCAAAGCGCATCCGATTTTCCAATGAACCGCCATATTCGTCATCTCGCTTATTGGTGACCAGGGACAAGAACTGACTGATCAGGTATCCGCCGGCACCGATCACTTCAACCGCGTCAAATCCTGCTTTCTTTACTCGTAAAGCGGCTTGTGCAAAATCATCAATGGTTTGCCGAATGTCATGCGACGTCATTGATCGAGGAGTTTCCCTACTCATCCCCGGAACGTCGGATGGAGCCACAGGTTGTTTGCCGTCCATGAATGCGGAAAAGGCATTGGCTCCGGCATGATTAATTTGAACCGCACAACAGGCACCTTCTGCTTTTATCGACTCGGCGATGCGGGACAACCCGGGGACCAGATCATCTCGATGGGCTCCAATAAGGTTCCATATGCCGCCGCCCACATTGTTCACACAGGCAAACCCAATCGTAATCATCCCCGCACCACCGCGGGCTCTTTCGGCATAAAAATCAACTAGTTTATCTGTAACCGCATAGCTGTCAGCCATTCCTAAATGCATGGCCGGCATGTAAATTCGATTTTTTACTTCCAGGTTATTGATCTTTATTGGTTGGAATAACGGATCTCTCATACATTTCCTCCACAACAGCTTTGAAATTGTCGATCTTGAATCCTTCTGCATTGAAAATTTCTTTAGCATGATTAAATCAGCGACCACCGATAGAACATGGCCCTTTATAGGGGCCTTCCTCATACATCCGGCGCTGTCGGTGGTCGCTGATTTGGTATTTTCAACAGTGTTTCCAGAATCTCCACAATTTTCGCTCTCAGATATTCCCCCAGGGTTTTGACCTGGGGAATACCCGTAGCGGAAAGTCGTGCCTGATTAGCAAAAATCGCACCGGTCGTTCCAAACATATCCCCCGCCTCCGGCGCTCTGCGCCAGAACAACCAGGGGCATCTTATGCTGCAAAGCAATCAGTTGCATGCGTTTTCTCTTTCCACCGCCGAATTGCGTTATACTGCCACCCTTTGTCAGATAGTCATCCACGTATATTGAGCAGCGGGTGTCCTCCACATAACCGATGCCGGCGATGCAGGTTCCGCCGGCCGCCGATCCGTCAATATCATTTCCCTGCATATAACCGGCCAATGTGGATAACTCCAGGAAGGGTGATCCAGGGTCCAACAGCAGGTTCAGTCGTTCGCGCGGGCTTATGTATCCTCTCTTCTTATAACGAGGCACCTTGGCTTCGGCCGCTTCTATCACACGCTGTTCAATCCCGCGAAATTTATTAACGCCAACCATCATCCTTTTGGTGTTGGTCTGAAACTCCTCGGATAGAGGATTGATTTGAGAATCGAAAACTGCCATTACAATTCCTTTTTCTATCTACTTTAAGCTCAAGCTTTCTCAATTAATACCGCATTTGAGTTACCCAAAAAACCGCAAAGAGTAGCCAATCCATATTTAGCACCCGGGTAATCAGTATTGAGTCGGTTTAGAAGTGTCACAAGAATACGCGCACCGGACTGTCCAAGCGGATGTCCTAAAGCCATAGCGCCTCCCCATGTATTTACTTTTTCAAAGGGAGCCTTATCGTTATCCAGCTTCAATTCTCTGATAACAGCCAGAGACTGTGATGCAAACGCTTCATTTAATTCTATAGCTCCTATATCATCAGGCCCCAATCCGGTCTTTTTGAAAAGTAAATTAACAGCATTGATCGGCCCTACCCCCATTACGGTCGGATCATTACCTGCCTGGGTGCCGAAGCTGTATTTGTAAGTATAAGATACCCCCAGTTCATCCGCTTTTTCCCGGTTCATCATCAGAACGATAGCAGCTCCTGCTGTCAGCGGCGATGATGTAGCAGCAGATACGACCCCACCCTCCTTGAAAGGGGACTTCATCATCATCATTTTTTCTTCGTTGGGATTATCTCTGATCCATTGATCACTTATAACTAGAAATTCGGTTCCGTCCTCCTTTTTACCCATTAACGGTATGATTTCATGTTTAAACTTACCGTCATCTCTGGCTTTCGCAGCACACCGATTTGAATGTGCAGCAAATTTTACCATATCTTCTTTCGATATTTTATACTGCTCAGCTACCTTTTCAGCTGTTGGACCGACAAAAATTTCCTCCGGTTTCATGATCTCCCAAAGGCGAGGCGGCATGTCCATGTTGGCACCCATTGCGACTTTTTCCATATCTTCGGCGCCACCCGCCAGCATAATGTCATTTTCACCGGTTAAAATGGATCTAGCAGCATCCATAATAGCCGACATCCCTGAAGGACACGCATTGGATATTGTCTGTGTCGGTACGCTTGCCGGCATTTTCGAAGCGAGCCACGACAGGCGGGCAATGTCACTTTGCATTCCGGACGCGTTAGCGGATCCGATAAAAACACCGTCTAAATCTTCGGGTTTAACTTGAGAATTTCTTTTAAAGATCGCGTTATACAGAACCGTAAGTAACTCATCCGGCCTTACATCTCTGAACCAGCCCTTTTCTGCATGAGCTCTAGCATTCGGCGTTCTAATGCCATCGACAAATACACATTCCTGTAAAACAGTCACAGTTTTTCCTCCCTGAAAATTATTCCCATTTGGGATGTTATTTTGTAATCAAAAACGAAATGCGGACTATGTTTGGCCTCGATTACCATTTGGACATAAAGGTAAACTGCTCCACCGGGATAATAGGGTCGGAATCGTTACTGAACTCCTTATACAAAGCGTTCACGTTAACCACGATTTTTTCCGAATCGTGGTACCCGGCGTATGGGCCTAAAGGGATATCCTTGGCTGCATCAAAGCTCTCCATACCTTTGTCGTATCTAATCTTGGCCTCATGGGTGTAATACTCCCAATATTTTTTGATCTCCAAGGCCCCTTGGCTATCGGTGACAGGACCGTGGCCAGGCACGATATACCTGGGATCGAGACTCAGAATAAGGTCGAGGGTCTTGATGAAATTGGCCACCGGCCCGGCCCACATTATCTGGTGGCCACCCACGATCATTATGTCGGCAACGAACACGGTTCCGGCATGGGGGGCATACACGATCAGGTCCCCGGTCGTATGACAAGGGCCGACCTCGATAAGTTCGACCTTTCTGGATCCGACCTCCAGTTCCAACCGCCCTTCAAATGTTCGAGTGGGTAAAGCTGCGGTGATATTATCATAGGAATATTTGCCGAAGCATTTAAGAAAGAACTGTCCCAAATCACCCAAGTCCGACGCGCCTTTCATGAGCCCGGCCATGGTCTCCGGGGTGAACCCGGCCATGGCTTCGGCGCAGGCTTTGGTGG
>JAOZRT010000410.1 GCA_029940035.1 Desulfobacterales bacterium
GTAACATCGGAAAAGAATACGGTGACCAGTTTCCGTTCACCCTCGAGGCTGCCCCGGGTGGTCAGAATCTTTTCCGCCATAAATTTTGGGGTAATGGTGGTTCAGGGATAGTCAGAATTTCGGAACATTATAGTTGAGTCGGTGACTGGTTGGAATTTTGATTGTTCTAGCAAACCGCGTGCTGTGAAGGTGGTTTGGACCGAAACGATCGGAGGCATGCCGTCTTTGAAACAAGTGAAAGCCATCAGGTATCCGCCGTTGGGAACATTGTTAACGGACCAGTTCGACGAAATCTTGCCAGTATAATAACCGGCATCTCCGGGAGTGGTTGCTATGTCCTGATCAAATTGATGCATGGGCAATCCTTATGGAAAATTGCCTGATTTTCATTCATATTGCTCCGTCAATTAAATACGTTAACGCCGTCATTCCCGCGAAGGCGGGCACGAAGTGAAGCTTTAGCGCTATCCAGAATAATACTGGATGCCGGAACAAGTCCGGCATGACGAATTAGGCTATTTAGTTGCCAGGTTAATATGCCTGAAGTGGTGCAAGTTCGCAGCCATAGACTCCGGCCGCCAAGCCCAGCCGCCGAGTTGATAATAAATAATGTAGCGACGCAGTCGCGTTTCATAAAAGCGTGGAACACGCTTTTATTCATAGTACCGGCTGAGAGAATCGTGAATATCCTGGATGTGTTGGCGCATGTTGGTGACAGCTTGGCGCGCATCCTTGTTTTTAACCCCCTCATAGATGTTGATATGAAAATCCAGCGACTTTTCCAGCAGCCCGGGAATGACAGTAAAGGCTTCGCGGATAAACTGTTCCATTAACCCACTGATGGTCAGGAACATGTGCTTCATGTAACGATTGTGGGAGGCTATGGCCAGGTTCTCGTGGAAGGCCATGTCCAGCTCCGAATATTTTTTCAACTGCCCCTGTTCCAGGGCAGGCTTCATCTGGCTGACAATTTTGCCCAGTCCTTTGATGTCTTCCGTGGTGGCATGCTGCACAGCCAGCTCCACCACCCCCACTTCGATGAACCGCCTGGCTTCCAGCAGCTCCAGGCTGGCCTTGGAATCCGATACCAGCGGGGGAGAAAGCTGCTCCAGCCACAAGGAGGGATTGGCGGATTTGATGACGGTGCCCATCCCGGGCCGCTGCTCGATCACGCCTATGAGGTTCAGGGTGTGCAGCGCCTCGCGCAATGAAGGCCGGCTGACACCGAGTTGAGCAGAAAATTCATTCTGGTTGGGCAGCTTGTCGCCTTCCGCAAGCTCCCCGTCCGTAATCATGCGCTTGATCTCTTCAAGGACGGAATCAGCCAGCTTTTTCCTTTTTATGGCAGCCATATTAGCACCGTGGTCTTCTTTGAAGCATACATTTGATTGTCATTAGCGCTGCGCGCGTTATTAGGCCTTCGGCCGTCATTTGTGCTTCGCACGTAATTTATCGCGGTTAACCAGAACAATGAATTACACCGCAGGCAAATTACAACAGATTACAGCACAGCGTAGTTTATAATCCATAAGACCCGTGTCTAACAGGCCTGTTTAAGATTGAATATTGGCTTGAACAAAATTAATGCGCTCCACTGCTTCCTGCATCATTTCCTTGAGAAGCTCGGCACAGGTTGGGATGGAGTGGATCAGGCCGATGGACTGCCCCACCATCATGGGTGCAGCGTTCACATCACCCGTCTGCCAGGCGGTTCTGCATTTTTCTCCTGAAATCAGGGGAATAATTTCTTCCAGGCCACCGCCCCTGGCTTCGGTCTCGAGAACGCATTCAACAGTTTCATTTCTCAACGCCCGGCCCTGCAAGTGAATCGATTTGCAAATCAGGGTGGTGTCCTGCTCCTGGCGGTTGACCAGTTCCTGCTTGATATTGTCGTGAATCTCGCACTCCCTGGTGGCCATGAAACGACTGGCCATCATGACCGCATCCGCGCCCAGCATCAGGGCTGCGGCCAGGGTGCGGCCGTTGGCAATGCCGCCCACCGTGACCACCGGTATGGAAACCGCTTCCTTGATCCTGGGGGTCAGCACCATGGTACTGACGTCATCGTCCAGGGGATGCCCGCCTTCCTCGATACCGGCCGCATAGATGCCGTCATAGCCCACCTTTTCGGCGTGCACCGCATGGCGCACAGACCCCACCTTGTGAAACAGCTTTACCCCGGCTTTCTTGAGCATATCGACGTACTCCATGCCACAGGCCTTGTCCACAGGAGCACCGGACACCTCGATGCCGTCCACCTTTTCCTCGGCACACACCTTGAGATACATTTTGTGGTGGTCACCGGTGACGCGAACCGACGGCAGGATGGTAACGTTCACCATGAAGGGCTTGTCGGTCAACTGGCGGGTTTCACGAATGGCATCGCGGAAGTCCTCTTCGGTTTCAAAGTTGGCCGCGGTCAGATTGCCCATGCCCCCGGCATTGGAGATGGCGGCACACAGTTTCGGCTTGGCAATCCACATCATGGCGCCGCAGAGGATCGGGTATTTGATGTTGAACATTTCGGTTATTTTGGTTTGAATCACTTTATTCCTCCTTGTTTTTCTCATAAAAGAATTTCCAGGTTCTCCAGGGGATAGGAAACACAGGCATGAATGTACCCGTATTTTCTGTCGGATTTGCGCACGGGTGTTCCTTCCGGCTGAAAAACCTTACCTGAAACCAGTTTGATCCTGCATTGGCTGCACTCTCCCGAGCGACACAGCGAAGGGACAACCAGGCCGTTATCTTCCAGCGCGACCAGCAGCGCCTCTCCAGCGCTTGTTTCAAAAGATCTTGAACCGTTGACCCGCACCGTAAATCGATCCTTGGCTTTGATCGCTGACGGCCACCCTTTGTACTCACAAATATCGATTGGCGTTCCAGACATCTCCTGTTTGATTTTCCATTTGTTAATTCCCAGCTTATCCAGTTCCGGCAGACAAAATGTATACATGGCCTGGGGACCGCAGACAAAAAAGCTTTTTTCTACCAGGCTCCCAAGAGTCTCTTTAATCAATTCAGCGGTGATATAACCAGTTTTGCCGTTATAATTGAGACCCGGCTCTTCTATTACGGGAATGTAGTTAATAGCAGCAAACTGCTCTGACAATTGAGACAGTTCCTGATGAAAAATCATGTCATCAAGGAACTGGCTGCCGTAAAAAAGGTGAACCGTACGTTGTAAACCCCTGTCCGTGATTTCCCGGATCATGCTCATAAAGGGTGTAATCCCGCTCCCCCCCGCCAAGTACACCAACTCTTTTTGATGCAGAATCGGGTGGTAATGGAAGGTCCCTTGGGGCCCTGAGCTTTGAAGTAAATCACCGACCTGCACTTCATCCAGTAGAAAATTTGAAACCCGCCCATTTTTCACCCGGCGCACGGTAATATCGTAATAGCCGGTTTGGCTGGGAGCAGAAGAGATACTGTAGGCACGACCGGTTCTGACCTTGTCCACTTCCACGGACAAGGCAATGTATTGCCCCGCCTGAAAGGGAGGAAGATACCCGTTGACTGCCGTCAAACGGAGGGTTTTGGTCGAAACGGTCTCCTCAATGATACTGCTCACATAAAGCTCAAGCTGGGGCGGGTGAAGCCGGTTGACATATTCCGCCACCTGACCCTTTTCCAGGGAAAAATCATCACCCAACCTTCTTGAGATTTCGATCTCCTGCCTGACCTTGTCATAGCCTTCCAGTTGTTCCATCAACTCTTGTTTCATTCTATATGCTCCAATTAGGCGTTGAAATCTCTAATGATGGTTCTGGCGGTTCTTACGCCTGATTCCAGGGTTGGTTGATAACCCGGCATGCCAACCCAGCACCCGGCATTGTAAAGACCGGGTACGCCGGAAACATTGGGGAGAAACATTTCACTGTCTTTAATATGATTATCAAAACCATAAAACGTTCCACCGGGAGTTCCCAGATA
>JAOZRT010000411.1:0-292 GCA_029940035.1 Desulfobacterales bacterium
GGCCGGATCAAAGTTGTCCAGGACGATGAAGCTGCTATATTTTCCAACAGCTTGCATAGCCAGGGTTGCTTCGCGAACTGGGTCACCGCAATCTCCGGGGAAATTAATGATGGGGAATCCCAGCAAGCGACAATTTTCTTTTATAGCCATCCGGCGAATGGTGGTATTGGCAGTTAAGGTACCTGCAAGGGTCCTCTGCGTGGGAGCCAGAACTAAATCCTTCAGCCCCTTACTTTCCAATTTTTCGGACAGATCAATCATGTCGTCGATATTGCCCGCTTCAACAGCAAGC
>JAOZRT010000411.1:302-3900 GCA_029940035.1 Desulfobacterales bacterium
GAAGTCTCCTCCGCGCGCCTGGACTGCAATTCCGCCCATCGTGAGTTCCATCCCCACATAATCCACCATATAATCTGAGACTGGTTTTACTTTGGATTTGATATCATCAGCAGATTGATCATCATAAACCCTGATAAATAATCCTGGTTGACTGAAGAATCTTTTGTTATGGCGGAACAGGACAATTTCATTTCCGCCTTTTACCTCTTGCCCATTCGATTTGATCGTTATGGGGCGGACTGGCGGGGCAGAAGCTTCTGCCAGCTGTGCTGCTGATTCCTCGCTAACGTAAGGGCATTTTGCCAATTCAACTTGTTTGGCGGCCAGTTTCATTGCAAAGGCCAAACAGGTTGGAAAATCACATTCCTTACAGTTGGTTTGGGGAAGCAGTTTGTAAATTTGAATCCCGGTTAAAGCCATTCGATTTCTCCGTTGTTTTTATCTGCTTATCTCTAAAGTCAATCGAGTTGAACCTCTCGTCGAAGCTCAACTCAAGTTTTATTTTCTTACTCTTAGGAGCTCATCAAATCTTCAATAGCTTCCTGGGTCCGTTTGACACTTTCCGGGTGCCGGAGGACGATCAAATCGGCACAGGATTCAGCCAGCATGATGGACGTTGTGGTTTCCCAGTTAATAGCCCGGGTTTCCCAATCACCCCAGGGTTCTGGGACATCATGTCCGACTTTGGACTCTTTGGTTTTCCAGCATTCCTCTCCTACGGTAACCATCATTGGGAACTGGGTCATTGCATCGCCCTGTAGGGCTGCGATCCTCAGGCGTTCCATCACAGAATAACCATATTCGAAACCATAGCCCAGGGCACCGGTGGTTGGATCCATAACGACATTTTCGGCGGATAATCCCATATCTGTGATCAGGATATTCAGCTGTTTGGCCAGGTTCACATCCATTGCGGTGCGGGCTACAACCAGCTGCTCATCCGCCATCGCGGATGCAACAATGGTGCGGTAATTCTTGTCCTCACAAACACCCAGCAGCAGCTTTTCGCCTTTGAATTTTGTGGAAATCTCTACCAGTAGATCATTGTCGGGTTCAGGTTGACCTGGTCCAAATACAATCAAGGGCAATCCACTGGCCTTTAGAACTTTGTCCACTGCCTCAACAGCCTGTTCCTTGGTGGTGGGATTTCCTTCAGCATCGGTGAGGGTAATTTTCAGATACAAAACTTCCGCACCGGCTTTTTCCGCTGCTTTCGCCCACTCGCCTGGATCGTTCATGACATCTCCCCAGGCCTTCATTAACAATTCTGACCAATCATCCGGTTTTCGGTTCAAGATCTCGATACCAATGACAGTCTTGTGAGGGGTCTGTCCTTCGAAATGCATGAAGGGCATGGCTGTCGAGCCACCGATCGTGACTGTATGTGATCGGGTTCCACCATCGGCCGCAGTCGCGCCCAAAGTGATCTCTCTCACCACGCCATCCCAATTTTCCTTAGCTAGTTTAGTTTTTGTGTCTGCCGGGAGCCAGGCCTCATCTGGAGCAACGGGGGCAGTCTCTACTGCCTTCGCCGGAGCTGCCGGTGCGGCTACTGACTGGAAGCTAGCTACATCAAGTCCTTCAATTCCACCTAGTTCTGCCAGGGCGGCTATCAGAGCCCTGCGCAGCATATTGACGGCATTTTCAGCGCCGGCCCCACTCACGCCAGTCGGAACTGACGGTGCAATCGCTGCCGGGGCAGGTGGGGATGGAGCTTTTTCAGGCTCTGGTGCGGGTTCAGTTGGTTCAGGGGTTGTCTTGGCAATTACTGCTTCTGCCTGGGCAATGACCTCAGAACTATCGGTCGCGGTTTCCGGAATATCAAGCTCTTTCTCTTCTCTCTGCATGGTGGGCATTTCCAAAACTGGATGCTGTTTGGTTTTGACCCATTCTTGAAGCTCTTCCACCGTGGTAACGGCTTCTCCGTCTGCAATCCGGTCAATCAAATCTGGAATTCCTTCCCGTTCCGCAACGCCTTGAAGTTCTCCCAGCATAGAATCTTTCAAGTTCTTGCTCATCCAGACAACCCGTTTGAATCCGCCTTCTGCAGAGATGAATTTGGGACTGAGCATGTAATACTTTCCAATCCCCATCACGCCGGGTGTCTGCACACCACCGCCAGCCATGCCGGCCAGGGTGCTGAATTTCATTCCCATCGGTGTCATGCCGGTGTCTTCTCGGCTGACAACGATCACACCTTCCACTTCAGGGATGTACATCAAGATCGCTTCAAAACAGCCGCAGGCGGTCATCGGATTTTCCATGATCGAGTACATGGAAACTTTTTCCACAACCCCGTGGCTGGCTGATTTGGTGTAATCAATGGTCCCCTGCCAGTACCCTACACTCTCATCGTAGCAGGTACCAAGTTTAATGGGTTGGTTGGGACCAGTTGGGTCGATACTGAAGGAAGCCTTGCAGTCCAGCCAGTTATAAGCACCGCACAAGCCCAGCCGTTCCGGGCTGACCACACAGACATGGTCCGGCGCAAAACTCTGGCACAGCGTGCAGGAGTAGAATTCCTCGACCGAATTATCGGTCATATCTGCCAAACGTATATTCCGGAAATTATATGCTTCGCGAGCTGTTGCCAGCCATTTATCCATTTCTTCTTTATCCGTATAAACAGTAACCTGGACTTTGTCCAATACTGCTCCAAAATCTCCATGAAGACGGGCATGGATAATTTTGCCAAAATGCCCCAGGTTGAAGCCTTTTTCAGCGGCTGATTTGGAAATCCTACACCAGACAATATCTCGCTGGCCAATATGCTGAATACCGGAGGCACCATTTACAAAGTCATGGATCTGGCGTTCCAGAACTGGTTCAAAGTCCATTTCCATCTCGCGTCCGGCCACCTGGACAACAACTCCCATATCCATTGAAGCCCCATCTTCCAGATCATCAAATGTCGGACCCACCACTTCAACTTTGCCGTCAGTGATGTCTTCCATATCTGTCATGAAGAGGTATTCAAAAGATCGAGAATTCTTGCCGCCAAACTCCACTCGCATATCTGCCCGGCGCACTACTTCACCTTCAAAAGCAGACCCATAAGGAACGGGAACGGGAACATCAGTGATTTTGATTTTTACACCACGGACCTGGATGCATTTCTGAACCAGTTTCGTCGCTCTCTCTGAATCATCCTTCCCTTCAATCTCATTAAAGGGCATACTAACTACATGTTCATAAGTTGTGACGCCCGTGGGTAAGATCTGAGGAATTACTGTATCCGCAATCACGGGGAATCCAAAGTTTATGGCACCCGCCGCGGCTGCGTACTTCAAGTCATCGACCTCGCCCAGGGCCAGAACAAACGCAAAGACACGATCGCGATTGTACTCTAAGATGGAACGGGCCTGTCCCGCCTTAATACCCCCGAAAGTGAGCGCAGACCTGGTTGCAAAACCAAGAGCGTAGATAGCGCTGATCGTATCCGTGCCAAAGGGAACGGTATACGTGTCATATCCCAAATCCACTCCCTCTTCCACAAGCTGATCGATAATGCTGCGCCCATTCACATTTCCTGAAAGGAAAGTAAGAATATTTCGCTGCTGAAGTTCTCGGACAATTTTTACCGCAACCTCATTGGATT
>JAOZRT010000412.1 GCA_029940035.1 Desulfobacterales bacterium
TATCTGACATGATCGGCGGGAGCCCGGCACTGCACGATACATTTGTGACTGTCAAGCCCGCATGACATCTGCCAGACGGGTCTACACATTTATCTAAAGAGTAAAATCGTCAGGCGATTTTATGGAGGACTGAATGAGCAAATATTACCTGATACAGGACACCAAAAAGTGCATCGGCTGCCATGCATGTGAAATCCAGTGTAAAAGCAACAAGTCTTTGTCCGTAGGGCCACGGCTTTGCCAAATAATCGAAGTCGGCCCGCAGTTGATCGATAATGTTCCCAGGGCTTCCTATATTTTCATGCCCTGTTTCCACTGCCAGAACCCCTGGTGTGTGGCAGCCTGCCCCACCGGCGCCATGACCAGACGGGAAAAGGACGGTATCGTGTTTGTGGACCACAATCTTTGTGTGGGCTGCAAAACCTGTATTTCAGCATGCCCCTGGGGCGCCCCCCAATGGGATCCCGAGGTGGGAAAGGTGGTCAAATGCGACTACTGCATGGATCGAATCGACGCCGGACTCAAACCGGCGTGTGTAACCGCCTGTACCACTCACTGTTTAAAATTTGACAAGGCGGAACATATCCCTCAACTGAAACGCGATCGTTACGCACGGGCCATGGCGCCCCTTAAATAGGTTATCGTCACCCAAGGAGTCATCACATGGATGTTGCCGCTATCGACGCCATCGTTTCCAAATTTCCGGAAATTAAAGGAAACCTGATTGGCATTCTGCATGAAGTTCAGAATCATTTCCACTATCTTCCGGAAGAAGAGCTAAGGTACCTGTCCAAAAAAACAGATATCCCGATTACGCAGATATACAGCATCGTCAACTTTTATAACCGTTTCAGCCTCAAACCCAAGGGGAAAAACGAGATTTGCGTGTGCCTCGGGACGGCCTGCCATGTCAAAGGCGCCGAAAAAGTCATGAATGCTCTGGAGGAAAATCTGCACATACAAAAAGGTCAGTCCACAGAGGACATGAACTTTTCGCTTGAAGAGGTTCGTTGCATCGGCGCCTGCAGCCTGGCGCCCGCTGTGGTGATCAATGAAGAAACCTACGGCCTGGTCACCCCGAATAAAATTCCGTTGCTCCTAAGCAAACACAAGGATGGATAAGAATATGGCCTCTAAAACAGCAAAGCCGAATGATGTCATCGTCAGCATCTGCACCGGTACAGGGGGTGTTGCCGCAGGTGGCTTAAAGGTTGTCGAAGCATTTGAGGCGGCCTTTGTTAAAAACGATCTCTCCGCCGAGATCAGGCCCAGAACCCACAAAGTGGGATGTCGCGGGTTCTGTGCCAAGGATGTTCTGGTGGATGTTTCCGTTAATGGCGCTACCGAAACCTACCAGCTTGTAACCACCGATAAAGTCGATAAGATTGTTCATGAGCACATCATCGATGGCAATCCCATAAAAAAGTGGCTCGTCAAAAAAGACTACCACGACTTTCACAGCAAGCAGCAGAAACTGGTACTGGCCAATTGCGGCGCCATCGACCCTGAATCGATTGAAGAGTATACCGCCACCGGGGGGTACCGATCCGCCGAGAAGGCCCTTGGCTTGGACCCTGATGAAATCATCAACATCATCAAGCGATCCGGGCTGAGAGGCAGAGGCGGCGGCGGCTTTCCCACCGGCATCAAATGGGAGAGCTGCAGACGTGCTCCTGGAAACACGAAGTATGTATTGTGCAACGCAGACGAAGGCGACCCCGGGGCATTCATGGATCGCTCCATTGTGGAGGGCAATCCCCATTCGGTCATCGAGGGGATGATCATCGGCGCCTTTGCCATAGGAGCAACAGAGGGTTATGTCTATATTCGGGCGGAATACCCTCTGGCGGTTGATCGGCTGCGCCTGGCCCTTGACCAGGCCATGGAAAACAATTTTCTTGGGGAAAACATTTTTAAAACCAATGTCAATTTTGACATCAAGGTGGTGCTCGGCGCCGGTGCGTTTGTATGTGGCGAATCCACGGCCCTGATGACCTCCATCGAGGATAAGGCCGGAGAGCCGCGCCCCAAGTATGTGCATACCACAGACCGCGGACTCTGGGGAAAACCCAGCAATCTGAACAATGTGGAGACATGGGCCAACGTTCCCCTGATCATCGACAAAGGCGCCGAATGGTATGCCGGCATCGGCAGTGAAAAAAGCAAAGGCACCAAGATATTCTCGCTTGTGGGAAAAATCAACAACACCGGCCTGGTGGAGGTTCCCATGGGTATCCCCTTAAGGGACATCATCTATAAAATCGGTGGCGGGATTCCCCGCAAAAGGGAGTTTAAGGCCGTTCAGACCGGCGGACCTTCCGGCGGCTGTATCCCGGCCAGCCATCTCGATATGCCCGTGGATTACGAACATCTCTCCGAAGCCGGCTCCATGATGGGTTCCGGGGGCATGATCGTTTTAGATGAAGACACCTGTATGGTGGATGTCTCCAGGTACTTTCTAGACTTTTGTAAAGATGAGGGTTGCGGGCAGTGCACGCCCTGCCGGGAAGGCGTTGCCCAAATGGTCAGGCTCCTGACAGAAATCACCGAAGGCAACGGCACCCTCGAACACATCACCTTACTGGAAGAGTTGTCCCATATGATCCAGGACGCCTCCTTATGCGCGCTTGGAACCAGCGCGCCCAATCCAGTAATTTCAACCCTTCAATACTTCAGGGAGGAGTACGAAGCTCATATCATCGACAAACGGTGCCCTGCAGGCGTGTGCAAAGCGCTCACGACCTTCACCATCGACGAAACCAAATGCACCGGATGCACCATCTGCGCAAGAAACTGCCCGGCTGGCGCCATTACCGGCGAGAAGAAAAGCCCCCATTTCATCGACCAGGAAAAATGCATCACCTGCCGGGTCTGCTATGAAAAATGCAAGTTCGGGGCTGTCCTGAAAGGATAGGGGAAAGTCATGGCATCTATGGTCAACTTAACGATTAACGACAAAGAAGTTCAGGCGCCCGAGGGGATGACGATCCTGGAGGCTGCCAAAAGGGAGGGAATATTCATTCCCACGCTCTGCCATCACGAAGCGCTCGAACCCGAAGGAACCTGCCGGCTCTGTATCGTTGAAATCAGCGGCGCCATTCGCCATTCCATCAGGATTTCCTGTATCCAGCAGGTCAAGGAAGGGCTTATCGTAGAGACGGATACGGAAAGGATAAAAAAGAATCGCCGTCTTATTTTGGAACTGCTGCTGGGCCGGTCGCCCTATTCCAAAGAGCTCTTGGACCTGGCCTCCAAATGCGGTGTGATGACCAGCCGTTTTCTAACGGGTGAAAGTGATGACTGTGTCCGTTGTGGACGCTGTGTCAGGGTCTGCAGGGACAAGATCGGCGTTCAAGCGCTCTGCTGGGTGAATCGCGGGTATGAACGGAAAATTACGACCGATTTTGAACGCTTATCGGAATATTGTATCGGGTGCGGGGCCTGTGCCCAGGTCTGCCCTACCGGGGCAATCAAAATAGAAGATCGTGGCAATGAAAGAAAAATTTATACATGGGGCCAGGTGCTGGCGCGCTTCAAGCTCGAAAAGTGCAAGGAGTGCGGTCGCCCCTACGCCCCAAAAAAATATCTGGATCGTATCAATGAACGGGCCTACAAAACCAAAGGACTCGAACTGGTTAATTACGTCTGTCCAGAATGTGTAAAAAAGGCTGAACGGCCCACACCCGTCAAGATGCCCTTTGGTGGTGGTGATATGCCGTTTGCAATTTAGCTTCCAAATAAATCTTTGAGCTTTTCTGTATGAAATTACGGTTCAGCGACAGTTGAGGTAAAAGGAGTTTAAGAAATAATGAGCAAATATTATTTGTACCAGGACACAGACAAATGTATCGGGTGTCATTCCTGTGAAGTGCAGTGTAAAAGCAATAAAAAGCTGCCTG
>JAOZRT010000094.1 GCA_029940035.1 Desulfobacterales bacterium
ATGCCATCATATTTCTGTACAGGCATGTTCTGGATGTACCCTTTGATGACAAAATCGAGCCAATAAGGGCTAAAAAAAGCCGCCGGCTGCCTGTTGTCATGAGCCAGCGTGAAGTTCAACACGTGTTGTCTCATATGAAGGGTGTTCACCATTTGATGGCCCGGCTGTTATACGGCAGCGGACTGCGACTCATGGAGTGTATCCGGCTCAGGGTCAAGGACATTGATCTCGATCAAAAACTGATCTACGTGCTGGGCAAGGGAGACAAAAATCGAACAACCCTCCTGCCTGAGGCGACACATGAAGATATCAAGGAGCAGATGACCAGGGTTAACGCCTTCCACAAAAAAGATTTGGAAAACGGCCATGGGGAAGTCTATCTGCCCGAAGCACTGGCCCGGAAATTTCGTGGGGCCGCGAAGGAATTTCGTTGGCAGTATCTGTTTCCCGCAAAGAAAATCAGCACCGACCCCCGCAGCGGTATCAGCCGGCGACATCATGTGCTGGAATCCGGTCTGCAAAAGGCGGTCAAAACCGCGGTTGGTAAAGCCGGAATCACCAAACGCGTCAGCTGCCACACATTCCGGCACAGCTTTGCCACCCACCTGCTCGAAAACAATGTCAATATCCGGGTGGTCCAGGAGTTGATGGGGCATGCCGATGTCAAGACCACCGAAATCTATACCCATGTGATGAAAAAGGATATCACCGCCGTAAGGAGCCCGCTGGATGCGTTTCCGTCAGCCCAAAATCGTCAAGAGTGATGCTGGAGCCGGTTTTTGGTGTGCGTGGGGGATCTTGCAGAAAACGCTTTAAAAAGCTATAAAAATGGTTGAGAATTGATCTGGTCATTGGGCTGAAACCCTATTCATACGTAAAGGTACCGCTATGGATCCCGCGTCCCTCGTTCCCGCCCCCGACGCCATCCCCGTGCATTGGGGCTGGCTCAAGCTGTTTTTGCTGACCACCTTTTTCCTGCACCTGTTATGCATGAACACCATGCTGGGCATCGGCATCATCTCCCTTTTCAAATCGCTCTTCGGCCGTTCCGGGGCTTCGGAATATAACCGGGAGATCAGCACGAAACTCCCCTACGCCATTGCCTTTACGGTCAACATGGGGGTGGCCCCCCTGCTTTTCATTCAGGTGCTGTACGGCCAGTTCATCTACACCAGCTCACTCCTGATGGCTGTTTACTGGCTCTCCATCACGGCCATCCTCATCATTGCCTACTACAGCGCCTATCTCCACCACTACGCCTTCGATGCCGCCGGACCGGCCCGCGCGGTTTTCATGGCCATTACGGTCATCAATCTTCTTGTCATCGGCTTTTTCTTTTCCAACAACATGACCATGATGCTGTCACCCGAAAAGTGGGTCCGCTATTTTTCTTCCCCGGACGGCACCCTGCTGAACCTTGCCGAGCCGACACTTGCCCCGCGCTATCTGCACTTTGTCCTGTCCGCTGTTGCAATGGGCGGGCTGTTCATGGCCCTGGTGTGGAGACTGAAGGCCGACGGGCGTGCAAGCGCCTGCCAGGAAAAGGTTAAACAGAGTCTCAACTGGTTCCTGGGCGCCACCCTGCTGCAGTTCGGCGTGGGAACCTGGTGGCTGATGACCCTTCCCCGGCACATTGTCCGCATTTTCATGGGCGGCAGCGCCTGGGCTACCGCCCTTTTTGCCCTGGGGTTGCTGGGCACGATCCTGTCCCTGATTTTCGGGTATAAAGTTAGAGTCCGGCTCTGCATTGGTGCCACGCTGGCGACCATCTTGTGCATGGTGCTGATGCGGGACCTCTTGCGCACAGCCATGCTGAAACCCTATTTTACGCTTTCCATGCTGGAAACAGATCCCCAGTACGGTTCCCTGGTTCTGTTCCTCATTTTCCTTGGCATCGGCGGCGCTGCCATTTTTTACATGCTCAAACTCGCTTTCAGCAACAATCCGGAGGTGGGTTCATGAACTACCCGGTGTGGGAACTTTACTTTTCTGGGGGTGGCCTTCTGATGGTCGTCATAGCCGTAGTCCACGTCTACGTGGCCCACTTTGCCGTGGGCGGTGGACTGTTCCTGGTATTGACGGAAATGAAAGCCTATCGTGAAGACGATAGGGCCATTTTAGCCTACGTCAAATCGCACACCCGCTTTTTCCTGCTGCTGACCATGGTGTTTGGCGGCATCACCGGCGTGGGAATCTGGTTTACCATATCCCTGTTGAGCCCCACTGCGACGTCGACGCTGGTACACACCTTTGTATTCGGCTGGGCCACGGAGTGGGTCTGCTTCCTGTGCGAAATCGTCGCTCTGTTTCTTTACTACTACAGGTTCGGCAAAATCAAGCGGTCGTCCCACCTAACCATCGGGTGGCTTTACTTCATCTTCGCCTGGCTCTCCCTGTTTTTCATCAACGGCATCATCGACTTCATGCTCACCCCCGGCGACTGGCTGGAGACAAAAAGCTTCTGGGACGGTTTCTTCAATCCCTCCATGCTGCCCGCGCTTGTATTCCGTACGGCCCTGTGTCTTTTTCTGGCCGGCATCTTCGGGTTTGTCACGACCGTGTTCTTTGCCGGACCGGATCTTAAAAACAAGATGCTCGGTTACTGCAGCCGGTGGCTGATCTTCCCCCTGCCCGTCATGGTGCTGTCGGCATTGTGGTACCTGTCGGTGCTGCCCGATACCGTCAAATCGATGATCCTGGAGCACTCCCCTGAAATC
Organism: Desulfobacterales bacterium; assembly: GCA_029940035.1. Lineage (GTDB taxonomy): Bacteria > Desulfobacterota > Desulfobacteria > Desulfobacterales > B30-G6 > JAJDNW01. The sequence goes on from JAOZRT010000094.1 coordinate 2,718, forward strand.
GCCCCGGCCCTCGCTCTGTTCGGCGGATTGCTCCCTGTTTTCCTAATTCTGGCACTGATCATGCGCCTCAGCATCCCCGCCCGCGTGCAGGTAGTCGTCGCGTTTGCCTGTCTCCTGACCGGCCTTGTCTACATGGGCGCCTTTGAATGGATCCGGGAAGCCGGCCGCCGCCCTTATCTCATATACGGCCACACCTATTCCACCGCGGTGCGGGTCGGTGAGGAAGCCACCCTTTACAAGGACGGAATCCTGAAAACCGCCAGATGGGTACAGCACCGAAACCTGACGCCGGAAAACGAACAAAAAGCCGGCCGGGAAATATTCAGAATCGCCTGCGTGGGCTGTCATTCGATCGGCGGACCCATCAATGACATTCTACCGCTGACTGTGGATTATTCAATGATGGGCATGCAGGCCCAGTTGAACGGCCAGGGCAAACTGCTGACCTACATGCCGCCCTTCATGGGAACCGGGGACGAGCGGCGGGCCCTGGCCCGCTACATTGTCAGCGGATTGCACCACCGGAAAGAGACGGCCCTGGAAGCCGGAGCATTGAACGACATACCAATGCAGCCGCCGGCGTTTGACCAGGCAGCCGCCCAATATGTACTACTGGCCTGGAAAGACAAGGGCATGCACGGCATGACCGACAGTGACCGTTACTGGTCCTTTCAGCCACCGGGAAGTTCTATTTATGCTCAATTGGTTTTGAGAGGAGAAACACCTGAAATCATGACCGAAGGCGTAAGCATTGCCTATGCTGTGGAAGAGGATCACGCCCGCCCTGCCTCCCAGGTGGAATTCTGGACGTTTTCCAAAGCCTTGACTGGACGGACGATTCCCGCCGGCACCGGTATGACCGGAAACACACTCGACGGCCACATGCAGTTCGACGACAATCAGATGGCCTTTTATGCAGAACACCTGCCTGTGGTTCCCTACAAAAATGACGGCTCTTTCAACCCCTATCCCCTCGTCAGACTGGAAGCAAGGGCTGAAGACACCGGGGAATTACTGGCGCAAACAACACTGGTCACCCCGGTTTCCACTGAAATGGGATGTAAAAACTGCCACGGGACGGCGTGGGCGGTTGAGGGCCGGACCGGTATCGACGACCCTACCGCCGCCAGTATCCTGGCTGTCCACGACAGGATCAACAAAACCAACCTGCTCTCTTCAGCCCGGAAGGGCCGGCCTGTGCTCTGTCAGACCTGCCATCCCGGCAATCTTCCCCATGTCCGCGGCAAGTCTGAACACCTGAACCTCTCGGCAGCCATGCATGGATTTCATGCCAACTACCTGGGCGATCTGGGCGACGACGCCTGCAGTGCCTGCCACCCCTCCTCATCCGATGGAGCGACACACGGGTTCAGAGGAATACACCGCGAGATCGAGCTCACCTGTGCCAACTGCCACTTCTCTCTGCAGGACCACGCCCTGAGCCTTTTGGCAGCAGAAAAGCAGGCCGGTAAAAATGTACGGGCCGGGATGCTGATGCGGCACCTGACATCACAGGCGGTGGATACACCCGACTTGATTGCCCCGCGCACAGCCTGGACCAGTCAACCCGACTGTCTGAACTGCCATGTGGATTTTGAACCGCCTGAAACCGACCAGGTGGAATACGGCACCTGGACGGAAACCGTTGACCACCTCTACCGCCGGCGCACCGACGATGCCGGCCTCATGTGCATGGCCTGCCACGGCGCCACCCATGCCATCTACCCGGCCATGAATCCCTACGGTGAATACCTGAACAATCTGCAGCCCCTGCAGTACCAGGGCACGCCCTATCCCATCGGTTCGAATGGGGAGTGCCGCGTGTGCCACACCATCGACATGGAAGACGAAATCCACCACCCCAACATGCTGGGGGAATTTCGCAACACCCGTTAGGCGTTTACATTACCGACATCAGTGCTTAGCTTAGCTGTTAAGACAGAAAAAAGGAGACATATAAAAATGACAACAAGTCGTGAAATAAGATTGAAATCCCGCCCTGAAGGAATGCCCGTCGCCGACAATTTCGAATTGGCCGAAACAACCCTGCCGACTCCTGCAGAGGGCGAACTTCTGGTAAAAAATCTATACATGTCCGTGGATCCCTACATGCGGGGTCGCATGATGGACCGCAAAAGCTACCTTCCACCTTTTCAGATCGGACACCCCCTCGAAGGCGGAAGTGTCGGTGAAGTGGTTGAATCTAAAAACGATCGCTTCAAACCCGGCGACATAGTTCTCAACATGCTGGGCTGGCGGGAATATTTTGTATCCAACGGCAAAGGGTTGACGCGTATCGATCCGGACAATGCACCCACACAGGCATTCTTGGGAACGCTGGGCATGACAGGCCTGACCGCCTACAGCGGTCTTTTGGAAGTCGGCAAACCGAGCGAGGGAGAAACCGTCTTCGTGTCTGCCGCATCCGGCGCCGTGGGTGCCATTGTGTCCCAGATCGCCAAGATAAAAGGCTGCTTTGTCGTGGGCAGCGCCGGGTCGGACGAAAAAGTTGCCTGGCTCAAGGAAGAGGCCGGCGTGGATGAAGCATTCAACTACAAGACGGCCGACAACCTATTTAAAACAATAGCTCAACTTTGCCCCGACGGCATCGACGTTTACTTTGAAAACGTGGGGGGAAAACACCTGGAGGCCGCCCTGGAGTTCATGAATCCCCAAGGCAGGCTGGTCATGTGCGGCATGATCTCCCAATACAACGCCACTACTCCGCCGACAGGGCCGTCAAACCTTGGACACGTCGTCGCCAAACAGCTCACCATGCAGGGGTTTCTCGTCGGAAATTACTTCGACAAAATGCCCCAATTCCAGGCCGACATGGGCAAATGGATCGCCGAAGGCCGCATCAAGTGGAAGGAAACCATTCTGGAAGGCATCGACAAGGCCCCGGAAGCGTTTATGGGCCTCTTCAGTGGGAACAATTTCGGTAAAATGATCGTGAAGCTGTAAGTTGGATACAGGTTGCAGGGTGGCCACCTGCAGTCAGATGCCAGCCCATTAGAAACTAAGGACGGTCATGAATATTGGCAGAACACATGCGTTCATGACCGTCTCCTGCTTTTCCAAGTTCACCCTACTTGCAGTAAATCCTCCTGTATGCTACGGATAATCAAGGCATTCAACAGAAGCCAACCTTTTCCCAAACATGTTATAATCTGATTTTCCTGGTAAGGTGAGCGCATGCAGAAAAGCACCCTGCTCTATCGATTGTTTCCGTTTCTCACCTGGCTGAAGAGTTATCAACCAGCCACCCTCAGGAGTGATGCCATCGCAGGCCTGACGGTTGCCGCCGTGCTCGTTCCCCAATCCATGGCATATGCCATTTTAGCAGGCCTTCCTCCGGTGTATGGCCTGTATGCCGCGGTGGGCGCCCCCCTGATAGGGGCCATGTGGGGCAGCCTCCGCCAGATGGCCACCGGCCCCATCGCCATCATGAGCCTTCTGGTGCTCACGACCCTGAGCAGCATGGCCGAACCCGGCAGTGCCCAATACATCGACCTGGCCTTTCTCCTGGCCATGATCGTGGGTATCCTGTATCTGGGCATCGGCCTGTTCAAACTCGGGGAAATCATGTCTTTCATCTCCCATTCGGCTGTTCGGGGATTTACGGCCGCCGCCGCTCTAATCATCACGGCCACCCAATTGCCTAATTTTATGGGCCTGGAAGTAGCCCGGCATGAATACATCATTCAGCAGCTGATGGACATTGTCACCAGCCTCCCGGGCCTTCACATCCCCACGGTCATCGTCGGTGTTGTCGCCTTTGTTATCATTTACGGCGTCAAGTACTTCAAACCGGCTTTCCCTGCCAGCATCGCCGCCCTGACTGTAACCACCATTGCCACCTACCTCCTGCGGCTGGACCAAAAGGGCGTCGCCATCGTGGGCACAATTCCGGAAGGTCTGCCGGTATTTCACTTTCCAGCCACCGACCTGCAGACCGTCAGTTCGTTGATCGGGCCGGCGGTGGTCATCGCGCTGGTGAGCTTTGCCGAAACGTATTCCGTGGGCAAGGCCATTTCATCGGAAACCAAACAGAAGTTGAAAGTGAACCAGGAGTTCGTGGGCCAGGGGCTGGCCAACCTTATTGGCTCCTTTTTTCAATCCTACCCGGTCAGCGGATCCTTTTCCAGAACCGCCATCAACTTTGCCACCGGCGCCAAAACCGGGATCTCCAGCGCCTTTTCCAGTATCGTCGTCGTGATATCCCTGCTATTTCTGACCCCGTTGTTCACCTACATCCCCAAAGCGGCCCTCGCAGCCATGGTCATCAGCGCGGTACTTCTGCTGTTTCACCCCAAGGCTGTTTTCAATCTGTGGAAAATGAACCGCCATGACGGCATTGTGGCCATTACGGTGTTCGTCATATCCCTGATTGCCAAACCGGATTACGCACTGCTCATCGGTGTCATGATCTCCCTGATGTTTTTTCTCTGGAAAACCATGCACCCCCGCATTGTCCGGGTCACCAAGGACCCGGAATTGAACATGTTCGTCAACGCCGACATATTCAGGCTGCCGTCCTGCCCCCAGATACTGCAGCTTAGATCCGACAACGTGATCTACTTTGCCAATGCCGGATACACAACCGAGCATATCGTCAAACGCCTGGATAGCGTCGAGACACCGGTCAAATTCCTGCTGCTGGACCTGCAGGCCATGGGTTTTATCGACATCACCGGTGTCGACGAACTCAAGGTATTGATGGAGGATGTGAAGAGCAGGAATTTCAACGTGGCCTACATGGGCGTGCACCGGCCGGTGATGCAGGTTTTCAAACAATCCGGACTGCTGGACGAAGTCGATCCTGATCTTATGATCGAAAACAGGGGTGAAGCCATAACCGTGCTTTTCAAGAAACTCGATCATGAATACTGCAAAAACACATGCCCCTATGCCCTATTCTACGAGTGCAAGTCGGTTAAGACAGACACTGTGGACAGCAGTCAGTAGTCGAACGGATGTGGTTCCCTTACCTATGAATGCCTTAAATCATATGGGATAGTCTTGCCAGTCCCAATCTTTCATTTGTCTGAAGACGGGAGCCCAGTTCACCATTAGGGCAGCTTGGGCTTTTCATTATCTGGCTTGCCAGGATCTTCGGAGTGTTCCGCCTTTTCAGGGATTTGGACACCCGCCTTTTCAGCTTCATCTTCAGCCAGCCGGGTCTTGGCCTCGGCCTTGGCCGCCTTGCGGGCAGCTTTCTCCGCCTCGGCTTCAGCCTCGAATGCTTCCTGTTTGACCCGGTCAACTTTGGTGACATCTTCATTTGACTGTGCCCTGGCCAAATCCTTTAACTTGTCGTCGAACTCCCGGGACGCTTTTTCCGCCACCTTTTCCGCTTTTTGAGCTTTTTTTTCAGCATCCGACAGGTTGTCCATGGCTCTTGCCAACTCGCCGGCCTTGCCCTCTTCCGGTTCAGCATCAAGGGCGATATCCTCGGCAGCCAGGACGAGCACGGTGGATGGCAAGCGGGGCAGAAGATCTTCTATGGCACTGCCGAAGGGATCGACAGAATTGTTTTGTTTCAACTGAAAGGGCATGAACACCAGCGCGGCATCCCTTGACCAGGCGGCAATGGTTTCCGCGTCTGAATTCACGATCTCAACGGCCTCGGCCTGGATGCGGACATCGTCCAGAAAGGTGCTCAGCCTGCCGTATTCGGGGTGAGACCTCTCTTTACGGCCGGCGCTCAGAATGCGTATCCGGGCTTCATCCCAGGCTTTATGCCGGGTCATCAGATGCGCCAGAAGCAGCATCAGCCTGCCGGTGGCGTCGTTCCACCACCACACGTCCACCCTTCTTTCCTTCTCGGGTGTGGCGTCCATCTTATCCCACACCTCTGATTTGGCATCCAGGATCATAATGTTGCGACCCCGGCGGAAAACCGTTTTCAGATGGCTGTCGTAAATGGCTTTGTGAATAAAGGGCCCCTGCAATTTCTCGGGCGACGGCCAACCAAATAGAATCAGGTTGGTTTTCAAGGGGCCAATACCGGCAGCCTGCACCAGCATGTCCACCCCCTGGCCAAGATCCTCGGACCTGACAACCAAAGGGAACCATTCCGGCCCGTATCCGGACGCCTCCTTTTCAAGCTCGACCCGGGCTTCCTGCTGATGCCTCAGGGCTTTGGCACCTTTGCCCTTTACAATCTGAACCACACTGATCAGCCCGCTGTTGCCGGAAATCCATCCGGCCAACTGCATGAGCGGTTTTCTCTGTTTTTGGTTTTCGCCAAAAAGGAGTATCTGCGGTCGCCAGTCGCGTGGGTGGTCTGGTTCGGCCGCAGCCGCCAGAAGATGTTCGCGGACCCGTTGCAGGTGATAGGAGCGCTTGCCGTCCGCCCAGCGGGCAGGACCGGCCGTGCGTTTTAAATACTGATAAATGGAAAAAAGAACCGCCAGGGCTGTGAGCCCCGCTGCCATGTCGATGGCCAGCATGACGCCGAAACAGGCCAGGGCACCCAACAGGCTCAAGCGTCCGTCGTAAAAGCGAAACCGCGGCCGGAAGGCCGCGCTCCCGGTGCGGGTTTCAAAAAACGTGGCATAGTTGAGAAGGCCGTAGGACACCAAAAAAAACATGGATACCACCGGCGCAATCAAATTGAGGTTGCCCAGGGCAATGGTTGCCCCGGCAATCCCGGCTGACAGCAGAACCCCCCGGCGCGGGTTGGCATCCGGCCCCACCCCCTTGGAAAAGGGCAACAGAATGCCGAAAATCCGATCAGCGGCCAGGGACTGCAGAATGCGGGGGGCGCCCAGAAAAGAGGCCATGGCCGACGACAGGGTGGCGGCAATGACACCGGCCGTGATCAGAATGCCGAAAAAAGCGACCTGTTGCATGGCGCCATAGTTGTTCATCAAAACGTCCCGCGGTGCGGCAGCACTGAATATCACAGCAGCGGCAAAATAGACTAAAATGGAAATGCCCACAGCGGCAAAAGTGCCCAAAGGGAGGCTCTTGCCTGGATCTTTGAGGTCCCCGGACATACTGACCCCCTGGGTAAACCCGGTGACCGCCGGAAAAAATATGGCGAACAGAATCCAGAAACCCGGCCCGTTTTCAGGAGTCCCCCAGTTTTCCACCAACTGTGCGGTTTCCCACTTAACCAGGCCACCGGCAAAATAGGAAATCAGGGCTGCCGCAACAATGGCCATAACCACATACTGAAACCGGGTCGCCCAGTCGGCCCCCAGCCAGGCCAGCAGAAATAGAAACAGTGCCGCGGCAACGGCAATTACCTGGGATGAATGAAAAACCTGCCCGGCGCCGGGGAGGATGCGAACGACGGCTTCGCCAAAACCAATGCAGTAAAAGCCAATGGAAACCGATTGGGCCAGGAAGAGCACAATGCCGATGGCCCCTCCGAACTCGAGCCCCAGCGTTCTGGATATGAGATAGTAATCCCCGCCGCCTTTGACATGGATGTTGGTGGCAATGGCTGAAAGAGAAATGGTCGTAAGAATGGATATACCGTTGGCAAACACCAGAATGACCAGGGTTCGGCCCAGGCCGGCGCTGCCGACCACATACCCAAGGCGCAGAAAAAGAATAATGCCCAGGATGGTCAGGATGCTGGGGGTGAAAACCCCGGCAAAGGTCCCTAGGCCTCCTGTGCGCCCGTCCTTTGCCGCAGGTCCTTTCTGTGTGTCAGCCATTATGCAACCCGGTGCACCGTTATGGGCCTGGAATATCCTTTTACCACCTGCTCCGGCTCTTCTGTCATGGGGAACGTCCGGTGCAGCCTCTCCACAGTGGCGCTGCTCACCAGAATATCCGAGCCAAACGTCTTGTTCAGCCCGGCAATGCGCGAAGCCAGGTTCACCGTACCGCCGATAAGGGCATACGACAGCCGGTCCTGGCTACCGGTGTTACCGGCCAAAAGTTTTCCCGTGTGAACACCGATGCCGTGCTTAAAAGGCTCCTTGCCGTTCCGGGTGCGCTCCCGGTTCAGTTCGGCAAGCCCTTTGCGCATCTCCAGGGCAGCCTGCACCGCCAGATCCGGATGGTCCTCCAGGTTGATGGGAACGCCGAAAACCGCCTCGATTTCATCCCCCACATACTGCAACACGATGCCGTGGTATTTGCGAATGGCCTTTTCCATGGCCGTAAAATACACCCGCATACTTTGGATCACCTCTTCCGGTTCGGTGGTATCCACATAGCGGGTGAAGTCACGCAGGTCCGAGAACAGCAGGGTGCCTTCCGTGCGTTCACCGTTCACCGGTATGTGATCATTGAGGATGCGGTCCCTGATTTCCGGGGTGACATATTTACCAAAACTCATGTAGCACACATCCCGTTCCCGCAGGCCAACGATAAGGTCGTTGGTTTTGGAGGCGATCTGTCCGAACTCGTCACTGCTCACCAGGGGAACCCGTGTGTCATAATTACCGTTGGCGACCTCGTCCAGCACGTCCAACTGGATAGAAATCACATGCTTGAGGTTGCGGGAGTATTTGTGGATAATAATCAGGCTCACGGTCAGCATCACCAGGAAGACAAACAGGATTTCCTTGAACACGACGCCATAGATGCCGGAATCCGCCAATGCGTTGCTTTCAACGAGATAATAGATATCCAGCAGCACCACCAGAAGGATAATGAACGCCATGAAGAAAATCATCGTGGCCATGAAAAAAGTCATTTTGCCGCTGACCGTCAGCTGCATTTTCCGGGGCGCTTCCGGTTGCTGGCCGGCATTTTTCAGGGTGGTGATCACACGGTCTTCCATATCCAGGAAACCGAGCATCCCGCCGAAGATACCGAAAAACATCCCGCTAACCGCAATTTTCATGAAGGTTGAGAAAAAGGAATGATAATAGAACAGGTAAACCGAGGCGATGAAGAGGCCGATCGCAAGCCATGTGAACAAATCTGCAAAGAATGCCTTCCAGGGCATGTGATAAAGCGGTATTGCCAGGCTGTCTTTGTTGCTCAACTGCCGCTCGGCCTTTTTATACCCATACAGGCGAAAAGGCAGGAAAAGCGCCAGGGCAATGAACGTCGTCCAAACGGCCTTTGGGTACCCGAGGCCGACCAGGAACGGTCAGACCTGGGCGCCGTAGACGATCAGGACCACGGCGAAGACAATGTAGTTGGCAATCAGTGTCAGCATGATTCTCCCCTTAATTTAAAACAATAACTTTAGGAATAGTTATCAGAGGTTGTAATATCTTTCAAGGTGTGATCCCTCTTGACAGATATCCCTATTAGAAATAACTGATTCTCCCATGAACCGTTCCATAATCACCCTCCGCGTGTTTATCCCCTTTGCCTTTGGATATTTTCTCTCTTACCTCTACCGGGTGGTCAATGCCGTCATCGCTCCTGATCTGGTGACAGATCTGGGGGTCGGCCCTTCTGCGCTGGGCCTGCTCACCTCCACGTATTTTATCGCCTTTGCCTCCTCACAACTTCCTTTGGGGGTTTTGCTGGATCGTTTCGGCCCCCGGAAAACAGAGGCTTTCCTGCTGGTCTTTGCCGGCCTGGGCGCTTTTGTCTTTGCAAGTTCGAGCACTCTTACCGGTCTTATTCTAGGCCGGGCGCTCATTGGTCTGGGGGTGTCGGCTTGCTTGATGGCGGCCTTCAAAGCCTATGTTCTGTGGTTTTCAGAAGAGCAGCGGCCTCTGGTCAACGGCTTTCAAATGGCTGCCGGCGGGCTGGGTGCCCTGGTTGCCACCACACCGGTGGAAGCGGCTCTTCAGGTCACAGACTGGCGGGGGATATTTATTTTCCTGGGGATTTTTACGTTATTGGTTGCGGTTCTGATTTACCTGGTGGTCCCGGAAAAATCAGCCCAAGGTAAAAGGGAAAGCATCGATGACCAGCTGCGAGGTGTCCGCCTGGTATTTTCCAGCCTGAAATTCTGGCGTACAGCCCCGCTGACCACCATGTCCCAGGCCGCCTTCCTTTCCATTCAGGGGCTCTGGGCCGGGCCCTGGCTCAAGGACGTGGCCGGCATGGACCGCATGGCAGTGGCCGAGTCACTGCAGTGGGTTGCCCTGGCCATGATCGCCGGCTTTATCGGACTGGGGCTGCTGGCCAAAAAACTGGCCCGCGTCGGCATCAGTCTTCTGACCATGGCCGTGGCGGGCATGGGCCTCTTTATGGCCACCCAGGCTGTCATTATTCTCGGCTTCGGGGATAATTCCATTCTGCCCTGGATCTATTTCGGCTTTTTCGGCACCTCAGGGATTATCGCCTATGCATCACTTTCGCAAAGTTTCCCGAGCCACCTCTCCGGCCGGGTAACAACGGGCGTCAATCTGCTGGTATTCCTGATGGCTTTTGCCGGCCAGTGGGCCATCGGCGCGATTATCGATCTCTGGCCCATCGGCGCCGACGGCAGTTATGCCCTGGCAGGCTATCAGGCAGGATTTACGGTCATGCTGGGCGCCCAGGTTCTGTGCCTTGTCTGGTTCTTCATCGCATCTGTCATAAAGCGCGGTTGACGATATTATTGACATTGTAGGGGTGCCCCTTGTGGGTACCCGAGAAACCATGCGCTATTCGTTATGCGGGCAGGCACAAGACCTGCCCCTACAGCGAAATTTAATTATCCACACCCTACACAACTATCGCGATTAAGGTACCACCCACAGAACCCCATTGGAGATCTTGTTGATCATGAAACGGGAGGCGCTACCCATGAAAAAGGACTTATTGACCCCCCGCCGCCCCACAACCACGGTGCTGTAATTACCCTTCTGGGCGAAGTCCAGGATCGTTTTGCCTATTCTGCGTCCGCCTTTCACGGTTTCAATTCTGATCTGGTCTTTGGATATGCCCGCGTCTTCAAATTTCTGCATGGCATGGGGATAAAACTGATCAATGCAGGCCTTGTCCGCCCGGGCAACGATATCCTCCAAATCCGGGTTGGGTTGTTCATCGAAACCTATTTCACAATAGTTCCTGGCATTGCCAGTGATATGCAGAAGCGTCAAACGGGCATCGGGCTTCTTGGATAAAATGAAACTGACATGGTCCACAGCGCGCAGGGATGCCTCCGAACCGTCGATGGCCATCAGGATTTCGCCTGACGTTATCTCGCCATCCACCAGCCAGACGGGTATGACCTGGGACCACTCCAGTATGTCCGTCGTAACACTGCCGGAATACATTCTCTGAAGACCGGATATGCCCCTGCGGCCCACTACAATGGCATCGTATTGCTCCTTCTGGGCCTTCTCGATGATATCCTTGGCATAGCCGAGTGTTCTGATGCTGGTGATACATTCAATACGCTCCGGTGCAACACCGTGCTGCTCCATCTGGCGCCGGTAGTCATCCAGCATTTTGTCAGCCACTTCCTGATTCTTTTTGACAATCTTGTCGAGCTGTTTTCTGGCCAAAGCACTTATGCGGGCTTCATCCTGGAGAAAAAGCGATATCATGGGCTGAATGTGAAACAGCACATAATGCAGCTCATCGATAACAGAGGATAGTTGTAAGGCGTAGTCCAATGTTCTCCGTGAAGGGCGCGTGTTATCAACAGCCAACAATATTTTTTTCTGCATGGAATACCTCCTTTATTTAGGTAATCAGGTAAAAGTATCTTTAGCTATATCGTCATTCACATCCTTCCCTATTTTCCATTATTCGCCCCTCAAAGCCCTGATTAAAAGTTGTCACTTTACATGTTGCATTGCAACGTTTTAATACTTGAT
>JAOZRT010000095.1 GCA_029940035.1 Desulfobacterales bacterium
GCCGAACCCTTCGCCCATTGCCATTTGGTGAACCAACTCCAAGGCGTTGAGACGATTTCCAAAAGACAGGTCCATTCCGTCGGTATGATCATTGTTGATAAATCCCATCTCAAAACACTCCATTACAAAAGCGATGCTCGTTCCTACGGAGATTGTATCCAGACCGTAGGCATCACAATAAAAATTCATCTCCAATATGGTAAACGGGTCAAAAATACCCAGGTTGGAACCACATCCCGCAATGGTTTCGTATTCCGGACCATCCACAAAAACCATTTTTCCCCGGTAGGGTCCGGTCACCGGAACAAAATCTTTAACACCATGGGCGCAAGCCACGGTACAACCCTTCCAGCAACCGTCAAAGCCGGGATCAAACAGATTTCGGTAGACAACACTACCGATCAGGTCGGCGCTGGGATGCCGGCCATATTTAAAATTGTTAACCGGAAGCAGGTCAAAGTCATTCATGATCGGCACCAGATGGGTGGTGCCAATTTTTGCCATTTCGTTCTGTTTGGGATCTAGTTCTTTGATATTGCGGGTATGACTTCTTGCCACCGTTTTTAACGCTTCAGGATCCGTTGGTTGGTTGGTTTTTGCAGAAACAGAACCCCACCGGGCCACGACAGCTTTTATTCCTTTATCGACAAAGACGGTACCGATGCCACCCCTGCCGGCCTGTTTATATCGGACCCTTTTGCGCTTGCTATCATACCAGGTAAAGTTGAGGCACCCGATGAGGGTATGTTTGGCTCCGGGTCCGGTGGAAACAACCGATACACCACCCTTCTTTCCTTTAGAAAAGTGATCGGTGAGGATATCGGACATGCTGTATGAATCTTCCGGAAGACCGGAGATTTCAAGAATCCGGATCTTTTGATCGATCCCGTCGATGAGTATCACCGTATCGCCAGCACTTTTGCCCACCAGTTGAAGGGCGTCAAAACCTGAAAATTTCAAATAAGGGCCGAAATATCCTCCCACATTGGAATCGATCACCGACCCGGTGAGAGGTGAAATCGTAGTAACAATGCTTTTTCCAGAACCTGGGTAAATAGGCGTTCCTGCCAAAGGACCCGATGCAATGCAAACAGCGTTTTCCGCATCATTCCATTTTGTGGAACCGGAAACCGCGTTCCACAACAGCCACAGATCAAATCCCTTGCCACCGATAAATGTTTGTTTCGTCTCCGGCAGAATGGGTTCAATAGCAATGGTGGATGTGGAAAGGTCGATGCCCAGGTGTTGGTTGGCATATCCTTTTTCGATCTCCGGTCTTTTATAATCCAGCGTTTTGATCTCTTTGATGTTCAATCGCATCATATTTTTTCTCTTTTACATTTTTTTAGGTTGCAGGCTTATTTTGCAAAGCAATCGCTGATAGCGATGTGACTGAATCGGATTTGCCGTATCCAACCACACCGCGTGTTCAGCTGCGTTAGGAACCGAGCATCTCCTTTACGAGTTCACCCAGGGTGGGTTTGCTGTTGTCGCGATAGCCATAGCGAACCCGTAAGGTGGGTTTTTCAATGTTCACCAAGCGGATCAGATCGATGGGGGTCGCTGAAACGACCATATCGCAATCACACGCATTGATGGTCGCCTCCAGATCTTTGACCTGCTGCTCACCATACCCCATGGCCGGAAGCACCTTGCCGACATTAGGATAGGTCTCAAAGGTTCCCTTCAGGCTGCCAACAAGATAGGGACGAGGATCAACTATTTCGGCCGCCCCATAGAGCTGTGTCGCGATGACACCAGCACCAAATTTCATATGACCGTGGGTGAGGGTTGGACCATCTTCCACAACCAAGACACGTTTTCCGGCCATACTCTCCCCATTTTCAGCAGTCACTTCAGAATCAGCCAACACGATTCGGGCCTTGGGGTTGTGTTTGGCGATGGTCTGTTTAAGCGTTTCCACATCCTTGGGATCGGCGCTGTCCACTTTGTTGATCACGGCGATATCAGCCAGCAGCATATTGGTTTCGCCGGGATGAAAGGTGGTTTCGTGACCAACACGGTGGGGGTCGAAAACAACCACATTCACATCCGGCTTATAGAATGATGTATCGTTGTTACCGCCATCCCAGACTACCACATCGGCTTCTTTTTCGGCCTGCCGAAGAATTTTGCCATAATCGACACCCGCATAAATAACGGCCCCCATGTCAACGACCGGCTCATATTCCTCGCGCTCTTCAATGGTGCAGGCATGTTTATCGAAATCTTCATAGGTTGCAAAGCGCTGGACAATCTGTTTGGTTAAATCGCCATAAGGCATGGGATGACGCACGGAAACAACCTTTTTCCCCGCATCCTGGAGCACCTGTACGATCTGTCTGCTGGTCTGCGATTTTCCGCATCCGGTGCGAATCGCGCAAACCGACACCACCTTTTTGGAGGATTCCAGCATGGTATATTGGGCACCGATAATGATAAAATCAGCGCCTGCCGCAGTAACCTGCGAGGCCTTGTGCATAACTTCCGTGTGGGGTATGTCGCTATAGGAAAACGCTACGAGATCGATCTTGTTCTCTTTGATCAGATCCATCAGCTTTTCATCGCTTTTAATGGAAATCCCGTCGGGGTACATGGAACCGGCCAGTTCGGGGGGATACTGACGGCCATCGATATCGGGGATCTGGGTGGCGGTAAAACAGATCACATTGTACCGTTCATTGTCCCTGAAATAGACATTGAAGTTGTGAAAATCGCGACCCGCAGCCCCCATGATAATAACATTTTCTACCATTTTTCTTTCCTCCGCTCGTTGATTGTGTATAGATTTAGTTTCCTAAAGTGGCAACCATGACCGCCTTGATCGTATGCACCCGGTTTTCTGCTTCTTCGAATACAACTGACGCCGGCGACTCAAACACGTCCTCCGTGACTTCCATGGCCTCCAGGCCAAAGTTTTGGTAAATTCTTTCACCGATCTCTGTTTCACGATTGTGAAAGGCCGGAAGGCAGTGCAGAAACTTCACTGCCGGGTTGCCCGTCATTTGCATTACGTCGGCATTGACCTGATAGGGAAGAAGCTGAGCGATCCTATCTTTCCACACATCTTCAGGTTCTCCCATGGACACCCACACATCCGTGCAAAGGAAATCGCAATCTTTTACCCCGCTATCAATATTTTCTGTGACCGTTATTTTAGCGCCGGTCTCTTTGGCAATCTCAAACGCTGTTGAAACCAGCTCCTGATCGGGTTGAAGACTTTTGGGTGAAACAGATCGAAAATCCATTCCCATTTTGGCGGCACCGATCATCAAGGAGTTGCCCATATTGTTTCTGGCATCTCCAAGATAGGCGAAAGCGATCTGATTGAGCGGTTTGTTGGCGTGATCTCGCATCGTGAGCAAATCCGCAAGCACCTGGGTTGGGTGGAATTCATTGGTCAGCCCATTCCAAACCGGCACGCCGGAATAGTTTGCCAATTCCTCCACTTTCGACTGCTCAAATCCACGATATTCAATACCATCATACAT
This sequence comes from Desulfobacterales bacterium, assembly GCA_029940035.1. Lineage (GTDB taxonomy): Bacteria > Desulfobacterota > Desulfobacteria > Desulfobacterales > B30-G6 > JAJDNW01. The sequence continues at coordinate 3,492 of JAOZRT010000095.1, forward strand.
ACGGCCCAATACCCTGGCGGTGTCCTTCATGGATTCTTTGGTTCCCATTTGTGATCCGGATGGTCCCAGATAGGTGACGCATGCCCCCTGATCGTAGGCCGCGGTCTCAAAGGCACACCGGGTGCGTGTTGACGATTTTTCAAATATTAAAACAATATTTTTTTTCTTCAGTCCGGGCTGCTCCAGGCCGGCATATTTGGCCTTTTTCAAATCAGCCGAGAGTTCGAGCAGAAACGCAATTTCGTTGGGTGAAAAATCGAGTAATTTGAGAAAACTTCTGTTTCTCAGTTTAAATCCCATTTTATCCTCCTTGCTTGGAGCCTAAACCCCAACCCTTTCAAGTTAGTACTTCATGTTCTATAAGCTATTTGTCTTTTTAGAATAATATTTCGGATGCGAATAGGATATCACCAGGTGGAACCATTACCGCAACACTGTCAGGGGATATGTGCTGAACACAGGTTATAACTGATGAAAGCAAACTTTTTTGATAGAATGAATTTACATCTATTGGTATCAGCAGTATCGACACCTGCATCAAGTTCTTGGCCCGATGCCTGAGTACCACTTAGATATTTTAGTTGCCTGCATGCCTGAACAGCGCAATTGTTGTTCCAAATTGCTCATATCGTCGATGGTCAACTGTGGCTTAATGCTGCATCTTCGGAAAGAAATCCCAGCGACAAGAATGATTTTGCTGTGGGGGTTGATGCTCGTATCGGTCTCATCTTGACAATATCCTTTATAAGTTCCGCCATGCTACTAACAGCGATATCTGCAAAAGTTTCAGCCTTAATGCCAACTGTTTATTCTGTGGATAGCATTTACATATTAGAGCTTTTCGTTAAACCCCTTGCTTTCTAAAGCATTTAAGATTGTGCGTTTGACCAAAGCCTTGAAAAGATGGACTTTGTATTTGTTTCTACCCAAAGGAGATGTTTCTCTCACTGCAATTTCTGCTGCTTGTTCTGCTGTTTCCACTCCAGGTTCCCTTCCGTTCAAGAATTGTTCTGCTTTCTTGACCCTTATAGGTATGGGTGCAACTGCCCCTAAAGCCATCCGACTATCGGAAATACGGCCGGAATTTAAGTTGAGCACAACGCCTACACTACCTATTGCAAAATCAATAGACTTTCTTATCCTGAACTTTGAGAATGCTTGTAGCGTTTCTGGGTTGGTTTCAGGGATCTGGATTTCAATTATCAATTCATCTGGGTCAAGATTGGTAGAGCTTTGTCTTTTTACACCAAATAGTTGCCCAGCTCTCATAGTCCGCTTATTGGTCACTATTTTCGCATCCAGGGCAAGTAAAGCCACACCTAAATCTGAGGGGTTGACAGCCACGCAGCCACAATTAAAACACCGGTTTGCCTCCGTTTTCATCGTCTTTGAATCAAGACCTAAGACGTCCTCAGCAGCAATGCTCCTCATATTTAGCGGAAGTTCTGTCATCTTGGCTCTGTTGGTAATTGTAAAATTCCCGCAGTTTAGGTCTAAATGCGTTTCAAGAACTTTCAGGTCATTATCCTCTACTTTTTCAGACACACCGTTTAGAAAATTGCCTATGGCAATTGATGCCCTTCGGCCGGAAGTTATTGCTTCTATGACTGAAGCGGAACCGGTGGTAACATCCCCACCCGCAAAAATTTTCGAAATACTGGTGGCTTGCGATGTTCGGTCAACAATGACCAAACCCTTATCAACTTTTAATTCTGGGTCAATGAAAGAAAGGTCTGATTTTTGCCCCACAGCCAATATCACTTCATCTGCTTCAATGGTCTGAGTAACTGATTTATCGAATGTAGGCGCAAACCGGCCGTCATCGTCCAAAACTGCGGTACAATGGACCAATTCTATGCCTTTCACTTTCCCATCAGATTGAATAATTTTTAAAGGACCCCATTCCGGCATCACCACAACCCCTTCTTCATCGGCCTGCGCAACCTCCCATTCATATGCAGGCATCTCCTCTGATCGTTCTAAACAAGCCATGGTAACTTGTTCAGCACCAAGGCGCTTCGCTGTCACGGCAACATCAACAGCAACATTGCCTCCACCTATCACTACCACCCTTTTCTCTTTGATATCATTGATGCCATGCTTTGCATTGCTTAAAAAATCAAGGCTGTTTATGGTTAACGCTTCACCCTCTAACCTGATTGATGGCATTCCCCAGGCACCATTGGCAATGAAAAGACTATCAAATTCGTGAACTAATTTTTTAAAAGGTATATCTTTACCTATCTCTGCATTGAATTTGAATTCTACACCTAAATTTTTGATTGTTTTCACGACCCTCTCAACAATATCATTGGGAAGTCTAAACGTTGGTATGGCATATGTAAGCATTCCACCCGGTTTTCCGTTCTTTTCATAAACAGTCACACCGTAACCCAAATTTCTAAGATAGTAGGCTGCCGAGAGACCGGCCGGACCGGAGCCAACAATTGCCACTTTTTTACCGGTTTCGGTTACGGATAATTTCATAATTTCATCCGCGTTCTCAAGAATGAAGTCGCCTAAATATCGCTCAATTCCTCTTACTGATACAGCTCCATCAAACTCATTTCGGTTACAATCCTGCTCGCAAAAATGCGGGCACACTCGGCCTGTGATAGCCGGAATTGGATTAGCCTCTAAAAGGACCTCAGCAGCCCTAAATAGGCTATCTTCCCTTAACTCCTTCAGATAAACAGGGATGTTAGTGCCGGCTGGACAAGCCATCGAGCAGGCGGTTTTATCCATCCGAACTGATCCGAAAATGGAATGATATCGGTTTTCACCTATGAGGGCGTTGCAGCGATCCCCCCCTTTTCGCAGACAGTGAAATGTGTTGTTTGGATAACGATAGTACCAGCACCTAGGTTCCTGGCATATATTACCTCCGACAGTGGCTTCATTTCTGATCTGTGGAGAGGCAATTTGATGCGCCGCATTGGTCAGCATTGGGTACTTTTCACTCAAAATTGGGTCATTTTCCAGATCCTTTAACTTCGTTAGCGCACCAATTTTCAGAGTACCATTTTCCTCTTTGATGTATTCCAAACCGTCAAGTGTCTTGATATTGAGCACGATCTCCGGATAGTCCGGATGAATCTGATCTTTTAAAGTACCCAACAAATCGCTGCCACCAGCGATTATTTTCGCTCGACTTCCATGTTCTTTGAGAATATGAGACGCCTCTTCAACCGTTTTTGCATTAATATGCGTAAATAATTTCATTGTACAACCACACTTAAAGCGGAAAGTACCCTCTCGGGTTTAAAAGGAATTTCATCCATTCGAACTCCGGTAGCATTATAGATGGCATTGGCTATTGATCTGGCAGTACAAGTCGTTACGCCTTCACCAATTCCACAAGCACCATACTCGCCTGCCCCTTTCCAAACTTCGAGTAATATCGGTTCAACTTCTGGAAAATCAGCCATAGTTGGTATCTTATAATCGATCCAATTGAAATTAAGCGGGATTCCTGTAGCATCGTCGTAAATAATCTCCTCAGTAAGCGTTTCCCCCACGCCCATACACTGGCCTCCGATCTGTTGTCCTTCCGCTCCTGGGGCGTACATCACGGTACCACAATCACTAACCACCACCAGCTTAACAATTTCAACCTTTCCAGTTTCAGTGTCTACTTCCACGTCCGCAAAAGTTGCCCCGAAAGGCACTCCGGTCATTTCACCCGGCATTAGCTCGCTTACGGTTATCAGCACGGGTACCAGATCTCCGTCCCATAAAATGTCCTTAATTCTATGTTTTTTTTCGGGATCATTTTTGAAATAAACACAGGCATCCCTGATATCAATCTTATCCGCCGAAGTATCAAGATGCTTGGCACTTAATTCCAGCAATTTTTTCTTAAGCCGGGCAGCAGCTTTGGGCATCAATTCCGCATGCAAATAGGACACCGCGCTGTCTGTTTGAACCATGTCTTTGTATCCGGTGTCAGTATCAACTATAGAAACCCAGTGAATATCTTTTGGCTTGATGTTTAGAAAATCCAGTGCTTCAGCACAGGCGAACACCGCACAGCTATTTGAACCGACACCGGTTTCAGCCATAGGAGCTTCGAGAATGACTGACATGTCCGGGTTTAACTTCACCCCTAACTGAACGTGTCCGCGCGCCACCTCCTGCCAACCTGTGTGCCACCCCATGTTGAAGGAAAAACCAATACCGCGCTTTTTGCTACCTTTTGTTTCGCCGGGACCGTGTCTATCCTCCCAACCGATCTTTTGAGCTCCCGTCCGTAAGCAAGCTTCGAGACTTTTGTCTGGTAGAGTTTCCCATTCGTGACCAAAATTTTTGATGGTCAACTCTATCGGGTCAATTTTCAGTTTTTCTGCCATGACATCTACAGCAAGACCGATAGCTAGGTTAATTTGGTTGTTGCCGATGCCTCGCATGCAACTCCCAGGAATGATATTGGTGTATACGGCATAACCTTCCATACGCAGATTTGGTATATGGGCAAGCTGACATTCACTCATTTCAATACCTGGAATATGTTTGAGGGCAGCCATGGTGGAATCGGCATATGCACCGGAATTAATTATACCGTAAAAGGACATGCTATTGATGGTTCCGTCTTTCTTGGCGCCCATCTTTATGGTCCAAGTTAGGGCATTTCGGGTGTCATGAAAATCTTCGCGTCTGGTATGCTTAAACTTAACAGGACACCCAACTCGTTTGGATAACAACGCAGTGATAAGCAGAAAGGGCTGATCTCCTGTATTTCCTCGTCCAAAGGAACCACCGATATATGGAATGCAAATTCTAACTTTGTTTAGCGGGATATTAAACATGTTAGCAAGATGCATCCTGGTTTGATCACCCTGATAATAGTTTGTCCAGCAAATCAACCGATCTCCTTCCCAAAGGACGCAACAACCCCGAGTATCCAGAACTCCGTGTTCAGCATTGTGGTGTTTGGAGGTTACTTCAGCGACCTCATCAGCCTCGGCAAATGCCGTCGCCACATCACCGCGATCCACGAATACATCTGGCCCACAAAATCCTCCACCTGGCAAAATATTTCCTTCGGGATTTATGTTAGGGTGTATTATAGGAGCTTCAGGCTGCATGGCTTTTTCGGGATCAAGAGCAAACGGGAGCACTTCCCATTCAATCTTTAAAAGTTTCAGAGCCTCATCGGCGATATCATAAGATTCGGCTGCAACAATAGCTCCAATTTCATCCCCAACCCATCGACCGGTATCGGATAAAACTTGCCGGTCTTGGTAATTGGGCCAATCCATTCTTTCATAATGCCTTGTGTCAAGCCCCGTCCAAGAGGCATTCGTAGGTTTGAAAGCTAAGACATCAGGATCCTTATAGGTCAGTATCGTTTTTACACCTGGCAGTTTTTCGGCCTCTGTTGTATCAATCTGTTTAATGCGTGCGTGTGGATATGGGCATCGCAACAATTTCGCGAACAGCATATCAGGGAAATTCCTTTTCAAGAAAAGATCATCAAGATAATGTGCTTGGCCGCTTGCCTTCTCTAAGCCATCATCCTTCGGGCGATAGGTTCCAATATAATTTCTGGATATTTTGGGTTTGAATTCTTCCTTGATAATTACTCCATCATTTTTCCGCAATTCGGCTGCCGAAAGAACTGCTTTAGCAACGGCCGGATAGGTGCCGCAACGACATATATTGCCCGATAGTTTATCTTTAATTTGCTTCATGGAAGGACTTGGGTTTTCATCCAATAGCGCTTTTGATGCCATAACGAATCCCGGAGTACAGTATCCGCATTGCATTGCCGTACCATATCCCGGCTCGCATTGTTCGGCAAATGCCTTGATCACGGGATCATTATCATCCAAACCTTCAATAGTCAGAACGTCACTTCCTCCTGCTTCACAGGCTAGCGTCATGCATGACAACACCGCATGCCCATCTTTAATAACGGTGCAAGCACCACATGCACCTTCATCGCAGGACACTTTCAATCCGGTTAACCCCATTTTCTCCTTTAGGAGATATGCCAGTGAATCGGAAGCCTTAAAATCGACTCCGGGAGTGAAATCGTGCCAATCTCCATTAATCCGAATTCTAATACTTTCCAACACAGGTACTCCCTCTCATATTAGGGTGGATTCGCTCCGCTTAATCCAACTACAAGAAACACCGTTATTTTATATTTTTCGTTGTGATCCGAGGATGATGACTGTAATTAACTAGTTAAAATATCGATCAAATTTTTCATTCATAAGTTGATCTAATCTGGTGCACCTTCAACCAGATATGATATCCAAGCCGATGTCATCACGCAAATTATAAAGTTTGGAGATGAAATCAAGATCGTCTTTTCCCCACATCCCCCCCCCGAGGATCAGATAGTTTTGTATTTCAGCAACTTGATCTTTACGAAAGAACCGTTTCTATTTATTCGCCGCCACCGCCATCTGAATGTCGCGTTGATAGGCCTTCTCTTTTTTATTCATCAACCAACCGGCGCCGAAGACACCTACGGTAACGATGCCGATAATGATCGTTGCCAGGGCGTTGATATCCGGGCTGACACCCAGTTTAACCTTGGAAAAAATAACCAGGGGCAATGTCGTTGAGCCGGGTCCGGACACGAATGACGCCAATATGACATCATCCAGTGACATAGTAAAGGACAGCAACCAGCCGGATATCATGGCCGGCGCGATCAACGGAAGCGTGATATCGAAGAGAACCCTGACCGGTCTGCCTCCCAAATCCATTGCCGCCTCTTCCAGATCCTCGTTCATACCCTGCAGACGCGATTGGATAATAACAGCCACAAAAGCGATACAGAAGGTAATATGCGCCAGGGCAATGGTGGTCATACCTCGGCCATCGGGCCAGCCGAGCAGATCTTCCAACGCTACAAAAAAAAGGAGCAGGGATAATCCGGTAATGACCTCCGGCATTATCATGGGGGCGACCATCAGTCCGGAAAAAAAAGTCTTTCCCTTGAATTTTCCGAAACGGACCAAGGCGATTCCCGCCAGCACGCCCACAATGGTGGCCACCGTCGCCGATATGACAGCGATTCTTAATGAAATCAGCGCGGCGTTTATAATCGCGTCATTCTCAAAAAGTACCTGATACCATCTGAGTGAAAAACTGGACCATGTTGTTGTGGTTTTGGCCTTATTGAACGAGAATAGCATGAGCAATATGATGGGAATGTATAGAAACGCAAATCCAAAGCCCATTCCGATCAAAAGATAATAATTACGTTTTGAGTTCACGGGCTCCTCTCTTCTTGTTTGGCGCTGAAATGCTTGTACAACATAAAAGGGAACACCAGTAATATCAGCAGTACAACAGCTACTGCCGAAGCCACAGGCCAGTCCCGGTTGGCAAAGAACTCGTCAAACAACATCCGCCCAATCATCAAACTATCGGGTCCACCGACTAATGTAGGAATGACGAATTCACCCACGGCGGGGATAAAAACCAGCATACAGCCCGCTATAATACCCGGCACGGAGAGAGGTAAGGTGATGGTCAAAAATGTTGTCACCGGTTTGGCGCCCAGATCCGCCGAGGCCTCATCCAGGGTAGCATCCAATTTTTCGAGGTTGGCGTAAAGTGGCAAAATCATAAACGGAAGAAAAGAATATACAAACACCACATACATGGCGAAGTTCGTATACATCATTTGAATGGGTTTATCGATCAGTCCGATTGCCAGCAGCAAATTGTTGATGATCCCGTGATTGGCCAACAGCCCCATCCAGGCATAAACCCGCAGAAGGAAAGAAGTCCAAAACGGCAGGATCACCAGCAGGAGCAGAATGTTACGCATGGTTGGCTGTGCTCGGGCAATCCCGTATGCCATAATGTATCCGATAATCAGGCAAATCAGGGTAGCCACAAAAGCGATTTTCAAGGAATTCAAATAAGCGGTGGTATAAAGTGCATCCTGCAGCAGCAGTAGATAATTATCGAAGACCAGGTTGATGGAAACCTGCGCATCTCCAACCCAGGTAAACAGAGTTGAGAAAGGAGGGCGGGCCATAATAGACTCTGCCAGACTGATCTTAAATACATATAGAAACGGCAGGAAAAAAAGCAGAAGCATCCAGATGTAGGGTATACCGATAACAATATTTCGCCATGTTCGCGCCTCGAAAGCATTGAGCAAATGACGCAGTTTTCCGGAACGTACCACAGGCTTTTCAGTCGGCGGTACCCTGTTTTCTTCGATTGCTATCGTCTGGTCATTCAGTTTAACACTATTCACGTTCATCCTGATAATACCACTGTATTGGCAGCTTCCCAGGAAAGATAAACAATATCGTCCCAGTCGACCCGGTGTTTAGAGATTCGGTTCCGGTTGGGTGCGGAAGCTTTCACGATTTTACCGCTATCGAGTTCTACATTGTAAACAGACAGATTTCCTAGGTAGCCAAAATCCAGGATTTTTCCTCTAACGGTATTGAAATGGTGGTCGGCAGGCTCTTCCTTGGATACGTTAATCTTCTCAGGGCGGATCGCAACCCACACACTTTCACCGGCGTGAATGGATGAATCACGATCGATAAGCAAATCGCATTCGGTATCCTCACATCGAACAACATGGGAATCGAGCCGGTCTTCTTTAACGACTCCCTCAAAAATATTGATGGAACCGATAAAATTGGCCGTGAACCGCGATTGCGGGTACTCGTAGATGTCGGTAGGTGTTCCGATTTCAACGAATTGGCCTTTGTTCATTACGGCGATTCGCGTAGAAAGGGTCATGGCCTCTTTCTGGTCATGGGTTACCACAATAAAGGTAATTCCCAATTTATCCTGGATATTCATTAACTCGAACTGTGTTTCTTCACGCAAATTTCTGTCCAAAGCGGCCAGAGGCTCATCCAGGAGGAGTATTTTGGGTTGTTTGACCAGCGCACGTGCCAAGGCCACTCGTTGTTGCTGTCCTCCCGAAAGCTGATGCGGTTTCCGCTTGGCGAATGGGCTCATTTGGACCAGTTCCAGAACGTCCTCCACCCGGCTTCTGATTTCGGCTTTTGGCAATCTTTCCCGTTTGAGGCCATAGGCGATATTTTTTTCAACCGACATGTGGGGGAAGATAGCGTAAGATTGAAACATCATGTTCACCGGACGCTCATAAGGTGGAAGCTCCGTCACATCGACACCGTCAATAAATATTTTTCCCTCCGTGGGTGTTTCAAAACCCGCCAACACCCGCAAAAGTGTGGTTTTACCACAACCGGACCCTCCCAACAGACAAAAGAGCTCACTTTTGTAAATTTCCAGACTCACATTATTGACGGCAGTGAAGTCACCGAACTTTTTGGTAACACCCCTGATCTCCAGAAAGGGTTTTTTGTGCTTGTCCAGCCACGGTTGTGTATCCCAGGGTTTTTCCTCCAATGGTTTCATTGCTGATAGAATCCTCTTAGAATCAGGATTTAAGCCACAACTCTGTTAAAAGGAGAGTATTATCACTACAGCGCAAGTTGTCATTCTGAGAAGCGAAGCGACGAAGAATCACACTTTTAGGTGGAATATTTAAACCTTGAAAAGAGATTCTTCACTCCCTGCGGTCGCTCAGCATAACATTGTGGAAAAACTTGTGCTGTAGTGTTATTGACGGTTTTATTTGGCGGCTTTGACTGTTGTCCACATCCGAGTATGCTTCCGTCTATCCTTATTGGAAAGAGAAACGATCGAGAATAATTTCTCCATCACCTCCGGGGGTGGATAGATGTCCGGATCCCCCTTGACTTCATCATCAACATAAGCAAGCGCGGCGGCATTTGCATTAGCATACCAAATCTCATTGGAAATCTTGGCTATTTCCTCCGGTCTCATCAAAAAATCGAAAAATTTATGAGCGTTGTCCGGATGTTTCGCGTCCGCCGGTATGGCAAGAAAATCTATAAAAGTAATAGTACCTTCCGTCGGAATCGAATAATCTATAAAGATGCCGTTCTTCAATTCGTCCGCTCGTAAGCTGGCTAATCCTCCGTTACCGCTATAGTCAAGCGCCGCACACAGTTCACCGGTAGCAAGTTCCTCCATGATGGCGCCTGTGTTAAAATGGCGTATATATGGCCGGACGCTCATGAGCAGTTTTTCAGCCTTTTCCAGATCAGCTTTCTTGGCGGAGTGGGGATCGAGACCGAGATAGTTCAAAGCAATCGGAATAACCTCGGCCCATGCATCGATACTCGCCACACCGCAATCGCTCAACTTAGAGATATTTTCTGGTTTAAAAAAATGATCCCAGCTTCTCAGGTTTGCGTTGGGCAAACGTTCTCTGACCATAGCATCGTTAAAGACGATGCCTGTGGTTCCCCACAGGTAAGGCACTCCATAATTGTTGCCCTTATCATACTTGTCAAGCTTGGATAAAATCGATGGGTCAAGATTACCCCAGTTTGAAAACCTGGACTTGTCGAGTTTTTTAAATATGCCTAACTTCATCAACCTCCCGGCCATGACCCAATCGGGAATCACTATATCGTAACCGCTCTTGCCGGCCAGTAACTTCGTTTCCATAACATCGAGGGATTCAAAGGTGTCAAGAACGACTTTGATTCCGGTCTCTTTTTCAAATCCCTTAACAATCGAGTCTGGAAGATAATCATACCAGAAGTAAATATTGAGAACCTTTTCCTCTTCAGCTGCCGCGGGGGTTACCATTGATGTAGTCAATACCAGTAATGCGATGCAAACCGCGATATCTAGTTTTTTAAACATAATCTTCTCCTTTTCACTTTATTTGTTTTCGGTTTTTGAAAAAAATTCATGTCGCGTAATCGTCGTTATAAGTTAGATTACATGACGTCCAAGGATAAGAAGTTATAGAATTGCCGGTTTAAGATTGAAGTTGAGGAAAATTTAAATCAGCGACCTCCGGCAGAGCCGGAGGTCTGAGG
>JAOZRT010000096.1 GCA_029940035.1 Desulfobacterales bacterium
TTTCCTGTTCTTCTCCTACGGGCCCTCCCGTGGGTCGCGCACAACCCACTTCGACTTCTTCTTCCATATGGATCCTCCTTAATCATAACTGGCACGTGTTGCTGCATCGCTCATGGTTGGGGCTATGAGCGGCTTCCATACACCGTTTTTCACCATCTCCTCGCCGGTTAATTCGATGTTGCCGCCGGGGCAGCCATCGCACGTGGTAAAACCCGTCAACTCGATTTCAGTATCAGCATACATGGTTAACCGTCATTACAATCGCTTCCACCGGGCAGGCGGCTGCACAGAATTCACAGCCAATGCAGTTCCGGGACCGGGCCAGGACAGGAAAGCCCTTTTTGTCAATGGTATCCATTGTGTATTGAAGTTCCAGGCATGCCCTGGGACAGGCATCGATACAGATATTGCATGACATGCACTTGGTAAGGTCGATGCTGGGTTTGGGCCAGTTTTTTCTGATGCGGATGCGCTCTATGAAGTTGCCCTCGGCATTTTTCACCGCCGACTGGGGGCAGATTCTACCGCAGGCACTGCATTCGTAGCAGGTGTCGGGGTTTATTTTATGCAGCTTGCCCTTTTCGCCCTGAATGGCATCTGCCGGGCATATTTTCTTGCAGACACTGCAGCCGATACACTTGTCTGTAATCGTGAACGGCATCTGATTAAATCTCCTGGTCCATTTTACCACCTGAAAGGGGTGTGCCGGTTTTGGGATCCCAGCCCAGTATGTCCCAGTAGTCTTGAACCATTTTCTCTATTGCTACGGATCTGCCCCTGTTGGCCCCGGCGGTCAGAGGGGGGCGACCGAGGGCCCGGTTCGTCACCTTGATATCTGTTGGTTTGATGCCCTGTTTGATGTTGAACTGCTGCTTAAGGCTCTGAATGTGCGCCCCGATTTCGAGGTAGTCACGAGGCGACAGCTGCCAGCCGGTGGCCGCATTCAACCACGCAAACAGGGGAAAGTCCTTTGTTCCCATAAGAGCGCCGTACAGGCAGGCCCCGGCCCCGTTGATGACATTCATGTACGTGCTGCAGGCAGCAGCAGCCACGGCTTTCTCCCTGTCGGGAACATACTTGCTGCGTTTCATGTAAATCAGGCCGGGCTCCGGCAGATCGGGCACCTTTTCCCACAGCTGGAACAGTTCGTAATACATTTGCGAACCAATGGTGTGCCTGCCCGGTGTGGCCTCCACAGAGTTGTGCAGGGCAAACCCTGGATCATACCGGCCGTCGTGCATGGCCAGTTCCTGACCGCCCGCATGGATCGCATATTTTGAAGACCCTTGGCCGATTCTGCGGGACGCGACTCTCACGCCGTCGGCCAGAAGGTCGCCGATTCCATGGCGGTGAATCATGCGGTCCACCAGGGACTCGATGGCCGCACTGTTGCCCCAGGTCAGCTCAAGGCCATCCGTGTCCGCAAGCGTCAGAATTCCTTTTTCAAAACACTCGATGGCAAAGGCAACTGTGCCGCCTGCGGAGATACTGTCCATGCCGGCCCGGTTGAGAATTTCATTCATGCGGAAGATGCTGTCGGCGTCGTCATTCAGGCACAAGCCGCCCAGAGCCAGTACGGTTTCATATTCGGGTTTGTGGGTTTCCCCGGAAACGCCCGGGCGGTGGCATATCCCGCCGCAGCCCAGAGGACAGGCATAGCAGTGGTATTTTACGATAACACAATCTGAAAACACGTCCGGGTTCATCTTTTCCGAGTGTTCCTGCCCGAAATCTTCATTGCTGCCCTTCCAATTTTTTATGGGTGAATCACCGATCTCAATCAAGATCTGGTTCAGGCTGGCCGTGCCCCACTTCTGCAGCATGAGTTTGTAGACGGTGTTGAACATCAGGGTTTCCGTGGAAGGCTGGGCCGGTAAGGCCCGCAAAATAGCGCCCATGTAGGCCAGCACAAACGACGGCGGAAAGGGGGGCATGAATTGAATATTTTCATTGCACTTCTGGCTCAAGCGTTTGACTTCCGTAATGTCGTGTGATCGGATCCGCTTGGTTCCGTCCAGCACCACGGCCTTCAACTTTTTGGACCCCATGACAGCCCCGAGGCCCGACCGGGCCGCCATGCGCCCCCCGTCGTTGGCAATACCAGAAATCAGCGATATGTTTTCGCCGGCCTGGCCGATGCAGGCGATGCGCGGCATGCGGCACCCGGAATCTTTTTTCAGGATAGCTTCAGTTTCCTTGGTGTCTTTACCCCAGATGCCATTGGCATCCCGGAGCTCCGCCTTGCCATCGTTAATGCACAAATATACAGGGTGAGGGCTGATGCCCTTGAAAAAAATGCCATCATAACCGCAGCGTTTGATGGCCGGTGAAAAATTCCCTCCGCAGTTGGCATCCCCCCAGGTTCCGGTGAGCGGTGATTTGGCGGCCACCATCCAGCGTCCGGTAAAAAGCGAGCCGGTACCGGTCAACAATCCGGAGACAAAACATATGATGTTGTCAGGGCCCAGGGGGTCGGCTTTCGGTGGGATTCTGTCTAAAAGAATGCGAGCCGCCATTCCCGTCCCGGCAAGGCATTCACGGTAAACGGTTTCGTTTATTTCTTCCTCCTGGATACGACCCGATCCCAAGTCGACCCAGATGATTTTTCCCATGTAAGCGTTTGTCATTTTTGATACTTGGTTGTCAATTTAACGCACTAAAACCTGGTAGCATTTCTCAGTTGACAATGCAACTGAAAATAGATATTTTATTCCTCGTTTTGAATACCCCATCCGCTTGCGGCGGGAGGTACATTTTAAACAGTTTGGTGATCAGTATGCGTCGCTTTTGTAAAAACAATGCTGAAAAGGAGGATGTTGTGGTTGCAGCGGTTGACAATGCCGTCCTGACACCTTGGATTTGCTTCATTTCCAGGTTGTCAACTCGTTTTGTCGGCGGTGAAATGAGCCGGATGGGATTTGGACCGGGGCAATTTTTTTTGCTATCGGAACTGTATATCGAGGAAGGGCTCAGCCAGGACGAGTTGTCACAACGTGTGGGGGTAGACAAATCCAACACCTCGCGTGCGCTGGTGAAGCTGGAAAAATTCGGTTTGATACAACGCAAAAACGATCCAAAAAATCACAAAGTGAAAAAGGTGTATCTAAGATCCAAAGCCCACAGGGTTAGAAAAGAGTTTAAAGAAATTCAACAGCAATGGAATGCAGAACTGCTCAAGGGGTTTACCAAAAAGGAAAAGGCAGCGCTCATTGCAAGCCTGATAAAAATTGCCAACAATGCCGAGGCTGCCTTTAATCTCCGCTGGGTTTAATTCCCCGCAGCTTGCTGCGAGAAAATAGAAATTATCCAAATTGTATGATACCGCGTGGCTTGCCGCGCGGAGATTTCATTCAAAAAATATGCTAAGGCACCCTGGTTCAGGGCTGCCAGACAAATTGCCCAAGATGTTGACCACGTGAAAAAAAGGAGATTTTGAGGAATGGAGCTAACCGACATTTTATCCAAGGAAGAATGGGCCGTGTTTGAAAAAGAGCTTTTCGACCGGTTCCAGATAAACTGCACTGTTTACAATTCAGACGGGGTCGGCGTTACCGGGAAACCCAATTGGTGCAACCGTCTGTGCCCGGAAATAAAAGGCAATAAAGATTCTCTGGCCGCCATCTGTGCGCCGGGAAATCAGAATTTTATGGCCCAGGCTAAACAAACCCGCCAGCCGGTCATCGACGAGTGCGATGCCGGAATGATGAAAATCGCCGTGCCTATTTTCAGCCAAGACGAGTTTCTCGGTACTGCCGGCGGATGCGGGCTGCTTCCTGCCGGCGGAGAAGTGGAAACATTTCTCATTGAAAAGACAGCCGGATTGACAGAAATGGAAATTGCCGGCCTCTGTGAAGGCATAGGCACCATGTCTGAAGATCAGGCCGAAGAGATGGCTGCATTCATAGAAAATAAAATAGCAGAATTCATGCAAAACAAATGAAAGTGAGAACAGCATGCAGGAACAGACAGTAGAAAAATTCATTAACGATTGGCAGGAAGACGCACTCGGGCTGAAACCCGCTTTTATATCCTATTTCAATGACCTTAAGGGAATGGCCGATGCCGACATCGAATTCAACGAGCGTCCCGGTATCAGCTATTCTTTGCGCGGCATGCACAAGAACGGCAATGGAAAGCCCCTGTTCGTGATGATCGACGTGATCGACGACGACCCCAAAGAGCGCTGGCTGTCAATCTGTTTTTACGGCGACACCATCGTCGATCCTGATGGGGAAGGAGACCTCATACCCGAAGGGCTGCTGGGGGATGACGGGTACTGTTTCGATCTTGTGGACGCGGACGAATCCCTGACCACATACGTGCGCCAGCGCATTCACGAGGCGTACAAAAGTCAGAACTGATAAGCAAAGGAGTAGAACAATATGGGGTCAAGTCTCCGTTTGACCTTTCTTATTGGCTAATCCTTCTTAGAAAGGTCAAACGGAGACTTGACCCCATATTATATAGTTTTAAAGATAGGGGTGACGGCCCCTGATCTTACTTTCCTGCCCAATCAGCCATTTTGTTTGCAGAGCTCACGGCGCCAGAACTGAGACTATAAGCATTGTCGGCGTTTTTTAGAAATTCTTTAGCTCCAATATCTCTTAACTTTTTAATATTCTGTGGCAGGTTTTTAGCACTCTTGATTGAACTTACACTCGTAACGACACTCGTTGCCGCATTAGAAATTTTATATTTATCAGAGCATTCATTAACAATATCTACATCGGCCATCTGGCGCAGCTGCTTTCCGGTAACCATACCCATGGATGCTGAATCTATTAAGGCATCACCGATGCCGCCGCTGATGTCGGCTGCTGCCTGGCTGGAAGGCAGCCAATCCAGCCCTTCGGGCCCTATCGCTTGACGAAACTGATTTGGAGTCAAGGGAAAGGCAACATAACCCGAGGGGTCAATAAAATTGACCGGATCGGCCAATACATACCCATAAAGATTGGTGTCCCCCCCGCTAAAAAAGATCGGATCCTTGCAGGTCCAGCGGCCGGTTTCAGGGTCAAAGTCCCGGGCCCCGAATCGGACCAGTCCGGTGTCACTGTCATAGAGGCCGCCGGCAAATCCGAAGGGCTGAAAATCAGGTGAACCAAATACAAATGTTGGGTTTCCGAATGGATCGTAATCAATTCGTTGCGCAATCTCACCGGTGGCAGTATTTACCACCAGGCGCGGGCTGCCAAGATGGTCGGAGAGGAAGCGATAGGTGCTGCCGTCCTTAAACATAATATCCGGCACGTTTGCGCGGGTACCGTAGATGAACTCGCTTTTCACTGCACCGTCAGCATTCAACTCGGCAACCGGCCTTGTCTGATCCAAGTATACAAAGCCCTGCACCAACACACCACCTATTTTTTTGCCGATAGAACGGTTCATACCATCGATAAGGTACTCAATTTGCGTACCGTCCGGCAGTATTACAGCACGCAAATTGCTTGTGAAATCGTAGTGATAGGTTGTAGGATTTTGACTGCCAACCGTCCTGGACTGAAGCGCACCCGCATCCGTATACGCAAAAGTGGCATCCCCGTATTTCAGCAAACGGTCCTGGGCATCGTACTCGGTGTCAATAACATTTGCCGGTGCCCCCGTGTACGTAGAACGATTGGAATTATCGTCATAAGTATACCCGGTGACCGGTGAACCGTTCTTTGTTACCGCTGTCAGCCGTCCAGTGCTGTCATACGTATACAGGTAGTGGTCAGCCGGATCTGTTCCAAAAACTTCCGTAATATCGGTGATGCGTCCCTTGTCGTATACGTAAGAAATTTCCATGAGCTGAGTGGCATCTTTGTATGCCCTGAAAAGTACCGGCTCGCCGAAGTCATTATACGTTGCCGTTGTCGTAACGATACCAATGGCGGTTGCCGTCACCAGGCCGTTTTCATCACGCGCCATGGACATGCCGCCGGCTGAATCCATCATGACATCACGGTCATAGGTAATGTTTCGCAACGGGCCACCGCATATCTTCAGCCTCGTTATCATGAAGTCGTTGTTGTAGAAACCCTCCACTGAACCGGAAACATCTCCGGATGGTGACCCGGAAATAGCTCCGGGCATGACCCAGGCATCGCCAGTCATCAAAAATCCGTCCCAGGTCAATGTGTGCACAATACCGGGGGCAGTGGTGAGGGTCGCCAGGTGGCCGTTCTCTCCATCATAGCCTATCGTTACACCGTACGTGTCATGGGAGTAGGATAGCATACGGCCGGCATCATCATACATAAAAACAAGGTTTGAACCACCGGGCCGGTGAACGGCGGAGACCTGTCCGTCTGGATTGTAATCAATTGTCATACTGTCCGGACTGAACCCGGCATCCGGCGGGTTATATTCTTTAGGCCGGTTCAAAGCTGTGTAGCCAAATGTGTGCGGTGATTTACCGGGCGGACTGATGGATGCGACATTGCCATTGTTATCATAATCAAAGTCGATCTGCCGGTCATCATCCAGGGTTTTGCGGATGATTCTGCCGGCCAGGTCGTTTTCAAAAGTCACCGTGCCGGTTAGAGGGGTGGTTGCAGAAGCTAAAAAGCCATCATCTACATCATAAGTATAATGATAATTTCTTTCCTCCGTGCCATTAGCAACGGTTATGTTTATTACCTTACCCAGTTCGTTGTATTCAAATGTTATTGGTGCCAGGGAATTGGATTGCAATGTATCTATCCTCCCCTGGGTATTGAGGGTAAAGATCATCTGTCGATTTTCAGGGGTTAAAAGGGTGAATCTTTTTCCCAGCTCTTCAAATGTCATTGTATAAGTCTGGTCGTTGATGCTGATGGTATCGATGATGGTCCCCAACTGAGCCCCCCGCGTCATCCTTGTCTCCCGGGTCAAACCGCCTGGTGTGGTTTCGGTGAGTCGTTTGGGAAGCGGTATCTGCATGCCGAAGCGGGGATCAGGCCCCTGTTCAAGGGTTATCTCGGTGTCGTCCACGTACTGGACCGTCTGGCCGGCGTCAGGGGTCCAAAGCAGGGTTTTGGAAAGTCCATGGGGGTAGGTCTTGATGGCCTGTATGCCGCCCTCATCCAGGTATACCGTTTCATAGGTGGTTTCGCGGCCCATTTCCGTGGTGACGCTTACCTTGAACCCATCTTCTTGAGATAGAAGACTGCGTGTGAGCGTTTGAGACCCGCCAACCGGATTGCTGTCCTTTTTCAATCTGCCATCCTCATAGTATTCAAAGGTGTAGGGCGGATCATTGTTGGGCATTGTCAAGGTTGTCAGCAGACCGTTCTCTCCGTCATAGGAGAATTGATGGGTGTTGTTCTCAGGGTCAATGATGCGTGTCAGATAACCATCTTGATTCAATTCGAGCGTTGTCGGCGATGCCTGGGATGGTTGAATTGTGGAATTTCCGTCCACATCCCTGGTGATGATGGTTTCATCACCATCCACATCGATGATCTTCCACAGATATTTTGTTACAGGATCATAATCAAATTCCCAAAGCACCGCCCCGGACCAGATGTCCACGGTTCGCAAGTGCAGACCCGAGGTATCGAAAATATACATCTGTTCAAATTCGTTATCCACTACACTTATTTCGTTTTCATTGTTCAGATCTCCCAGGGACGTCCCAATTTTTCTAACCCAGAATTTACCCTGTTCGGTAAGGTAGAGATTTTTATCCGGCCCCATTAGAATCCGGTTGACGGTGGTAAAACCGGCCTGCCTGGCAGGAACGTCGTCCTGGCTCTCTATCGCGTCAGCCCCGCCGGCAATGGTTGAAATAATACCGTCCGGCCCGACCTTGCGTACAGAACCGGCTGTGCCGATATAGAGGGAATTGTCCGGCCCCACATCCACAGATGACGGCAGGAGTAGCGAAGCTGCGTTCGCAGGGCCGCCGTCGCCCTCATTGCCCATGTCGCCTGTACCAGCTGCGGTGGTGATAACCCCGTTGGGGGCAATGCGAAGAACCCTGCCGGCAAGCATGTCGGCTACATAGACGCTGCCATCCGGGGCCAGCGCCATGGACATGGGCAGACCGAAGGTTGCCGAACGTGCCCTTCCGCCCTCGCCGCTGTAGGCACCGCAGACATCCTGTGTCCCGGCAAACGTGCGCAATACCCCGTCGTTACCGATTCTGCGGATAATACAGGCGTCGTTGTCCAGGATATAAACATTACCGTCCTCAGCGACAGCGATTTTATAGGCCTCGAATGCCGCTCCCATGGCCGGTCCGCCATCAGGACCGTATACCGCATCTCCTTCACCGGCGATGGTGCTGATACGACCCTCGGGCGAAACTTTCCGAATGCGATCACTTTCGGAAATATAGATGCTCTCATCCAGTCCAATGGCAAGGGATAGGGGTTGTACAAGTGCTTCGGTAGCCTCGATCCCGTCGCTCGCATCATCCAGACCGCCGCCGGCTACCTGGTATATGCTGCCGTCGGGCATTACCCTAAGAATGCCCCGGGCATACTCGGCAATATACAGGCTGCCGTTCGGGCCCATGGCAGTATCGGTAATTGGTCCCAGATCCACCTGCGTGGCTTTTTCTCCATCATGGCTCCATAGAAATGAGAGCGGCATGTCACCGGTTCCGGCCACCGTCGTCACAATGGGATCCAATTCCCCGGACGAGGTCTGCTTGCCGTCACCGCGATAAAGGGTCTTGGAAGCCGGATCGTAGAAGTGATGAATACCGAGGCTCCATCCGCCCAGGCCAACACCACGGGGATCTATCCCGCCGATATATACGGTCCACTCGTTCCACAAACCGATCTGCTGCCGCGTACCCACCGTTATTTCAGTAGCGGTCATGTCGTCGGCTATTGCTTCTCCCCACCGGTCGTTGGCCTCGTATTCGCCGTCATACACGTAGCCGACCCTTACGGTCATGGGCATGCTCCCCTGAACCTCCCTGCCGTAGATATCCATCCCGTCCCAGGTAAATGAAAATTTATCCACGTCCACGAGAGGGCCGGGATCTTTCTCAAATTCAAATTCATGAAACTGGCCGGCCACCTCAATTTCCAGCAAGATGCCTTGAAGGGAGTCCGGAGCGGTTTCGTCCCTGAGAGTCAGCTCCCGGGTGTGGGTGAAACCGGGCATGCGGTCGGACTGATAGTACAGGTCAAACGGCAGGCCTGCCAGGTCCACCACTTCGCCCAGAGCCATATTGGCGGTATCGATAATCGAGCCACCGCTCTTGCAGGGATCCGGCCGGCGATTGGGGTCCGGTTTGAACCAGGGGATCTCGGCATCTGCCGGCGGCCAGGCGCCGAAATTGCAGTCCCAGGATGAGAAATGATCGATGGGCACCCGCCACAGGGTGTCGCCTGCATCGTACAATTCGGCAAGTTTTGATATTTCTTCATCGGTAAAGCCAAGTCCGGCCAGTGTTGCCGCACCACCTGGCTGGCCATCGCCGTCCGTGTCGATGGTAACGGTATTCCCATCGACAGTCAGAATCTTGATGACCAGTCCGCTTTCGGATGGCACCCACACACCGCGTTCATCATCGTAATATCCGGTGGGGACCTTGATTCCAGCTGGAAATTCGAGAAAATTATCCAGGTAAAAATAGAGGGGGGTATCAAACACCACATCATCGGCATTGACATTCATGGCCTCGTCAATGCTCAAATCCATGGCATATGTGTAGGCGATGTTAGGCGGCATCTCGGCCGGCATGCGTTGGGGGCCGTCCGGTCCTACCGTGTACTCGGTAATGCGCAGATTCATGTTATCGAGCGACTGCCGGGTACCGTCAGCCAGCACCAGCTCGCCGGAAACCCCTTTGGGTACCACCAGGCGTGCCTGCCGGAGGCCGTCGGCATCGTTTTCCAGGTTATCGGTGGCCACCTTTGCATCTACGGCCGAGTTCAAAGGAATGCTATGAGCCGTGGCATCCCTTGGAATCATGATGACATCATCTATTTGCACGTAATTTTCCCACGGCACGCTGACCTGGCGCTTGATTGGTAGAAAATTTTCCTTTTCAAAGCGCACTTTCACCAGTCCGCCGCCGTTCACGGCCATGTCATAGGCGCCGTCGCTACGTGTTGTGGTTCGTCCAAGGTCCGGCATGCCTAAAACGCTGACGGTTACGCCTGGAAGGGGCAGGCCGGACCCGTCCTTAACCACACCCCGAAGAACAGCGATGCGATGGTCCTCGATGGTTCCCTGGACCACCCCTTTCTGGATGGCATCCGGCCCGGTGTAAAGGAAAGCACAGGCATCGCTCATGCTGGTGGTAGTCGTGGCATTGAGATCGGGCGCTGTTCCGCTCGGGTCCGGCGGTAAACTATCAGCCGTGGCGGCCGCATGGCTAAGCCCTGTTGCCGACCAGTTCCCGGCGGCATCACCGGCCTCCACCCGGAATGTGTAGGCTGCATCTATGGATAAGCCGGTGACGGCAAAATCCGTCTTATTGCCCGGGACGGTTCCCTGCAATACCTGGTCTTTGAAGATGCGATACGTCGTCACCTCCACGTTGTCCTGCGCTTCATCCCAGGCGAGGGTGAGGAAGGTGGCGCCGATATCTGCGCTGGCCGCGCCGGCACCAGAGGGCCAGGTCGGTGCTTCGCTGTCCTGAATCACGGTTTCCGTGAAAGTGGCGGTGATTGTCTTGTCAGCGTCCATGGTCAACTGCTGATTGGCCGTGGTTCCGGACACATCTCCACTCCAGGCGGAAAACTCCCACCCGCTGGATGGCTGAGCCATCAGGATAAGAATGGTGCCGGCATCGAATGTGTTTCCCGGCGGCATCGTTACCACTGATCCCTGTCCACTGGTCTGAACTGTCAGGGTGTACTGGGTTACCGTGGTACCACCATCTCCTGTCTCGCCATCTCCACCACCGCCGCCTCCACTGCATCCAATCATTACAGCAGCCGTCATGGACAGAATAAGATATAAAACCAAACGAAGCGTTGATCGAAGGGAGAAGCAGGAAAGCATCATCAAAGGCTCCTTTTAATCTTCAAACCTGTTCAGGGTTTACTTTCTACACACTAATAAGGCTGAAAATAGTTAAACACATTCGGCTGTAGCAGTCACTTGGTGAGTGATACAGGAACAATTCAAGTTTAACCCATAATGGTTTTTGTAATACCTGGATCTTGCACGAGTCGGAGGCTTCCATCAACTTTCATGCAAGATTTAGGTATTAAAGCACGAAACAATATCGTTTCCAATTCCTATTTCAGAAGATCGATAAAGCAGCCTCCGCCACCACCGGAACCACCATCCTGGTCGCTGCTGCTATTATTCACGGCAGCAAAACCAGGTCCGCCAAGATCAACGACCATGGCGTCAGGCATGAGGATATCATCGCCCATATCCGCATCTTCAAAGTGAAGGGTGATGACATTGTTGTTGAATTCTGCACCGATTTCTCCGTTGTACAAAAATTCGTACCAGTGGTCTGTTTGAATGGCCGGTGTCTTTCCATATTTGTAATAGGTTTTCGGAACCACATTTTCCGGCAGGGTGATGGTGATGGTGACACTCCCGCCCGGTTGGATGCCGCTGATGGTAAAGTCGTACAGGCCGTAGGTAAAATCCACACCAGTCGGGGAATTATCCGGTGAAGGATTGTCTGCGATCTGACAATTGCTGATGAAGGTCGTGTCGGGCGCTTCGATGACAGCATAGCCAAGGTTATTGTTCAGTTTCAGGCAGCTCACATGGTTTTGCAGGCTGTCGGCAATACCGTCCTGGTTACTGTCGCCGTTGTTGGGTCCCTGTGATTCCACTACGTCACTGACGCCGTCATTGTCATCGTCCGGGTCGGCATTGTCGCCGATGGCATCTTCGTCCGCATCATTCCATTCTCCGGGATCTTCGGGAAAAGCATCCTCAATGTCCGGAATGGCATCGCCGTCATCATCTGTATCCTCACAGTTCATGAGGCCGTCGCTATCGGTGTCCAAATCCGGTGAGCCGCACCCACAGATGCCGGGTTCAATCTTGCCCGGGTCATCCGGGCAGTTGTCGCAGGCATCGCCGGTACCGTCGCCGTCGCCGTCTTCCTGATCAGGATTGGCTACCGCAGGGCAGTTGTCCTCGCTGTTATCCACGCCGTCCTCATCCGCATCCAGCGGCATCGCAAGAACCGGTCCACCCGGTTCCACGATAACACCGTCGGCTAGCAGACTGTTGTCTCCCCTTTTGCCGTCTATAAGATTCAGGGTGATGACATTGCCGGAAATGACCGCGCCGGTTTCGGTAATGTCGTCATAGGCAAAAGCGTACCAGTGGTTTTGTGGGTTGCTCTGTGTCGGCCCGTATTTATAGTAGCTCAGAGCTACTGATCCTTGGGGAAGGTGCAGCTGAACCGGAACAGCCTCGCCCGGGCTCAACCCCAGAACCTTGAAACTGAACCATCCCAAAGCGAAATTCTGGTCAACCGGGGTATCCAGGGGCGAGGGGTTGTCAATGGCCTGAACATCGGCCAATATAAGATGGTCCGGCGCAGCCAGGGTCACGTAGCCGCTGTCGTTCCAGGCTTCCAGGCTGGCCACGTGGGGTTGCTGAAAATCAGGGGTGCCGTCGTTGTTGCCGTCCCAGGTGGGATCATCGCCGCTGGGTCCCATTTCTTCCATGTCCGATATGTTGTCCAGGTCCGTGTCACCGGCCAGTCTGCTGCTTCGTATCTGCATGTGATGGTCGTCGTCCTGAAAAAGGATATGCACGTTCTGGCTGTCATCCACCAGAATGTTGGGACTGCGCACGGAGCCACTTTCTCTGCTATAGATAATCTCAGTTTCCCATGTATCCCCCCGCTTGGCAACATAGGCAACCTCGCCTCCGCTTTCGGAAAGCACATAGACCACGGTGTGTACGCCATCATTGACATCCAGATCTACAGCACAGCCGCCGCTGTAGTCGTAGCCGTTGGCCAACCGGGTGCGCTCCCAAATATCGCCGTTCTTGACGGCATGCCAGTAATGCTCATAACCGTCATTGTCTTCCTCACTGACATAAACGATGTGTGGCCTGTGTTGGGAATCCAGGGCGGTATCGGTGGCAATTTTCATCTCGCATTGCACGCACCCCCAGCCGGGATCCACGATTTCTGATCTCTGCGGATCTTTTTGAGTGGTGTAGCCAATGCCAAATCCCCAGGAGCCATCATTAAGCAAACCAGTACCATAATAACTGAAATGGGCGAAACCGGCAGCGTCCAGACGATCTTCCACTGCCAGTGAGACAGACCATATCGCTGATTGCCAGTGTTCGGTAAATTTCAGGTCATCACCATCGATAAAACTTTTAAAATACCACAAATACCTATCCGAGTTTACGTAAACACATCCGATACAGGCGATATGGATGGTTCCGAAGGAATCAACCTCTATATTGAGGCTATCAAACCGGCAACTGCGCTCGTCATGGAAAACCAACTGCGGTTGCGACCACACCCCTCCTGTATTTCGAATATACTTTAAATTAAAACGAGAGTAGTAATTATCTGTTTCGCTGTAGACCATGTGAACGACACCCTTTTCATCAACCGTCAGGGCTGCATCATCGACGACACCGGGAAAGCTGGTGATCCGCCAGTCGCCGTGGGTGTTGTCGGCCACCTTCAGGTGGCCATCGTCCATGTAACCGTTGTCGAAAATGAATTCGACCCAAAGGTTTCCGGACGGATCCGTCACCAGGGAATTTTGCCGCCAAGGATTGCCCCCGAAGTGCCCCAGATCCTCCTTGCGCCAGACGGTGATTTCCGTTTCTTCCGAGTCTACGTTGTCGACGGGGTCATGGTCCGTGCCCAGGGCATTGGTGATTTCGGCCGTGTTGACGATTGACCCTTCGGTCAGGACCTTGACCACAATGGTCATCTGGGCGCTTGACGCTCCGTTGAGACTGCCGAAATTCGCGGTAACAATACCGGTTCCCGGGGTGCAGGTCCCCTGAGAGGCGGCGCATGAAATAAGCTCCGTGTCCGGCGGCAACGTGTCAGTAACCACCACGTCCTGGGCCGGGAAGGTGGACAGGTTGGTGGCCGTCACCGTATAGATCAAGTAATACCCCACCTGCACAGGGTCGGACCAGTCGCTGATTTCAACGGCCAGGTCCGGGTATTGTACTGCCGTCTCTTCGACATCGGTATGCTGGGGCAAGGGATTGACTCCGTCGGCAATGATCTCGGCCGTGTTGACCAGCACACCGGCCGCGGCTGCGGCGATGGTGCCTCCCAGGGTCAGGGTGGCTTTCTGGCCGGCCAGAAGATCGCCGATGTTGCAGGTGACCACATTCTGGGAAAGGGTGGCCGGATCCCCCGGAGAGCAAATGTAGATGGTGGGATCGAATCCCGGCGGCAGGGTGTCGGTCAGGACCACGCCAGTGGCGTCGATGGCGCTGAAATTGGTG
>JAOZRT010000097.1 GCA_029940035.1 Desulfobacterales bacterium
AGTTGAACTTCAAAATTGTCATCCTCCCAAGCCTTGCGTTACAGGTCAAAACCGCAACTGCAGACAACATGCTGGCGTCACTGCCTGTAATTGGCCTCAGCGATGCTGGTTTATTAAATACCATGGACAAGAAAATATATGTTACCGCATCCGCCAATATACACAAACACGGAAGGCTGAATGTATCTTCCAATTTCGTATCAGCCGGAAATTGGCCCACCACTCAAAAAAGAACAGGACAAGACCTTTTTAAATCTTTTCCCTTGCCCTATATACCCAACGGCCATTACCGGCTGGTGCTTTCACCTATTGATCCAGGCACCATTTTATCCCCAAACCTCCCACCGACCTTTACGCTCTGCTCCCCTTAGCGATACCTATCCCTAAGTTTATCGCCATCTTGACAATCTAGCCCATGAATTGGTATGACATCGCCATATTTTGTGTCTGAACTTGAAGCATGCACAAGATGTACCCGGTCAGACATCTATAAACACAGGCGATTAATCTTAATTATTGATTAAGTCCAACCAACTGAGCAATTGAGAGCCAGCTGGATTTATGAGATATTCTCTCTACCCATACGTCACGCTTCTCAACATAATTCTGTTGTGTACGCTCTTCACGCCTGGAAATGTATTCTCCCAAACGCCATTACCGGAAAACGATCCTGCTATAGAGTCAGAAACCCCGACTGCTGAAGTTTATGTAGACCAGGTCATCGATGAGGAAAGCCTGGCAAAAGAGATCGAAGCGGAAAAAAGAAGAGAGTGGGGTATTGCCCCCCAATGGGCCCCGGGCAACTTGGGTGTTACCTACCGGTACTACCACAATGATACGAATCGACTACCGGAAATCAGTGAAAACGGTGTCGAGCTTCGCTGGCAGCAGGAAACCATTGAAAACGGTTCCTATGACATCCAAATCGAAGGTCTCACCTCGGACGGATATGATGGCTTCCAAGAACCTGACAACTACAGAATACAGCTTCGCCAGAACAACTATATCATCAACTCTAAATTGCTGTTGGATTCCGACGTGGTCCATTACCGTAGCGTCGTTCCCAGTCTGGTGGATGAGAGTTACCGGTTCCGGCTGCCGTCAACAATTTTACAGGGCATGGGCAACAGGCTTTACCATAACGACACAACGTTGTTCCTTAATTTTGGTGAAATCGGTCACTACGAAGGTACAGCAGCCAAAGCCTACGAGTCGGACCAAGGAAGCCTGTTGGGCCTGGGTGCGCAACACCGCCTGAACCGTCGCTGGGATGTTGCCTTTCAGTTATGGAATGCGGACGACCCGGAAAATATGGAAACACACCAGAGCATGGCAGCGGCCGTGGAGTACCAACGCGATCTCTTTGCCCAGAATCACCAGTTGCATATTCTTGGCGACAGCAACGGAAAAACAGGGCTGTATTATGACGGGAAGATAAAATTAGGGCGCTGGCAGCACAGAACCGGCGCCCAATATCTCCCCCCCGATTTGCTATGGACCGATGCGCCGATCAACAATGACCGCCAGGGTCTTTACTGGCGCGGTGAAAGAAATGCCTATCGCTGGTTCTGGAGTCTTGGCAGCGAAATTGGGCAGAACAACCTGGAAAAGGATTCTCAGATTCCGGGCTATCTTTCCACAACCTCATTTGCCAGCCTGGCCTGGCAGTACCGCCGCAGAACTCACTTTGGGGGCAATGTGAACGTACATACCGACTGGGCTGATTCCGGTACAGCCACCCACGATATTTACCAATATACCCTGAGGGCCTATGCCGATCACTTTTTTCCCATTGGCAGGGCGCGCATCGAACCACAAGTAAAGATTGCAGATACCTATCTCGAGCAGACCCAGAGATACGGTCTGCGCTGGAACCAGGAATATGATCTATTTCTGAACCACAACTTGAATTCAGAAATCCAGTATTACACTTCCGATAAAGAGGAGGATGATCTCAGCTTTAAAATTTATTTCGATCATTCATATCCCTGGGGCATAAAATTCAATGGTTCTTTTCAGAAGTACTACATAGACTACCCCCAACTGGGTATAACTCAGGGCACCAGCATTTCCCTGGGGATGGGATGGCAGTTTTTTACCAATTGGCTGATGAGTCTCAATGCCGACTATAATACCGGAGAAATTAAATGGGAAGAGGAAGAAGATGTCAAGATTGAAGGTATCAATGTGCTCTTCTCGATCAGTTACAATATCAGGACAGGAAAACAGCGCCAACTATACGGCGTCAATACCGGTGATCCGGGCCGGGGCAGAATAGTGGGCCGGGTCTTCCTGGATGAGAACCGCAACGGCAAGTTCGACCTGAGGGAAAAAGCGCTTTCTGAAATCATAGTATATCTGGATGGACGGCATTCTGCTGAATCAGGGCCCAAAGGTGGGTTTGAATTCTGGCCGGTGGCCGCAGGCGAGCACTATCTCACCTTGGAGTTACGCGATGTCCCCCTGCCGTGGAGCCTTGCAGATGAAAAACCCCAGCGGATTGTGGTACCGAATCGTGGAGAAATTGAATTCGACTTTGCCTTGATCCGCCTAAATGAATAGTTCGTTACTCAACAATGGTGTCAATCTTCAGTTTACCACCATCCCACTCCACCAGGCCTTTCAACGATATCGGAAATGTAAGTGCGTCCATGCTTTCAATGCCCGACAATCGTGGATCCACAGCCAGCTGAATATCCCAGGTTCTTCCAGGTAGAACCGGAAAGGGCACGATCATCAACTCGGCGGATTTACCCTTGGCATCTCTTACATTAAGGCTGCCAAAGGGACGTGCATGGGCATTCCCAGAATTGCGCAGCCTGACCACGGCAACATCCTCTTCACCCATACTGACCCGTTTTGCCTCTTCCAGAGTAAGATCGGCAGCGGCATCTCCCACTGTCACATAAACAATCACGGCAATTGAGCCCACTACCGGTACATTCAAGCTGCCCATGCTCATGGTCTTGGCATCGTCTGCCGAAGGAGCTATGACTATGGCGAACCGGCATTCACCATCAGGAGCGTCATACGGAACATGGACCTCGAATCGATAGCGCTTTGGCCTGTTCTGCTCCAATGAAAGCGTTTTTCTCTCGATCCGTGACCAGGGACGGCATGATGTTGACGCAAGGGGTTGATCTGCCGGGTGCATGGCCACACCGCCGTTGTCATTCAACTCCCAATCTGCCGTCCTTATAACATAACTACCTCTTTTTATGTCGGTATTTTCAATTGAAATCGTATCCCGGATGATCTGCCCGGGCTTTGCCTTGAACTCAAAGTTGGGGGGGCTGATCCTAAGGGCAAATTCGCATAGCGAAATTCCCGGCAAACCTAACACCAGCAATATGGCCGGCAAGGTAATCATGAAAACCCATTTAGTACGGTTCAATTTCAAAAATCGGAGCATAGCGTATTTCCCCAGTAAGATAGCTGGCGTTGATGCGTAGGGTAAAAGTGAACAGATCGATCATCAGATCCCTATTGATGGATCCGTCATAAATCAGAGTTCGATTCCCGGGCCTGACCTCGCCCGGGATAAAAATGCGGTTGGTTTTCCAACGCAAGGTGAAATGTTCAATACTGCTGAATCCTACAATCTGGCGTGGCAAACCCAAATAAATGCGCGCGTTTTGGCCTTTGAATTCCGTTGTATCAAGCCATACCTCCACATTGCGCTGAGTACCTTCGAGCAGTAGATATTTATCCTCTTCCATTGGTCCGAGATGAGCCGGATGGACCCATTTGAACTGCGTACTGAATTGCTTTTGAGGAGACTTGGAATCGTCCAGCACCACTCCGGCAGGGATAGTACGGGGGAGGATCAGCGCGGCCCCTAAAATCATGAGGATGCAAAACCATCTAACGGGTTGTGGACATCCCAGGCATTCAATCCATATGATATGTCTCATGGTATCCAAATCGTATAGGTGACAGTACCGGTATACGTTCCGGCAGGAACCGCCTGGTCATTGTCGTAAATAAAGGTCAGGCGATCGCTTATACTCCATCGCGCTCGTGTCAGGTCCCGAATTACCTGGGCACTGGTTCCATCGAATCTTCCGGCAGGAATATCTCCATCCTGAGAGGTCCAGCTGATTTTTGTAAATGGAATCGTATCCAAACCACTACTTAAAGGTACAGATGAGTCTGCGGTGACAATGTAGTAAGCCTGATTCATTTCGCGGGAGGTCTCCCTGCGTGTAGACACCTCAATAGCCACACCCGCAGGGGCCCCCGAGATAGGTGTCCCATCACCGCTCAAGGATAAAGGCACCGCATGAACAACGGTGGTTACGCCGCTCACCGCTCCCACCCTGATTCTGACCTCGGCAGGAGCACCTTTGAAGGTGAACGTAATTTCAGCCAGCACTGTTCCCGGATAGACCAGAAGTGCCAAGAATATTACCGCAGCCAGCGTTATCCTCTGCATGGGCGAGTTCCCTCCCCAAACCCGGCATGGAAGATACAAAAAAATAGCGGCACCCTGCTTTAGAGATATAAAGCAGGGTACGCTGTATTTCTTCCTTCTACACAAGACTCGATTATAGCGATGTGGCAGTGTAGGTTACCGTGCCGACGTAGTTCCCCGGTATTGACGGGATTGGGTCTCCTACCCTGCGTGTGTATTCATACTCCCAAGTCGTGGTAATGTTCTGCGGCCCAGCCAAAGGAGTATCAGGTGATGCCTCACCCCCGGCGTTGTTCAGCAATGGTGGCGCAAGATTGCCCAAGACGTCCGTGGTACTGATGCTCAACCAATCGATCCTATCGATCCCATTCTCTAAACCTGTGGGAGTATCGTTGGTTGCCGTAATCGTGATCTGAGGCGTATTGCTGAGCAGGCTCACGGTCACCTGACTTCCACCCGCGTCACCGCCCGTACCGGGTATGGTTGTGTTCGCCCCTAGTTCAGCGGCCGTCGGGCTGAAGTTAATGGTGTTTGTGGTAACTCCCGCAGTACCGACCCGGAATTCTATGTAATTTGCGATCGTAACCTGAAAGTTCAGTTCAACACTCGCGGTGTCACCGTGAATGGATGTTTCCGCCAAAACAGGACCAGCATAACAAAACACCATGACCAGTACAAGTCCCATTACCATCATCTTTGCATTCTTTTTCATGACCTTCTCCTTTTTTTGCTTGTAATTATTACACGTTTAATTGCTATTCCTACCTTTTAATTTAGTGCCTGTTCCTCGATCAAACCGGCCAGCATGCCGGCCAGGGTCATGACCGTGAACGGTTTTTCCAGAAATTCGTGAATACCCAACTTCTCCCTGCCTTCAAGTTCGTCTTCCTGGACATTGCCGGAAATCAGCACATTGACACTGCCCCCCCGGGACACACCGGTTTTCTCGAAAAACTCCATACCGTTCATACCGGGAAGTTTGAAATCACTGACGATGATGTCGAAGTGTTCCTGTCGCAACACTTCGATGCCCCTTTCAGCACTTTCAACCGTCCTGATGTCACAGCCTCGGCTCAAAAAGGCCATGTTCAGGGAGTCGCGGATAAGTCCGTCGTCATCCACCAGCAGGGTTTTCTTATTTTTCAGTTTTTCAAATGGGTCCATGTTGTGCCTCTTTTCTTTTTCGTTGCATTTGTTCACTGCAGAGGACATGCCAACCTGTTAAACTATTTTTTATTATAATTTATATCAGTATGTTATGTTGATTTATCTCCTTTTGAAATGTGGGTCACAGCATGGTATAGTGTGTCATTTGCCCCAATTAGTTGGGTCAAATGGCTCAATTGAGGAAAATTACACAAAAAAAGCTGTCAGGCCTTGGGCCTGGCAGCTTTTTAATTGCATATTCACATGTAGAATATTTTATGTGTTAGGCACCCGTATAGACGGCATCATCCTTTTATCAATTTTGTTCTCCGGTACCTGAACTTGTCCCGTGTCAGCCCGAGCAACTTGGCGGCCTTACTCTCATTCCCATTGGCCATTTCCAGGGCCTCTTCAAAATAGCGTTTCTCAAAGGATGCCAGCAGGGCGGAAAAATCGACCCCGTTCTCGGACAAGCATGGCAAGGGGGTGGCATTTTCCGTCTCTTCCCCTTTGCCGTGGGATGGCATATTCAAGCCTAGGTGGGCTGCGGTCAGTTCCTTGCCGTTTGCCATCAGCACCGCACGTTCGATGATATTTTTCAACTCCCGCACGTTCCCTTTCCAGCCGTGGGCTTTCAAGGCGGATGCCGCTTCCGGTGAAATGCCGTGAAAAGATTTTTTGAATTTTTCGTTGAATTCCACCAGAAAATGTTTGGCAATCAACAGGATGTCATCCCGCCGCTGCGTTAGGGAAGGCACCTCTATCTTGACCACGGCCAGTCTGAAATAGAGATCCTCCCTGAAGGCGCCGTCTTTAATCATCCCGGAAAGTCCCCGGTTGGTTGCCGAAACCAGCCGGGGCCGCACCGTGTGCTTCTGCGTTCCGCCAACCCGGTAAAACTCGCCATATTCCAGAAAACGAAGAAGCTTGGCCTGGGCAGACATGCTCAGATCGCCGATTTCATCCAGAAAGAGGGTCCCCTCGGCCGCCTGTTCCACCAGACCGGCCTTCCCTTTGGCAGCGGCGCCGCTAAAAGCGCCTTTTTCGTAGCCGAAAAGCTCGCTTTCGATAAGTTCCTTGGGGATGGCGGCACAGTTTACACTCACCAAAGGGCCTTTGAAAAGCGGGCTGCGGTAATGAATCGCCTTGGCAATCAGCTCTTTGCCGGTGCCGGTTTGTCCAACAATCAATACCGGTGTGTCCGGACTTCCCGCGACCCTCTTCACCACGTCCATGACATCCTGAACAGCATTGCTTTCGCCGATGAAGCAGGGCAGATTCTCTTTGAGGTATTTTTCGTGCAGCCCCTGGATCTCCTTGCGCATGGCAATGGTCTCGAGGGCATTTTTGATATTGACGAGCAGAGCATCCATCCTGAGCGGTTTGACCATGTAATCAAAGGCACCCAGTTTCATGGCCTGAATAACGGTATCGACATCCTCAAAGGCGGTGATCATAATGACCACGATGTCGGGGTAACGGGTTTTCATGGCCTCGAGGGCCTCGATCCCGCTCATCCCGGGAAGCCCGATATCCAAAAGTACCAGATCAGGTATTCCCGTCTCAAGGGCCGTCATGGCATCCTCAGCTGTTTCAAAGGCCTCTACCCGGTAATGCGTCCTGAGCGCCATGGTCACGCCTTCCCGGGCCACCTTTTCATCATCGATTAAGAAAATCGAATAGTTCGTCATCGCGGATACATCCTTTTTTCAACCGGAAATTCAATGATAAAATCCGCACCACCCAGGGCGCTGCGACCAATGGCGAGCGTACCGCCGTGGTCGGTCACGATTCTCTGGGAAATACTCAAACCAATGCCTGCACCGTCGGCGCTTGTCGTGAAAAAGGGATCGAAAATCCTTTCTTCCATATCCTTGGGAATGCCGGGACCGGAATCGGCCACACTCAGGAACACCCCGCCCTTGCGGGTGAAAGAAGCCACCTGGATTTTTTTGTCGCCTTCGTTCTTCTCCACTGCTTTAGCGGCATTGTTAAGCAGATTGAGGATTACCTGTCCGATGAGATGCGTGTCCCCATAGCAAAGGAGCAAATCCTCCTGGAGGTTCTGTTCCAGGGTGATCCCCATTTTTCCTATGGTCACCGCTGACAGCGTAATGGCTTCCCCTGCTGCATCATTGATGTTGATCATTTCCATTGTCGGCTTGTTAGGCCTGGAGAAATCCAGGACCCTTTTAATAACCGATTCAATCCGGTTGGAAGCCACCTGAATCTGGGAGGTAATCTGCCTGATCAGTTTGAGGCTCTCCGGGGCGATACTGTCCTGTGAAGCGATGTCATCCAGGGTAAACAAGTACGAATTGATACCTGTCAATGGGTTTCTGATCTCGTGGGCAATCCCCGTGGCAACCCGGCCCAGGGATGCCATTTTCCCCTTGATCATCATCAGGTTCTCCAGTTCCCGCGCATGGGTAATGTCCATCATGTTCAAGAGGATGGCGTTTTCGCCCTGGTATTGATAGGCGCTGGCCCGACACTGCACCGTTTTCGTCACAGGTTTTGAAATCCTGCGGTCAGGCACGGTAAATCTAAAATCCATTTCCGCACCTTTTGTCTTTTTTTCTATAATACTTTGGTAGGCTGCTTTTACCTTTTTCAGGTCCTCTGCATGCACGCATTGGATATCGGCCAGGCCAACGGGTTCGCTGAGGCCTTCGAAGATCTCCTTCTGCGCAGGGTTCTGATACACGATCGTGTTGTTCTGGATGATCGCAATACCCACCAGAGCATTCACTACCAGGTTGGCAAGGCGACCTTTGCTTTCCAAAAGGGCGATTTCGGACTTCTCGTGGGCATGCGCCAGCCGTTTGTACGCCAGTGCATTGTCGATGGTCTTCTGAATTTCCCCTGTGTGGTATGGCTTTCTTAAATAGGCATGGATATCTTTTGGCAGCTCCGGGGGTTGCTCATTTTCCGAACCCGGCTCATTTAAAAGAATCAGAAGTGCCGCGGGCCACTGTCTGAGGACATCGGCCAGTTTTCCCCCTTCTTCGCGATGGCATGTAGCCACGTCGACTACAACCAAGTCGACGGGTTTGTTCCCGGCTTCTGTCAACGCCTCAGAAACCGTTTCAGCTGACAAAACCTTCCTTGCGCTTTTAAGCGATAACCTCTCTATCTCCTTTAGCAGGGCAGGTTCATCCCCGACAATGAGAATGTGCTCATGTTCAGTCATGGGAACTACATAGCACATGCCTCCAAAAAATTGAACTGCAATAGCGAGCGCATTCACCGCAGCTTGCTGCGGGGTAAGCGAGCGAATCAAAATTAGGCAGAATTCCTTACAAAGGTATTGCATACCTGAAATGACTGGTATATAAAAAACTGACAGTTGATTCATAAATCGGTTTTTCAATGACATCAAAAAATGCTCACAAATCGGCAACAGTCCGACCGCACCTGTCCAAAGGGATGCTTACGCGGGCCTCCATCCTGAAAACAGCACGCACCGTGTTCAAGGAGGCTGGCTTTTACGGAGCTTCCGTATCTGAAATTACGCGACAGTCCAATGTCTCCATGGGGACATTTTACCAGTATTTTAAAAACAAGGAGCAGCTGTTTATCGAGCTCACTGATCTTGTTATATCTGATTTTATTGATAAATTTGAATCCAGCAACCCACAAAAGGGTGACTTCAAGGAACGCCTGCAAAACATTGTTTTCTTGTGTCTGCAGCATACCCGAGAAAACTTTGCCTTCCACCGCTCCCTGGGTGAGTCCCAACTTATCGACCGTGTAACCATCGGGTATTACGAATCCATTGTCCGCTATTTTCGTGATTTTTTCCGGGAAGAAATCCGGTCCGGCACGGTTAAGCCCCTGGACCCCAACATGATCGCCTACGCCCTCATCGGCATCTGCGATTTCATTGCCATGGATTGGGGAACTGAGGAAATCGGCTTTGAACCCGATCAGGCAGTGGAGCTAATCGCCGACACCCTGTACCAGGGAATAAACGGGACGGCTCCCTGGCAGAAGCATCCCGGCTGGAGATCTTTGAGCCTGCCCGATCCCGACCCACTGACCACGGGTAACAGCCACCCCCTCACCAGAGGGCAAAAAACCAGACATGCCTTGTTTCAGGCCGCCGAGAAAGTGATCGGCACCCACGGCGTCAATCATGCCAATATTTCGGAAATCACGCGCGAAGCCGGTGTGGCCCAGGGCACCTTTTATGTTCATTTCAAAAGCAAAGGCGACCTGGTAGAAGGATTTGTCAGGTATATCAATCGTAATCTGAGACGGGAAGTACAGCGCACCGTAACAGGACTTGCGGACCGGCGAGATGTCGAGTGGATGGGCATGCTGGCCTTTTACAATTTTCTATGCCGCCACCGGTCCATCTACCGGGTGGTTCCGGAATTTGAAATCATCGGCCACGAACTGGGCCTATGGTATTATAAAAAACTGGCCCAGGGGTATATCCAGGGGATTGAAAAGGGGATTGCCCACCATCAAATCCGGCCGTTTTCACCTGTTTTCCTGGCCCGCTATCTCATGGGGCTTACCCATTTCATCGGGTTGAAATGGATCGTCTGGGGCAATGCGTCCCAATCTGAAATCCCGCCGGCCCTGTTCAAGGATATCCGGGAATTGATCCTGTTCGGCCTGGCCAGATAGAATCTGTTATTGTTTGATATCGTTTAAATAAATATAATCTGCAAGGGGTATTGGTCTGCACGAAAATTTATTGCTTGACTTTGCAGGGACATCTTTTTAATAAAAACTGATAAGTGATTCATATTTCATATTTATAGACATTGCCCATCAACAGGAAAATTTATATGACCGACCGGAAAAATGCGCTTATCATCGGTGGGGGTTCGGGCATGGGACGTGCCGCGGCAGAGGCGCTTCTACAGCAGGGGTATACCCTCCATGTGGCCGACTTTGCCAGCGCATCCTGCCAAAAGTGGGCAGCGTCCCTGGGAACGGATGAAGCGCGGGTCAAGGCCTTTCACGTGGACATTGCCGACAGTGCTTCGGTTGCCGCCCTGTTTTCAGAACTGAAAGAAAGCTGCCAACGACTGGACCTGATGGTGCACACCGCTGCCATTATAGGGAATACCGCTTTCATCGAAGACCTCACTGATGAGGAGTGGCGGCAGATGATGCGTGTGAATCTTGACGGCGTATTTTTCTGCTGCCGGGAAGCCGTCCGCTGGATGAAACCCCTTCAATCCGGCCGCATCATTCTGTTCAGTTCCGTGGCCTCTCTGACGCCAACCCCGGGCGCGCTGCATTACAGCACCGCCAAAGGCGGTGTCAACATGCTGGGCAAGACGCTGGCCAGGGAAGTGGCAGCAGACAACATCCAGGTGAATATCATCGCTCCGGGCTATATCGAAACACCCATGCTGGATAAAATGCCCGACGGTTTTTTAAGTCATATTCTTAAAAAAACCCCCCAGGGCCGGTTGGGGACTCCCGCTGAAATTGCGGCCCTGGTGACATTTTTAGCTTCAGATGAAGCAAGTTTTTTTACCGGGCAGGTGTTCAGCCCCAACGGAGGTTTGGTGATATAAATCTTTTGTTTTCGTTATAAGTAACATGCTCAAATTAATCACGAAAACACGAAATTCATAAAGCACGAAATAGTTTGATTATTTTTGTGTTTTCCCTTTTTCGTGATTTCGTGATGGGATTTTTCTTTAGAAAAATATTAGGTTAAATGGGAGTATCAATGCTCGACACATATTCCAGATTAATCATTGATCGAGACGGCGACTTTCTAAACGTCTGCATCAACCGCCCCGGCGACCGCAATTCCATCGACTCGATCCTGATTGATGAACTCGTCCAGATGCTGGAAGCCACGGAAACATCAAATGTCAGGACCGTCATTTTCAGGGGATCCGGCGACACCTATTTTATCGGCGGTGCTGACGGTATAGAAATGATGCAGTGCGATCCAAAAAGCGGCCGGGCTTTTTCAAAGAAAATACAAGCACTCTTCAACCGCATGGAGACAAGTCCCCTCATCCTGGTTGCTGCCATCAACGGGCTTTGCTTTGGCGGGGGGTTCGAGTTTGCCCTGGCCTGTGATTTCCGCATCGCTGCTGAATCCGCCCGCATCGGCCTCCCGGAAGTGAAAGTCGGCCTCATCCCGGGGGGCGGTGGAACCCAGCGGCTGCCCAGGCTGGTGGGCACAGGTAAAGCCATGCAGATGATCCTGAGCGGCAAGTTGTTCCCTGCCGAACAGGCTTGCGCCCAGGGGATTGTCCACCTCTGCGTTCCGGATGTTGGCCTGGAAAGACAGTGCCATGAATTTATGAAACCCATTCTCAAGAATCCGCAATATGCCTTGTCCCAGGCTAAACTATCTGTGAAGGCGGCCCAGAACAACGCGTTCACCGAGGGGCTGCAAAAAGAGAACAAAGCCTTTCAGCACTGTTTTGAACACAATTTCTTCATTGACCTCATGTGCCGGCAGATGGAAGAAGGCGTTCTGGAAACCACTGTGGAACGGCCGGATTTCCTCTGTACCAAAAAGGAGGAAGCATGAAAGATGCGGAGGGGCTGATCCTGGGCTCTCCGGTTTACCTGAGCTCGGTCGTGCCCCAGATGATGGCCCTTCTGGCCAGAGCGACCTTCATCGCCTACTGGAATGACAAATTTTTCTCCGGCAAAGTCGGCGGACCCATAACAGTGGCCCGGCGGGCGGGCCACTGCATGGCCTTTTCCCAACTGCTGCTCTGGTTTTTCATCAACGGTGTCACGGTCCCGGGATCCACCTACTGGAATGTGGGCATGGCCGGCACGGGTGGCGCCCGGGATGCCCAGGATGACGAAGAGGGTCTTGCCACCGTAACCAATTTTGCCGGCAACATGGCAACCCTCATGCGGCAGGTGTACTCGTAATGGGGAATTGGGAATGCGGAATATTGAACCAGAGGTCAGAACCACAGAGGCCGGAAGGCCGGTAAGCAGTAGGGAGTTGGCAGACATCGAGTTAAGCGTTATCGGAAGAATTATTATTAGACAGGATTTTCAGGATGATATTAAAAAAAGAGTGCCGTCCGCTAATAGCGAATGGCGGCGTTGTACTTTATACTGTTTACCTTATGCCCATTTATATCATGTAAATCCTGTTAATCCTGTCAGATACCCAGAACCCTAAACCTGAAACCCGACACCTGAAACGGTGTGATATGAAAACTTTTGATCAGGACTTGACCTAAATTTAAGGCATATAAAACGAAAAAGGACGACCCATGACACTACCCGGCATAGGAACCTGGCTCACCAGGCGCGTGCTGCTGTCGCCGAATAAGGAAGCCGTTGTGGATGGTGACAAACGGATCACCTACCGGCTGTTGAACCAGCGGACCAACCGCCTTTCCAGGGCCCTCATGGATCTGGGGCTTCAATACGGCGACCGTTTGGGCATCCTGGCTCACAACCGCCTGGAATTTCTGGAAGTGATCATGGCCGCTGCCAAACTCGGGCTCATCCTGGTGCCCCTCAACTGGCGGCTCACCGCTTCCGAGCTATCCTTTATTCTGGAAGACAGTCAGACGGAAACACTGGTTTTCGGGCCGGAACTGGTTGACCTGGTCCAAGAGGTCCGTGGAAAGGTTTCCCTGAAACAGGTGATTTTGCTGGGCGACACCGCTACCAAAGACCTGCCGGCCTACGAAGCACTGCTCGACGCCCAGTCCGACCAGGAACCCGATGTGGCCCAAGTACCGGACCTGGATACACCCCACATCATCATGTACACCGCCGGCACCACCGGCAAACCCAAAGGGGCCATCCTCACCCAAGGCGCCAGTTTCTGGAATGCCATCAACCTGTACACGGCCATCGACTTCACCGCCCAGGACCGCAACCTGGTAGTGCTGCCCATGTTCCACATCGGGGGGATCGGGCTGTTCACCCTGCCCATGCTCTATGTGGGCGGCACAGCCGTTATCCAGCGAACTTTCGATCCAATGCAAACCTTCAGTCTGCTTAAAAAGGAAAACATCTCTCTCTTTTTCGGGGTCCCGGCCATCTTTCTGGCCCTGATCCAGCACCCTGATTTCAAGGCCGATATGTTTAAGGGTGTGCGTCTTACCATGAGCGGTGGAGCGCCGCTGCCGGTCAGCCTGGTCCAGCAGTATCACGACGCCGGCATCACCCTTCAGCAGGGGTTCGGCATGAGCGAAGCCGCCCCCAGCATCGCCACCCTGAACAAGGCGCAGGCTCTTTCAAAGGCAGGCTCCATCGGCCGGGCCATGTTCCACCTGGAGGCCAGGATCGTGGACGACGATATGCAGGAGCTGTCCCGCGGCCAGGTCGGGGAACTGGTGATCCGCGGCCCCAACCTGATGCAGGGATACTGGAACCGGCCCGAAGCCACAAAAGAAGCCTTTACCAAAGGCTGGTTTCACACGGGCGACCTGGCCAGAATGGATGCGGACGGGGATATTTACATCATCGAACGCAAGAAGGACATGTTTATTTCCGGTGGCGAGAACGTCTACCCGGCGGAAGTGGAAAATGCCATTTACGAACTACCGCAGATAGCTGAGAATGCAGTTGTCGGTATCAAGGACGAGCGCTGGGGAGAGGTCGGCAAGGCCTTTGTGGTTCTCAAGCCGGGGCAGGCACTGGAACCGGAGGAGATCACCGAACATCTCAAGGGATGCCTGGCAAAATATAAAATACCCAAACAGGTGGCGTTTCTGGACCAGCTTCCCCGCAACGCCGCCGGTAAGGTGCTGAAAACAATTTTGAGGAAGAAGTGAACGCAATCAAATGCGATGAAAGACGATCCGAGGCTG
>JAOZRT010000413.1:0-1642 GCA_029940035.1 Desulfobacterales bacterium
CACATGTATTCCTCACCGGATCGGTAGAACCTTTTCAATTCTCACCGGCTGAGCCAGTGGCTTATGAAGGGAGTTAAAGCGAAAATAAACAGATCCAATTGAAAATATAGACGATTTTTTCTAATGTGTTTCTGATGTAAGGCGTCCGATTTCTTTGACAAAAACTTTTTGATAATATATATGGCCCTATAGCGTTTGGTAAAATACTGTTCCAAAACTAAATATGCCGTAGGCCATGTTTTACATATTGCGACTACGAAGTCACTCTAATCCAAACGCTATTATATCAAAACATATTTATGACAACCGGTATATCATGATCTTCAAAAGCATAGCAAACCGGAAAAATCTCGAGCATATCCTCAACAATCTCAAGGAAGGCATCCTGGCCCATGACATGGACCGGAAGATTCTCTTCTTCAACGATGCTGCCGAACAGATCACGGGGATCAAGCGGGAAAATGTTCTTGGACGTGACTGCCACGATGCCTTTGGCGCCCCTTTTTGCGGACAGCGCTGTTCTTTCTGCAGCGACACCCCGTTCGCTCAAGACAAGTGCGAGCACACCATCAACCTGACCACCCCCGACGGTCAGAACCGCGTCGTTGAAATGACGGTGATCATGATGAAGGATGAAAACGACAGCGAAGTCGGCGCGCTGGCCACCTTCCGTGACATGACCGAGCTCATTGATTTGAAAATGGACTCCGGCAAGCTGTTCAGTTTTTCCAATATCATCGGCCGTGACAGCAAGATGATCTCCGTCTTCCGCCAGATCCGGGATGTCACCCA
Organism: Desulfobacterales bacterium; assembly: GCA_029940035.1. Taxonomy (GTDB): domain Bacteria; phylum Desulfobacterota; class Desulfobacteria; order Desulfobacterales; family B30-G6; genus JAJDNW01. Next base: position 793 of record JAOZRT010000413.1, read on the forward strand.
ATATGACTTTCCGGTTCACATTTCCGGTGAAACAGGCACCGGCAAGGAACTCGTCGCCCACGCCATCCACAATGAAAGCCGCCGGGGCGGCGCCCCCTTCGTCCCCATCAATTGCGGCGCCCTGCCGGAAGGCCTCATTGAAAGCGAACTGTTCGGACATGTCAAAGGCGCATTTTCCGGAGCCATCCGGGACAAAAAAGGGCGTTTTGAACTGGCGGACAACGGAACGATTTTCCTGGACGAAATCTCCGAATTGCCAAAGCTCATGCAGGTGAAACTCCTCCGCTTTCTGCAGGAAGGATCCTTTGAAAAAGTCGGCGGTGAAAAAACAACGTCAATCAATGTCAGGGTGATCAGTGCCACGAACAAGGAACTCAAGAAGGAGGTGCAGCGGGGTAACTTTCGCGAAGACCTTTACTACCGGCTGAACGTGATCCCCATTGTCGTGCCCCCTTTGCGAGAAAGAAAGAATGATATCCCCTTGCTGGTGGAACACTTTCTGCGGCAGCTTCCCGAAATGGATGAAAATGAAAAGCCCGGCATCTCCGACGATGCGCTGGCCATGATGATGGACTACCGTTGGCCCGGCAACGTGCGCGAGCTCCAGAATGCCATCCAGTTTTCCATTGTCAGGTGCCGGGGAGCCGTTATCCAGCCTGACGACCTGCCCATGGAACTGAAAGAATTCATCGTGGAAAAGCCCCGCCGGGGACCTTCCCGCAAGCTCGATGCCGCCATGGTGAAAGCCGCCCTGACCAAAACCGGGGGCAACAAGGCCAAGGCCGCCAAGCTGCTGAGTGTCGGCCGTGCCACCCTCTACCGCTTCCTGGGCAGCCATTCTCAACAATAA
>JAOZRT010000413.1:1742-3863 GCA_029940035.1 Desulfobacterales bacterium
TTTCCAGCATTTTAGAAAACGTGACAGAGTTGCTGCCATGCGACCCGCAATCATTAAAATTTAAAAAATTGTTGTCGTTTTTCAGAATAATTTATACTAATGAGTTCTAAAGAAATGGGATGGTGCCACTGTTGATACAAAGGCGGATGCTAACGGATAAACAGCTAATAAACTGAATTCTAACGAAAAGGATCTCTAATGATGGATAATGAGGTAAAACTCTACACCCTCAGCACCTGCAGCCACTGCAAATCAACCAAACGACTGCTGGCCGAATGCACCATAGAGTATGATTTTGTGGATGTGGACCTGCTGGAAGGTGAAGAACGCAAGGCAATTCTCACGGACATCAAAAAAGTAAACCCGCGATGCTCCTTTCCCACCCTCATTATCGGCGACAAGGTGATCGTGGGCTATAAGGAAAAGGAAATCAAGGAGGCTTTGGGACTGTAATGGATGCTCAAAAACTGTTTGAAATGCTGAGGAAAGTCCAGGAGCCCAAGGGCTTCTTTTTCAACAAAGACCGCGAGAGGGTTACTGACCTGCTCGAAGCCCTTTTGGCCAACAAGGAGCGCTATGGTTACATGGTCTGCCCCTGCCGCCTGGCTTCCGGCGACCGGGAAGCCGACCGCGATATTATCTGCCCCTGCGAATACCGGGAACCCGACGTGGCCGAATTCGGCAGCTGCTACTGCAACCTGTATGTTTCCGAAGCCTGGAATAAGGGAGAGAACAACGAGGCGTACATCCCGGAACGGCGCCCTCCGGAAAAGATGGGTTTCTAACTGAATTCATTAAATTTTCATACTCTATGTGGAATAGCCGTTAGAATATTTCACTACAGATTATTGTCTCGCACTTTGGTTTGGGTAACACATCATGAAAATTTATCGAATTTAATCATCTCCGGCTCCACCCCCAAACTGTCCAGCATATCCTCGATGGCCTGAACCATCATGGGCGGGCCGCATAAATAATATTCTATTTCAGTGGGATCCTCATGATCCGCCAGATAGTTCTCAAGGAGGTTCTGGTGGATATAGCCTACCATGCCCTGCCAGTTGTCTTCCGGTTGGGGGTCTGACATGGCCACGTGGTATTTGAAGTTGCCAAATTCCGCTTCGAGCGCCTTGAACTCATCTTCGAAAAAAAGCTCCTGAAGCGACCGTGCGCCATACCAGAAGGAGAGTTTGCGACGGGTGCCAACAGTTTTGAGCTGGTGAAAGATCTGGCTTCTGAGCGGCGCCATGCCTGCCCCACCGCCGATGAAACACATCTCGCGATCGTTTTCGTTCACGAAAAAATCACCGTAAGGCCCGCTCAGGGTCAACTTATCGCCCTTTTTCAGATTGAAAATATACGATGACCCTGCACCGGGAGGCGCCGCCTTGACCCCCGGCGGAGGGGTTGCAATACGGATGGTGAAACGCAGCACTGTATTCTCGGCCGGCGGATTGGCCAGTGAATACGCCCTGAAAATCGGCTCCTGACTTTTGGATTTCAACCCCCACAGATTGAAGCGGTCCCATGCTGGCCTGAACTTGACCCCGACCCGTTTACGAAATTCCGCAAAGGAAAGCGTATATTCGGGGATGTCGATCTGAATATAGGCGCCGGCATTGAAATCAAGGGATTCGCCCGGATCTAGCTCCATGGCCAGCTCTTTGATGAAGGTGGCCACGTTTTCATTGGAGATGACAGTGGCATTGTACTTTTTAACCTCCAGAATTTCTTCGGGAATCCGGATTTTTAAATCATCCTTCACTTTGAGCTGGCAGGCCAGGTGGATGTTTTCCTGCTTTTCCTTCCTGTTCACGTGCACGAGTTCGGTAGGCAGGTAGGTATCCACGCCCTCCTCGACCCGGCATTTGCACATGCCGCACGAGCCCCCGCCCCCGCAGGCGGAAGGGATGAAAATCTGATTGCTGGACAGGGCCTTTAAAAGAGTCGTCCCCACGGCGGTTTTCAGGGGCTTGTCGTTATCCTGGTTGATGATGATCCGGGATTCGCCTTTGCGGACCACCCTGGCTTCCACCAGCAACAGCATCCCCACGAGGAGCATGATCACACCTGAAAAGACGATTATGGAAACAGCGTAGATCATAGGGTAATTCCACTGAA
>JAOZRT010000414.1 GCA_029940035.1 Desulfobacterales bacterium
TATGTTATTGATACAACCTGGGAGAGCGCCCTCTCCTCCCCGCTTTATAAGACCTTCGGAAAGCAGAAATCCGACCTGAGCCAACAATGCCGGAAGTGCGCTTTTCTCGACCTCTGCATGGGCGACTGCCAGAAACACCGGCTGCCTGACAGGACGGGCGCATTGCCCAGCTATCTCTGCAGCGGATGGATGCAGTTCCTGCAGCACACCCAGCCGGCCTTTGCAGCACTTGCCCAGTGGATCAAGTCCGGAAAGAAAGTGCGCATGGCCCCATTTCCAATCCAGGCACCGGCCCCCAGTGCCGGCCGCAATCAACCCTGCCCCTGCGGCAGCGGAATAAAGTACAAGAAATGTTGTGGATCATAGATAGTCAAATACCACCCCTAAAAAGGGTGATATGATAATGGCCCTAAAAGGGCCTGATTGATCTCACCACCCGCTGCGCTTGAGACGCAGAGGACGCTGAGATTAAGTTCTTCAAAAAAAAACACCTCTGCGTTCTCTGCGCCTCTGCGGTGAAATAATAAATACACCCAACTCATACGCAGATGAAATGCACATAAACGCTCACTTATCCGCATAGCAAAGCTTGGCAGAATATTTCAGAGATATCCATCACTTTGATTTCATCTTCCAACCCTTCGACCTTAACGGCATCCTCAAGCATCGTTAGACAATTGGGACAGGCCACGGCCAGGATATCCGCCTTGACATCGTGGGCTTCCCGGGCCCGTATCCTCGCCGGGCTCTCATCGCTACCGCCCAAAAAATCGGTGAGAAAATTGCCGGCCCCGCCACCACAGCACAAAGCGCCTTTTTTATTTCGCTCCATTTCAGCCAGGTCGACACCTTTCATCGCTCCCAACACCTTCCTGGGTGCGTTGTATTCCTGGTTCCAGCGCCCGAGGAAACACGGATCGTGAAAAGTGATTCGCATTTCAGGTGTTTCGGGAGCGCTCAGTTTTCCGGTTTTTATAAGTTCGCTGAGAATTTGTGTGTAGTGAAAAACGTTAAAGCGACCATCGAAATCAGGATATCTGTTTTTAAAAACGTTATATGAATGGGGTGACAAGGTAATGATATTTTTTACACCCAAATCCGAAAACTGCTGGATGTTCTTTAGCGCCAATTCTTCCAGCAATCCATCCTCCCCCAGCATTTCCACTTCATTGCCATCAGAAATTTCATCGCCCCCCAAAACACCGAACGACACGCCCGATTTCAGCAGCAACCTGGCGGTAGCCCTGGCGGCGCTTTGCGCCCGGCTGTCAAAGGACCCTTCACACCCGACGTAATAAAGATATTCCTGACCCTGGTAGGGCTGGATCTCGAGCCCTTCCATCCAATTGGCTCTTTTTTTGGCGGAAATCCCATATGGGTTCCCATATAGCTGAACATTCTGCAAAAAGGTTTTGACCGGTTTAGGCAGCGTGCCCATCTCGACCATTTGCGTTTTAGCGGCAACAACCATGTTGACGATGTCGTCACTAAAACTCAAGGGGCATTTCTCGACACAGTTCTTGCAGGAAACGCAAGAATACACGATCTTGGCCAGGTTCTCAGACCACTGCAGTTCATTGTTCAGCCAGGCCCTGATCAGCCAGAGCCGTCCGCCTGCGGAGTAGCTCTCCATCCGATATCTGGCATAGGAAGGACAGTTGGTGACGGTGCCCCAATCTGTTGGAAATTTGCAGTAACCACACCGAAAACATCGGTGTATGATGTCTTTATATTTATATTCCATAAATGTCATTGGATCACCTCCCAATTTCCAGGATTCATGATGCCATTCGGGTCGAGCAGGTTTTTTACTTTTTTCATTAATTGAAGCGTATTGCCATCCATTCTATCCATCATCAGTTTTTGACCGAAGACCGCCGGTTTCCAGATGGCATAATTCATCTCCATCACCTGTTCGTCTGTTTCGTGCAGGGCTTCCCTGGCATGCCTGACGGTTTCGGGGTCAGCGCGATTAAACGCATACGACCAGGAAAACATCATGCCGTGGGAACTGCCGATGACTCTTCCCAATACGGTGTAAGGAATATCGTGGCGGGCGGAGATTTCGGTCCCTCTCCGGTAACATTCGGGATAGGCTGAAACCGGCACGATCGCGCCTACATATTCAAAACCGCCTCCCTTTTTCCAATCTGCCGATTTGCTGATCTGCGGTCTTTGCCTGTCCTGCGAAACAGCCGCGATACCGCCGACACCGCTGCGAATATATTTGGCCAGCTTTACATCGAAAAAGAGATGACGTTTAAATTCGATCTCTTCCTCTGAATCACCGGTAATGACGATACTGATCGAATGCAGTTTGTTCATCATCGGCGGAATTTCCGAGCTGAAAGCGACCAAGTCCTCCGACAATCCAACGTGGGTCAGTTCATACAGAATCTCAGGGACAAGCTCCTCGTTTTCAACCGCAAACACATCCATTTCCCGAAATTGTTTGTGGGGAAACAATCGCAGCGACACCTTGGTCATAATACCAGTGGTACCGTTCCAGCCCAAGAACAAGCCCAGGTCCGGCAGGGGGTGCATGGTGTACCAGCCAGCATCGATGGCACAGGACCCGAACCGTGCGATTTCACCGGTAGGCAGGATAACCTCCAGGCCGTTGACCATATCGGAATTGAATCCGTAAGGATGGGCCAGATCCCCCTGGCCATGGATGGCCAGGTTTCCACCAACAGTGGCCGCGGGCGGCGCGCCCGGTTCCGAGTGCATGAGATGCGGATGGTGCTTGTGCAGGTAAGAGGTGATCCTGCCCTGGGATATACCCGCCTCGACAACCATGTATCGGCCTGCCTCGTTGACCTCGATGATTTTCTCCATGCGTTTCATATCAATGGTAATGCCGCCTTTTAAAGGCAACGCAAGACCGGCCAGCGTCATGCCACCGCCCAGGGGTACAATGGCTATTTTCTCTTTGTTCGCCAGTCGGACGATTTTTTGCACCTCTTCCGTTGTTTTAGGCGCCACTACGTATTCCGGCCATTGTGGTTCTGACGTTCCCAGATCTTTGGAGTAGGTAAACAGTTCTTCCTGCTGGTTGGAGGCATGGTCTTCCCCAACGATTTCGATTAGCGCTTGATAGATAGAGCTCATGATTTTCTCCCCCAATAAAATCGTGTTCCACGATTTTATGAAACGCGACTTCGTCGCTCCTTTACCCAATGTTTACCCACCGGTTGTTTGGAGGGCTAAAATTCATATCCCTATAGAAAGCTGCAGGGTATTGCAAATCTTTCCCGGAATCCTTCGGATTCCTGGAACGCACGCTCCTAAAAAGACGGGCCTTAATCTAAAATTTGAATTCACCCGTGCTGCAAGCAGCGGGGAATTCAAATTTAATCAACCTTTTCTCCGATGGCGAGCCGGCAGAGATCGCTCATAAATAATGGCATGATGCCGCTTTTAGCCACTGGTTTGCCGAGTGTCTGCATGCAGGCCGGGCAATTAAAAACGCAAATCTGAGCACCTGCGCTTTGCATGTCCTCTATATTGCGCTTTTGGATTTCACCGCAATACTGCCGGCTGCCTTCTTTTCTCTGACCCAGAACCGTCGAGCCACAGCACATGGCATTTTCATCTACATACTCACGGTCCACGGGTTCGACACCGATCAAGTTAAATATTTTACCGACAAACCGATGTTTGTCCGGAGATAAACGTGAGGAACAGGGCCGCTGATAGGCCACCTGATAGTTCAGCGGCGTTATATCGCTTTTTAGTTCTTCCAGCTTGTTGTACAGGTATTCGAAAAGGTGAATGGATTCGAAGGGAACATCGATGCCAAAGGCGGGCGCATAAGAGGTATAGGTCCCATAGCATTCATCATGAAAATGAACCACTTTT
>JAOZRT010000580.1 GCA_029940035.1 Desulfobacterales bacterium
AACCACAAAGAATTTGGAAAAATAGTACCTGTGTATTGAAATCGCATCATGTTTGTGTATGATTTTGGTATTAAGCATAATTCCAGTTATCCGGGTTGGGATTTAGAAGGTTTTGCTATAGAAAACACGTAAATAACGGCGATAAATGAATACAGGTGAGCAATATACACTCCCGTTAGCAGTCGTCGTCTGTGGCCCCACGGGCATCGGCAAGACCTCGTTCGCCATCGAACTGGCCCGGCAATTCAGGGGCGAGATTATCGGCGCCGATTCTATGCAGCTCTATCGGCACATGGACATCGGTACGGCAAAGCCGACACCCGGGGAGCAGGCGGCGGTAAAGCATCACATGGTTGATGTGGTTGACCCGGATGACCATTTCGATGCTGAAATGTTCGCCGACATGGCCTATTCAAAAGTAGTGGCCCTCACCGGGAAAGGCATCCTGCCCTTTATCGTCGGGGGAACCGGGCTTTACATCAAAGCCCTGATCCACGGCCTTTTCGAGAGCCAAAAAATTGATGCAAGCGTCAGGCAGCGGTTGAAGAAGGAAGCAAAAGAACAGGGCGGGCTTCAGCTGCACGCAAGGCTGAAAGCAATCGATCCTGCTGCCGCTGACCGCATCCATGCCAACGACACCTACCGCATCGTGCGCGCCCTGGAAATTTATGAAACCACCGGCCGGCCGATGTCCGATACCCAGCAGCAGCACCGGTTCGAGCCCCAGCGCTTGCGGGTCATCAAAATCGGCCTGCACATGGACCGTGAAAGCCTCTACCAGCGCATCGACCAGCGGGTGGACATTATGCTGGGCCAGGGGCTTCTATCTGAGGTGAAGGATCTTCTTGAAAAAGGCTATTCTCCTGAATTGAAGTCCATGAAATCATTAGGTTACCGGCACATGGCCGCTTTCCTGAAAAACGAGGTGGACTGGGATGAAACTGTCAGAATTCTGAAACGGGACCACCGCCATTATGCCAAGCGTCAGATGACCTGGTTCAAGGCAGACCCCGGGATTGTCTGGCTGGGGCCGGATAACCTGGAGGAGGCTGCGTCAATGGTAGCGGCGTTCAAAGCCAAGTTTGGATGAGG
>JAOZRT010000415.1 GCA_029940035.1 Desulfobacterales bacterium
TTTGACGTAATTATATATATGCATTAACATATATAAATGAATTCAATATTAAACAAATTGAAAATAGCGAGGCAAGAAAAAGGGCTGAACCAAACCGAATTTGGCAATAAGCTCGGCTTGCCACAAAGCCATATTTCCAAAATCGAACGGGGAGAAACCGATCCCCGTTTATCTACTGTGGTTGATATGGCACGGATTGTTGACCGTGAATTATTACTTGTTCCCAGGAGGCTGGCGCCTGTTATCAGGTCAATGATGGAAGGCGGGCAAGACCAGGAACCCATGTGGAAACCGGATGAAGGATGAAAGGTGAACTGGAAATATTATTGGGTGAAATCCGGGTAGGGACATTAACACTGCTCGAAGGTGATCGAGCAATCTTCTACTTTCGTGAAGATTACATCAACAAGGTCCAAAGACCGGTACTCAGTCAAGCCTTTATCAATATGGCAGGCGAACTGATGACTGAGTTCAGGCCGACCCGGATGAAACTACATCCCTTTTTCTCTAATCTTTTGCCGGAAGGTCATCTGAGGACCTACCTCGCGGAGCATGGAGGTGTAAAACCGGAACGTGAATACATGCTGCTGCAGTTACTTGGTGATGACCTCCCCGGGGCAGTCATCGCCAGTTCGGATGATAACATCCGGTATGCAGAAAAAAGCGGAGGAGAAGCTGAAACAATTCAGGGAGAACAACCTTACAGATTCTCTCTGGCGGGTGTACAACTTAAATTTTCCGCTATATTGGAATCAAAAGGCGGATTGACCATCCCGGCAAAAGGGGTGGGGGGTGATTGGATTGTAAAATTACCTTCACAAAATTTTGCGCATGCCCCGGAGAATGAGTGGTCAATGCTCCATCTGGCCGCGGAAGCAGGTATCCCTGTGCCTGAAACCCATCTCGTACCACTGGACAAGATCAAGAATTTACCTGATTTAGGCATCTTTTCAGACAAGAATGCACTGGCCGTGAAAAGATTCGATAGAAAAGAAAATGGTTCACGCATCCATATCGAGGATTTTGCGCAAGTTTATGGCCAATATCCGAAAGATAAATATGGAAAAGTGAGCTATCTGAATATCGCTAAAATGTTGTGGACGTTGACAGGCGAAGAAGGCCTGGTTGACTTTATCCGACGTCTGGTTTTCACCATCATCATCGGCAATGGTGACATGCATCTGAAAAACTGGTCGTTTGTCTATCACGATGGCCTTACGCCAACCCTATCCCCCGCCTATGATTTTGTTTCAACGGTCCCGTATATCCCGAATGATACATTGGCGTTGACATTATCACACACAAAGAAATTCGGAGAAATTACCGAGAAACATTTCAAAAAATTAGCGGAAAAAGCAGAACTCCCGGTATTTCTAGTCGTGCAGACAATGAGAGAGGCAATTGATACGGTGATATCCGTCTGGGAAACCCATCGGTCACACTATGAATTACCCAAAGAAATGATTGAACGCTTCAATAAACATATAAGCAGCTTAAGTTTACCAAAATAGATGCCATCCTTCTTGTCTCGGCGTAGCTCGAAGAGCGAAGCCGGATGAATTCACCTGGGGGGATATCCAGAAAATGGCACTATCGCTATGATTGACATATTTTATAAAATGAACTAAATTAGTAAAAAGTGAACCAAAAATTGCTTCATAGCAGTGAACCATATTTTAAGAATAGTATGGATTCAATTTAGGTAGACAAAAGAGCCCCCGCTTTCCAGAGCAGGGGCTTTCTTCCTTGTGCACCTTTTGTAGATTTTAAATCGATTACGGTTAGGCGTAAAACATATACGATATGGGGGTTGCCACAGTGTTATTTTACCGTAACCACCGGACACGGGGACTTTAATATCATATACTGAGCAGTGGACCCGAATACCAGTTTGCCCACCTTGGATGTTTTTTCGATCCCGACAAATATCTGATCGATCCCCTCCCTTTCCGCAAACTGAACCATCTGTTCTTCCGAGCGCAGCGTATCGATAAGCAGCTCAGCTTTGTAGGAAATGCCACTACCGCCTAAAAATTCATTAATCTCATATTCTAAAGCTTGTTCTTTTTTCTCGATAAACGAACGTTTTAACGATATTTCTCGCATGATTGAATTGACCACTTCCAGGGAGGCACCCCAAACCTTTGCGTGCTCCCGGGCAAGTTCCAGGGCTTTTTTGGCTTCCTTTGAACCATCATAACATACCATAAATTTCATTTCCGTATCCTCTGCCCACATTAGCCGACTTTAATCAATTCACGCCGACGTCTGTATTCATAGATAATCGCACCGATAATCGTCAGGGCGATAAAAATCACTGCCAGGGCGTTCATGGCCGGACTGATAAAGCTGCGCAGTTTGGTGCCGATATAAATCGGCAGTGTCTGTTCAACGCCGATGGCAAACAGGGTGGTGTTGTAGTTATCAAAGGACTGCATAAAGGCCAGTGCCACCGACGAGATCAGGGCCGGTCTCAAAAAAGGCAGGGTTATTTTCCAGAACACCTGGCCATGGCTTGCGCCCAGATCAAAGGCAGCCTCTTCCTGGGTCAGATCAAAGCGCTGGGCGCGCGACATGATCAGAAGCATGCAATAAGCGGTGATAAAGGTCGCCTGGCCGAGAATGGCGGTCCATAAACCACCGGGGACATTCATATAACTGTCCCAGAACAGAAATGTTGAAATTCCCAGGATAATACCCGGCGTCAGGATGGGCGAAACCAGGACTCCGTAAACAAAATCCCGGGCCTTGAACTGCAGCCTGGTCAGCAGCAGGGCGCCTCCCAGTCCCATGGGCACAGATATCGCAACCACCGAAAACGCAACGATAAAGCTGTTTCCCAGAGCACTCCACATCTGCTCATCTTTGGCCAATTCTCCGAACCACATGAATGTAAATCCCTTCCAGGGCGTAATCTGGGGAACATCATTGGCATTAAAGGCGATAATCGTCATGAAAATCAGCGGCAGAAACATATAGGCGAAAAACAGGGCCAGGTAAACACCGATAATAATTCTGAAAATAGATTTGGATGATTTCATTGGGTAAGCTCTTTCAGACCGACCTTGAATATCTTAAGCATAATAAACATGAAAATAATGCAGAGCAGCATCAAAAGTGTTGCATAGGCCGCTCCCTGATTCCAGTTGGCACACTCAAAATTGGTGTTGATGACCTGGGTGAACCAGAAACTGCTGGGGCTGCCCAAAAGCTGCGGGGCTGCTACGGTACCGGCGGCCAGCATGAAAGTCATGGTGCAGCCCACGGCGATGCCGGGCTTTGCATGCGGCATTACGATTTTACGGTGGATACGCAGCCAGGAGGCGCCCAGGTCACGGGCCGCATCGAGCTGATTGCGGTCCAGACTCTCCATGACATTGTATATCGGGAAAACCATAAAAAGAATATAGGCATATGTCATCCCTAGAACCACTGCACCGTTGCCGGCGCGAAAATTAATCGGATCGACAATAATTCCCAGGAATATCAGCAGCGTGTTCATGATGCCGGAATCAGCCAGGATTATCTGCCAGGCAAAAAGACGCAGCAGTTCATTAATCCAGTAGGGTATAACCAGTCCCAGCATCACTAAACCTACCGTGGCGCCGCGGGCCACTTTGGCCAGGTAAAAGGCGATGGGATAGCAGATTGCAAGAGCGACTGAAGTTACGATGATACTGGACCAAATGGTTTTGAAAAAAATCGCCATATGCAATTTATTGGTAAAAAACACAATATAATTTTTCAGGGTCCAGATATCCTTGGGACCGCCGATGTCTCTCAGTGCCAGCATCGGTTTAAACGAATAATTCAGCATGATAAGCTGGGGTATCAGAATCATGAACACCA